>JBJOLT010000067.1:0-11413 GCA_046045415.1 Chloroflexota bacterium | reverse complement strand
CCCGCGCGAAGGCGGCCGAGCCGGCCGGATCGTCCGCTGCCCCCGAGGCCGCGGCGAAGAAGCCGGCGACCCGCTCCCGCGCGAAGGCGGCCGAGCCGGCCGAGGCTGCCGCCAAGAAGCCGGCGACCCGCTCCCGCGCGAAGGCGGGCGGCGCCGCCTAGCGGCCCGCCCCCGGAGCTCCGGTGGCCACCGCGACGCCCGGCCGGTTCGCGACGCGCGGGCAGGAGCCCGCCGTCGCCGCCGTCCGGGCGCTCCTCGCCTCGGGCGCCCCGCACGCGGTGATGCTCATCGGCCCCGCATCGTCGGGGAAGACGACGCTCGGGCTCGATCTCGCGGCGGCGCTCCTCTGCGGCGCGCCGGCCGTCGCCGATCGCCCGTGCGGCGACTGTCGCGGCTGCCGCCTCGTCGCTGCCGGTGCCCACCCCGACCTCCACCGGCTCGCGCCGTCCGGCCCGGGCCGGGAGATCAGGATCGGCGAGGAGCTCGAGCGCGACGCCGGGACGATCCGCGGTCTCATCGCGACGCTCGCGCTTCTCCCCGTCGAGGGCGGTGCGAGGGTCGCGCTCGTCGAGGACGCCGGACGGATGAACGAGATGGCGCAGAACGCCATCCTCCGGACCCTCGAGGAGCCGCCGGCGGGCGTGACGATCGTCCTCTGCGTCGACGACGAGGCGCAGCTGCTCCCGACCGTGCGGTCGCGGTGTGCGCGGATCCGGCTCGGCCCCGTCGCTCCGCGCGTGATCGAGGGGATCCTCGTCGAGCGGGGACTCGCCGACGCCCCGACCGGCGCCCGGCTCGCGCGCCTCGCGGCAGGCCGCCCCGGGCTCGCGATCGCGCTCGCCGCATCCCCAGGGGCGGTGACGGCTCGGAGCGAGATCGCCCGGACGCTCCTCGACCTTCTCCGGGCAGGCCGGGCCGGCCGGCTCGCGGCGGTCCGCGAGCTCGTCGGCAGGGCCGGCGACATCGCCCGGGCCGTCGACGCCGCGACCGAGCCCGTCGACGAGCCGCAGGGCGCGGACGAACCCGGCACGGCCCCGGATGCCGACATGACGGCCGGACCGGCGCCGGCGTCCGCCGCGAAGCGACCCGCCGCCGAACGACGCCGGGCCGCGCTCGCGCTCCTCGGCGTCTGGCGCGACGTCGGCCGCGACCTCCTCGTCGTCTCGCGCGGCGGCCGCGCGCAGGTCGTCGACCACACGCTCCTCGAGGAGCTCGAGTCTGCGGTGGCCGGCCTCGATCCCGAGGCGCTCGCCGCGTTCCTCGGGCGGCTCGACCGGACCGCGGCGCTCATCGCCGGGAACGTCAATCCCGAACTGGCGCTCGACGTCCTCGTCCTCGCCTGGCCGACGCCCGGGGTCCGCGCGTGAGCGGCAGGCGGCTCGAGGCGGTCGTCGCCGGGCGGGTCCAGGGGGTCGGCTTCCGCTACTGGACCGCGGAGCGGGCAACGCTCCTCGGCCTCGTCGGCTGGGTGCGGAACGAGAACGACGGGAGCGTCCGCCTCGTCGCCGAGGGCGCCGACGAGGCGCTCGACCGGCTCGAGCGGGATCTCCGCGACGGCCCGCCCGCGGCACGGGTCGATTCCGTCGCCGCGACGCGGCTCGAGGCGACCGGCGAGTTCATCCGCTTCTCGATCCGGAGCGGTGCCCACGCGGGCGACTGACGACCGGTCGGCCCCCGGCGCGCCACCGCTCCCCCGGCGCGCCACCGGTCCCCCCGGGTCGCCGCGCGTCAGGGGAGGCCGGTGATGAGCCCCCCGTCGACCGCGGTGAACGTGCCCGTCTGGTACGAGGCGAGGTCCGAGCAGAGGTAGCCGACGAGGCTCCCCAGCTCAGCGGGCTCACCGTAGCGGCCGGCCGGGATCGTCCGGAGGTGTTCCGCTCGCACCGTCTCGACCGGCGTCCCCGTCCGCTCGGCGCGGCCGGTGTCGAGGCTCTCGATCCGCGGCGTCTGGATCCGGCCCGGGAGCACCCCGTTCACCGTCACCCCGTCGGCGGCGACGAGGCGGGCGGCGGTCTTCATCCACGCGGCGAGCGCCCCTCGGCCCGCGTTGGAGTAGACGAGATCGGGGATCGGCTGGCGGACGCCGGAGGAGAGGATCGCGACGACGCGACCCCAGTGCCGCTCGCGCATCCCCGGGAGGATGAGCGTCGCGAGCTCGATCGGGGTGATCGCGAGGAGCCGGAAGGCGGCCTCCCAGCCCGCCGGGTTGGTCGAGACGGCATCGGCCGGCGGCGGTCCCCCTGCGTTCAGCACGAGGATGTCGACCCGACCGAGCGCCGCCGCCGCCGCTTCCGCGACCCTGGAGGCGACGCCCGGTTCCGTCGCGTCGGCCGCGATCGTCGCCACCTCGGCACCGTACCGCGCGCCGAGATCGTCCGCGACCGCGCGGAGCCCCGCCTCGCTCCGCGACCAGATCGCGACCCGGCACCCCTCCGCGACGAGCCGCTCCGCGGACGCCCGTCCGAGGCCGGACGACCCGCCGCCGACGAGGGCGGTCCGCCCCTTCAAGCCGAGATCCATCGCCTCACCTCCCCGCCTCCGCGGCGGCCAGCCCCCTCGCCGACCGCGTCATCGTGCCACGCTCGGCGGGCGGGCGTACCCTTCGGGCCGTGCCGACGATCGCCGACCTGATGACCCGCGCGACGACCGGACTCGACCGCCTCGTCGCGCTCGGCGAGACGGTCGAGGACGAGTGGCAGTACGTCACCGATCTCGCGACCGCGTACCGCGCCCGGTTCGCGGCGGTCGCGGCGGCGCGCGGCGGCGAGGTCGCCGACGAGCCGATCGGACGGGCGATCGACCTCGTCGTCGAGGAGGCGGGGTCGATCGAGGATCCGCACCGGGCGATCGACTGGCTCTCGACGCTCCCGCAGGTCGTCCTCCTCGCCGTCGGGGAATCCGCGTGACGTCGCGGCCCGGTCCGGCGGCCGGGGCCCCGACCCCGTGAGGTTCCAGGACGCCGCGCCGGACGCGCGGGCGATCGTCTACGCGGGGATCCAGGCCGACCCGCTCGTCGCCCGGACCGCCGAGCTCCTCGCCGATGCGACGACCGGCGAGCGCGTGATGGCGCGGGCCGTGATGAACGGGGAGCGGACGGACCCCGCGACGTGGCGCGCGATCTTCCCGACGATCTTCGGGGACGGGAGCGCCGGGTCCGATCCGGCCGCGCGCGACCGGGCCGAGGCGCTCCTCGCCGCCTCGCTCGCCGTGGCCGAGAAGGGAGAGGCGGTGCGGAGCCAGTTCCGCGGCGCGATCGTGGAGCACGTGACGGAGCTCCTCGTCCGGCGCCGCGGGGGTGGCACGGTTCGCCGGGAGCGACGGATCCTGTTCGACGGCGTCCGCGCCGAGATCCATCCCTACGACGTGACGCTCGAGGGCGAGGGGAGCGGCGAGGCATACGACTGCAAGTGGGGGGCGCGCGGGATCGGTGCCGACGTCCTCGACCAGCTCGACACGGCCCGCCGGAACGCGGCCGCGGAGGGGGTCCGGCTCACCGCCGCCCTCGTCGTCTTCGACGCGCGCCGGTCGTGCCTCGTCCGGCTCGCCCGCCAGACGACGACCCGCGACGGGATCGGCCTCGTGAGCCTCGAGACGCTCGACCGGCTCGCCGGGGCGAGGGGCGGCGGGTGAGCGACGCGGTCGCGACGGAGACGTCGCGCTACCGGGTCCGCTTCGACGAGTGCGGCGCGGACGGGGTCGCGCGATCGGCCTCGTACCTGCGCTGGGCCCAGGACCTCGCGTGGCTCCACTCGGAGCGGCTCGGCTACGACCGGGCCTGGTACGAGGCGCGGGGCATGACGTGGCTCGCCCGCTCGATCGAGCTCGAGATCGGCGCCCCGGTCGCCGCCGGCGCGGGCGTCGTCCTCACGACCCGGCTCTCCGGCTTCCGTCGCGTCTGGGCGCGCCGCCGGACCGGGATCCGCGATGGGGCCGGCACGCCGATCGGCCGGGTCCTCACCGACTGGGTGATGACCGACGCCCGCGGCCTCCCGGCCCGCGTCCCGCCGGAGTTCCTCGAGCGGTTCGACGTCGTGCCGGGGTCGTTCGAGCCGGTCCGCGTCGAGCTCCCCGACCCGCCGGCAGGCGCGCATCTGCTCGAGCTCGTCGTCCGGCCGCACGAGGTCGACCCGCTCGGCCACGCGAACAACGCCGTGTACCTCGACTGGGTCGACGAGGCCGTCGCGGCGATCGCCCCGCCGGCCGGTCCGCGCCGCTACCGGCTCGAGTACCTCTTCCCCGCGCTCCCCGGGGAGCGGCTCGCCGCCGTCGCGTGGCGGCTCCCCGACGGCCGGCTCGCGTGCCGGATCGATGCCATCGCGGGGGAGCGTCGCGAGCGGGCGCGGGCGACGGTCGAACCGATCGGGACCCCGTACGTCCCGTCACCCGACGAGCCGCTCGACGAGCCCCACGCCGAGCCGCGCCCGGAGCGGTGACCTAGCCGCGCCCCTCGTCGGCACCGCGCCGCCGGACCGGGAGGAGCCCGACGACGAGCGCGCAGCCGACGACGATCACCGCCCCGCCGATCGCCTGGGCGAGCGAGAGCCGCTCCCCGAGGAGGAGGACGCCGATCGCGACCGCGACGACCGGGACGACGAACTCGACGCTGATCGCGAGCGTCGCCCCGACGTCGGCGACGAGCCGGAAGTAGAGGACGTACGCGAGCGAACTGCAGAGGCCGGCGAGGAGGAGGAGCCAGCCGACGTCGAGGAGGTCCGGCGGTGCGGGGACCGGGACGACCGCGAGGAGCGGGAGCGTCAGGAGGCCCCCGACGAGGAAGGCGCCGATCGTCTGCTCCCACGCGCCGACATGCCGGAGATGCCGGCGCGCCCAGTTGCTCCCGAGGGCCGCGGCGAACGACCCGCCGAGCGAGCTCGCGCAGCCGATGGCGAACTCGGGCGACGGCTCGACCGCCGGGAAGCCGACGAGGAGCGCGACGCCCGCGACCCCGAGGAGCAGGCCGAGCCGCGCGGGCGGCGTCACCGTCTCGATCCGGAGGAGGCGCCCGATCGCCGCCGAGAAGAGGGGGATCGTCGCGACGAGGATCGCCGCCATCGCCGTGCCGATCCGGGGGGTCGCGTACGAGAGCCCGACGAGCTGGCCGGCGACCGTCGTCGCGCCGACGACGCCGATCGGTGCCCAGGCGCCCGCGACCCGGAGTCGCCTGCCGGCGAGCCGGGCGAGGACGAGGAGGATCGCGGCGGCCGCGAGCGAGCGGAGCGCGACCGCGCCGACCCAGCCGAACGACTCGACGACCCGGAGGACGAGGACGAACGAACTCCCCCAGATGAGCGCGAGTGCGCCGTAGTCCAGGAGCTGCCGCCGGGTCACGCGCGGATGCTAGCGGTCCCGGGGCCCGAGGCGGAGGGAGTGGCGCGCCCGACAGGATTCGAACCTGCGACCTTCGGCTCCGGAGGCCGACGCTCTATCCACTGAGCTACAGGCGCGCGGGGTCCCGAAGGATAGCAGGACGAGGCGCCGACGGGCCCGAACGGAGGGAGCTACCGCGGGTCCGGCGATCCCGCCGGAAAAGACGAAGCGGTTCCACGAGGGAACCGCTTCGTTGCTGTCCCGGTGAAGGAGCGTCCCCGAGGGGCCGCCTTCTGCCGCGCTTCAAGGGCATCTATCACGTCGGCTTCACCGACTACCCTGACCCTACCTACCCATGGCCTTGGAGCTGGGGCAGCGCCTGCTTTCGCAGTACACCGGACTCTACAGGCTCGAGGGCCCGCCGCCAAGGGTTTCGTTCGTGGTTCTGGTAAAAATCCCTTAACGTTCGCGCACCCGAACGCACCCGACCGACCAGGGTCGGCCCCGGTCTCCGTCAGCCCTTCGCGACCGTGATCGCGGTCATCGCCACGGGCTCGACGGGCTTGTCGCCCGGCCCGGTCCGCCCCGCGGCGATCGCGTCGACGACGTCGAGCCCCTTCGTGACGACCCCGAAGATCGTGTAGTTCTTCGGGAGCTTGCCCGCGAGGTCGGCATGGCAGATGAAGAACTGGCTCCCGTTCGTGTTCGGCCCCGCGTTCGCCATCGCGAGCGTCCCGCGGTGGTAGTCGCCGGCGACCGGCTCGTCCTCGAAGCGATAGCCGGGACCCCCGGTCCCGATCCGGTTCATGTCGAGGGACGCCTTCTTGCCGAACTCGCCGTCGCCCCCCTGGATGACGAAGCCGGGGATCACCCGGTGGAAGACGACGCCGTCGTAGAAGCCGTCCGCGGCGAGCTTGAGGAAGTTCGCGGTCGTCTTCGGGGCGGACTCGTCGTAGAGGTCGACCTCGATGTCGCCCTTCTCGGTCGCGATCACGACGTGGGTCATCGGACTGGCTCCTCGCTCTCGGCTACGGGGTGGCGACGGTGACGCGATCCATGACGATCGGTTCGGACGGGATCTCCTGGTCGGCGGCGGCGGCGACGGCATCGACCGTGTCGAGCCCCTTCGTCACCGTCCCGAAGATCGCGTACGTGTTGTAGGACTCGAGCGGCGCGCGCGCCTCCTCGGTCAGGACGATGAAGAACTGCGAGCCCTGGGAGTTCGGGGCGGCGGTCCGCGCCATCGCGACCGTGCCGCGACCGTACGTGGCGGTGACCGGCTCGTCGGTGATCGTGTAGCCGGGGCCGCCGGTCCCCACGACCGCGGGGTCCGCCGGGTCCCGGCCGTACTGGCCGTCGCCGCCCTGGATGACGAAGCCGGGGACGACCCGGTGGAAGACGACGCCGTCGTAGTAGCCGCACGCGGCGAGGGCGACGAAGTTCCCCGCTGCGATCGGGGAGAGGGCCCCGTCGACGGTGATCTCGATCGCGCCGAGCGAGGTCTCGATCGTCACGATCCGCGTCTCGCCCGCGGGGAGCGGCGCGGGTTCCGCGGTGGGGCAGGCGGGCCGGGTCGCCTCGGTCGCCGCGGGGGCGGTCGGCTCGCTCGCCCCTGGGGCGGCGCCGGCACAGCCCGCGAGCGCGACGACGGCGGCGAGCGGGAGCGCGAGGAGCGGTCGGTTCATGCGGCGGCCTCCACGGCTGCAGGGTACTCGATGGCCCCGGAGAGGAGCGGCTCCCCGAGGATGACGGCCGCGACGCCCGCGTCGCGGAGGGACCGGATCCCGTCGAGGTCGGTCGCGCCGCCCGCGACGAGGAGCTCGAGGTCGTGCCGCGCCGCGAGCCGGCGGAGGAGCGCCTCGTCCGGCCTCGTACCGCCGTGCGTGAGGACGACCCGTCCGACGCCGAGGCCCGCGAGTTCGTCGAGGAGCGCGTCGATCGTCGGCGGGGCGGGGCGGCGCCACGGGAACGCGGCGAGCCGCTCCGGCCGCGGGTCGAGTCCGACCGCGAGCCACGCCCCGGCGACCGCGAGGCACTCCCCGAGGATCGCCGGGTCGTCGAGGACCGCGGTCGAGAGGACGACCCGCGTCGCGCCCGCAGCGAAGGCGAGGCGGATCCGGTCAGCGCCCTCGAGCCCGCCGGCGAGCTGGATCGGGACGGCCACCTCGGACGCGATCCGGCCCACCGCCTCCAGGTTCGCGGGGCTCCCGCCGCGCGCCCCCTCGAAGTCCACGACGTGGATCGACCGGGCGCCGAGATCGACGAAGCGGCGGGCGATCCGCTCGGGCCGGTCCGTCGGAGCGCCGGTCCCCGACGAGACACCCGGCCAGAAGACGATCCGCGAGCGACCCGCGGTGACGTCGAGCGCGGGGATCACGTCCACCGGGCGGTCCGGGGTCAGGCGAGTGCCGGGATCCGCCGGCGGCCGGCGGTCGTCATCGACCGGCCGGGACGGGGAGCGCCTCGGCCCGCGTCCCCGCCGTGTCCGCGAGGGCGCCGGCGACGGCCGCGATCGTCGCGTCGATCTCCGCCTCCCCGATGCCGAGATGGGTGACGGCGCGGATCTGGCCGTGGGAGAACTCGATCATCAGGACGCCGCGGGCCTCCAGCGCCCGCAGGAAGGCGGACCGGTCGCGGTCCACCTTGAAGATGACGAAGTTCGTCGCGGCCCGACCCGGATCGAGCCGGCCCGGCTCCGGCTGGGCGAGGAACCCGGGCGAGACGACGCCGTCGAGGCCGGCGATCCCCTCGGCGAGGCGCCTGGCCGTCGCGTGGTCCTCGGCGAGACGCCGGACCGTGCCGTCCGGGCCGTCCGAGAGGGCGACGAGTCCCGCCGCGGCGAGGATCCCCACCTGGCGCATCCCGCCGCCGAGCAGCTTCCGCGCCCGCCGCGCCCGCCAGATGAAGTCGCGGCTCCCGACGAGGACCGAGCCGACGGGGCAGGCGAGCCCCTTCGAGAGGCAGAACGTGATCGAGTCGGCCGGACCGGCGAGGTCCCGCGCGTCCACCCCGAGGGCGACGACGGCGTTCCAGAAGCGGGCGCCGTCGATGTGGAGGGGGACGCCGCGCTCGTGGGCGACCGCGGCGACCGATCGCGTGTACTCGGGGGTGAGCGGCTGGGCCATCGAGTTCGCGTGCGTGTTCTCGATGACGACGAGGCCGGTGATCGGCTGGTGGACGTCCGACGGGTCCCGGAACGCCGCGGCGATCGCCTCGAGGTCCATCGTCCCGTCCGCGTTCTCGGCGACCGGCGTGATCGACGAGCCCACGACGACGGCGTGGCCGGCCGCCTCGTGGAGCAGGACGTGCCCCTCGGCCGGCATGATCGACTCCTGGCCGCGCGCGAGGTGCGCCATCTGCGCGGCGAGGTTCCCCTGCGTGCCGCTCGCGACGAAGAGGCCGGCCTCCTTGCCGAGGAGGGCGGCCGCGCGCTCCTCGAGGGCGATCACCGTGGGGTCGTCGCCCCAGACGTCGTCGCCGACCTCCGCCTCGTACATCGCACGGCGCATCGCGGGCGTCGGGTGCGTGACGGTATCGCTCCTGAGATCCACACGGGGCATGCCGGCAGTATAGGCGCGCGGACTCTGCTATCCTCCGGCGGCCGCACGGACCCGTGGTGTAGCGGCCCAACATGCCAGCCTGTCACGCTGGAGATCGCCGGTTCGAATCCGGTCGGGTCCGCCATCGCTCCCGCATCGTCCGACCCCCGCCGGCCCGCGGGGTCGCCCGATCCCGCCGCGATGCGAGGGCGCTCAGGCGCCGGGGATCCCCGCGAAGAGATCGGTCTCCGGGGCGCCCGTCGGGACCCGTGACTCGCGGAGGATGAACGCCTCCTCGTGCCACGCCTCTCGCCACCCGTCGAGGCCGAAGGCCAGGAAGGTGTTCTCCGCCCCGATCTGCGTCTCGTGGCGCCTGAGCGCGTGCCACTTCCGCTCCAGCACGCGGGAGACGTCGACCCGGGTCGTGATCGATTCGTCCGGGACGAGGAGCTTCGCCATGAAGGCCTCGTACTCGGCGAGCTGCTCCGGCGTCGCCTCCGGTGGCGGTCCGAACGGACTCTGGATCCCGAGCTCCGCCATCCGCTCCGCCATCGTCGTCCGGAGGGATGCCGGCATCGCCTGCTCGTAGAGCTTGAGCGGCGTCCACGGGGCGAGGCCACCGGCGTCGGACGCCGGACCGCTCCCGCCGTGCTCCGGTGCGAGCTGCGACGCGTACCACGCCGGGTCGCCGGCCCGGGCGAACGCCCCCACCGCGACCTCGTGGGTCCGGATGTGGTCGGGATGGCCGTAGCCCCCGAAGTCGTTGTACGTCGTGATCACGTGCGGGCGGTAGCGGCGGACGAGCCAGACGAGGCGCCCGATCGCCTCGTCGAGGTCGGCCTGCCAGAAGCAGCGCGGGTCGTGGTTCCCGGGGCGGCCCATCATGTCCGAGTCGCGGTAGCCGAGCGTCTCCCACTCGGTCACGCCGAGCTCGCCGAGCGCCGCCTCGAGCTCCCCGGCCCGGATCTCGCCGAGCCGCCGGTGATGGGCCTCCGTGTCGAGCTCGGGGACGACGATGTCGCCCAGCTCGCCGCGCGTGCACGTCACGAGGACGACGCGCCGTCCGGCGTCGACCGCGGCGGCCATCGTCCCGCCCGTCCCGATCGTCTCGTCGTCGGGGTGGGCGTGGACCGTCATCAGCGTCGGGCGTGGATCGAGGTGGTCGCTCACCGGGCCATCGTAGCGCCGTACCATCCCGGCGATGGCCGACGACCCGTTCGCCCGCTCCGAGACTCCGTCGCGGGCGGAGCCCCGCAGCCGTCCCGGGCCGCTCGCCGGGATCCTCGTGGCCGACTGCTCCACGATCCTCGCCGGGCCGTACGCGACGATGCTCCTCGGCGACCTCGGCGCGGACGTCGTCAAGGTGGAGCCGCCCGAGGGCGACGGGACGCGCGGCTGGGGTCCGCCCTTCGTCGGAGCGGGGCTCGACGGGCCCGACGATCCCGGGACCGCCGCCTACTACCTCGCGGTCAACCGCAACAAGCGCTCGCTCCGGCTCGACCTCCGCGCCCCGGCGGGCCGTGAGATCCTCGGTCGCCTCCTCGGCCGGGCCGACGTCCTCGTCGAGAACTTCCGCGCCGGCGCCTTCGCCGCGCTCGGATTCGACGACGCGTCGCTCGAGGCGCTCAACCCCCGGCTCGTCCACCTCGCGATCACGGGCTACGGCCCGGACGGCCCCGCCGCCGCGAGACCCGGGTACGACCTCGTCCTCCAGGCGGTCGCCGGGCTGATGTCGATCACGGGCCGGCCGGACGCGGCGGGCGGCGAGCCGACGAAGCTCGGGGTCGCGATCGCCGACGTCGTGACCGGGCTCCACGGCGCCGTCGCGATCCTCGCGGCGCTCGAGGCCCGGGACAGGCCGGACGGCCCGGCGGCCGGCCGCGGACAGCGGATCGACGCGTCGCTCCTCGGGTCCTCGCTCGCGATCCTCGTCAACCAGGCGCAGAACGCGTTCGTCACTGGGCGCGCGCCGGGCCGCCGCGGCAACGCGCACCCGAACATCGTCCCGTACGAGACGTTCGCGACCGCCGACGGGACGATCGCCCTCGCGGTCGGGAGCGAGCGCCAGTGGGCCCGCCTCTGCGAGGTGCTCGGCCGCGCGGATCTCGCGACCGATCCCCGCTTCGCGACGAACGCGGACCGGGTCGCGCACCGCGAGGTCCTCGTCCCGCTCCTCGCGGCGATCGTCGTGACGGAGTCGACCGCCACGTGGCTCGCGCGGCTCGAGTCGGCCGAGGTCCCCGCCGGCCCGGTGAACGACCTGCTCGCCGCGTTCGCGGCTCCCGAGGCCCGGGCCCGCGGGATGCGCGTCGAGCTCGAGCACCCACGCCTCGGGCGCGTCAGCCAGGTGGGGATCCCCTTCGAGCTCTCCGCCACCCCGGCGTCGATCCGCCGCCCGCCGCCGCTCCTCGGCGAGGACGGCGACGCGCTGCTCGCCGAGCTCGGCTACGGGCCGGCAGAGATCGTGCGCCTCCGGAAGGAACGGGTCGTCTAGGGGCTCGCCCCGGCAGCGGCTCTTTCAGGGCGGACCGGGCCGGGCTCGGGCCGGGAATCGGAACGGCCGCCCC
>JBJOLT010000077.1:0-3510 GCA_046045415.1 Chloroflexota bacterium | reverse complement strand
GGCACGTTCGAGCGGAACGTCGCCGCGGCGGACGGCGGCGCCCTCTGGAACAACAACCAGGTCTACGTCGAGCGCGCGACGTTCACGGAGAACCGGGCCGACTACCAGGGCGGCGCGATCCGGAGCACGTCCTCCCTCACCGTGAGTGACGGGACCTTCGTCGACAACTCGGCCGGCACGCCCGGCTGCGGCCTCGATGAGTGCGGCGGCGGGGCGATCCACGCCTGGGGCAGCGTCGACGTCGGCGGCTCCACCTTCCACGCCAACTTCTCCTGGACCCGCGGCGGGGCGATCCAGGCCGGTTCGATCGTCCCGGCCGACCTCCTCGTCCGTCGTACCACGTTCGTCGAGAACACCGCAGGCTCGGGCGGCGGCGCCGTCTACAACATCGGAAGCTCGACCGGCGTCTACAGTTCGACCTTCGTCGACAACGTGGGGTCGGCGGCGGCGGGCGGGACCGATGGCAGCGCTGTCTTCAACAGCAACGCGATCGTCGGTGCGTCGCTCTTCGTCGGCGGCGGATGCACCGGGAGCATCTTCACGACCGGCGTCGTCGTGGCCGATGCGCCGGGCTGCGGGGGCTCGGCAGGCGTCGTGGCTGCGCGCGCGGACCTGCTCCTCGGGTCACTCGCCTCGAACGGTGGTCCGACGGAGACCGTCGCTCTCGGTCAGGGGAGCCTGGCGATCGATCCGTCGAATGCCGCCGACGGGTGCGACGACACGACCGACCAGCGCGGCTTCCCGCGCCCCGCGCTGTCAGCCTGCGATGCCGGCGCGTACGAGTTCCAGGGTCCGGTGGACCGGACGACCGGGATCACCGTCCGGGCGTACGTCGACGGCGTCGAGCTGACGGCCGGACAGGCCATCCCGACCGGCACGGACGTGACCTTCAGGGCGGAGGTATCGCTCACGGACGGGACGGACGCCGACCTGACTTCCGGGCAGGTCTATCTCCTTCTGTGCCGCGCGACCCCGCTCCCGGCAAACTGCTCCTTTGACTCGGCGAGCTTCTTCTTCATCGGACCGCTGTCCGTCACGGAGGGGACGTCGCCCGGGGACCTGATCGCCGTCGCGTCGCACTCGGAGCGCCTGACCGAGCGCGGCGAGTATCGCGTGGGCGCCTACTACATGACGCCCGGCGGCCGGATCGGCGGCTCGGAGGTGACGACGGGGACTCCTTCCTTCCGCCTCACGTCGAGCATCGTCATCGTCTGGGACGCGACGGCTGGCGTCGTGGCGGACACCGGGACGGTACCGCTCCGCGCCGAGACTCGCGCCTACCAGGGTGGGCCGCTCGTCGGCGCCTGCCCCATCACCTTCACCGTGACCGACATGGCGGGCAACCCGGTGACGACGGCGTCCGCGACGTCCGGTGAGTTGACCGGGGTCGCCTCGGCGACCGCGTCCGGCCTGACGACGCCGGGTGTCTATCTCGTCTCGATGACGACCGGGGAGGTGTGCGCAGCCGCGAAGCCCGGCTGGGGCGTCGTGACCGTGGGGAGCACCGCGAAGTACCCGAGAGGGACCGTGGGCGCGATCGGCGGGGGACGGTACTTCCTCTCCGGGAACAGCGGCCAGAGCGTCTCGTTCGGCCTCCGGCTCGACGCGACGACCTCCACGGCGGGGAAGGGAAAGACGGCCATCACGACGACGCGAACGAACCTCCGGTTCATCTGGGTCGCCTCGGACGGCTGGCGTCTCACCAGCTCCACGACCGGCGACGCGACGACGGGCGCCACGCCATTCACGAAGCCGGCCTGCTCGACGGTCACGGCGAGCGACGAGGCGAACAACACGGCCACCTACCCGCGGGGCACGATCTGCGGCCAGGTGGTATTCGACGGCACCCTCGAGGAATGGAGCACCGGAACGGGTGCCTGGGTGAACCCCACGCCAACCCGCTTCACGATCCGGATGGCCGATGGCGGCTCTGCGCGAGCGGGCGACAACGGGGACTGGTTCGGGTGGACCAACTCGACCGTCGAGGCGCTTCTGGTCGCGCAGGCGCGGCCACTCCGCGTAGGGGCGACGGCCCCGTTCACGTATCGGGGGCGCCTGTTCGTCTACTGATCCGGTCGGGGGAGGGAGCGCTCGCGCTCCCGCTCCCGCGGGGGGCGGCTAGACTCGCCCACGGGCGAGTGGCGGAATGGCAGACGCGCCGGCCTTAGGAGCCGGTGTCCCGTGAGGGACGTGTGGGTTCGACCCCCTCCTCGCCTACGAGCCGCCGGGCGGCGGCCTGCGCCTCAGCCCGCGAGGGCGGCGCCGGGTGGCGTGCGCCTCAGCCCGCGAGGGCGGCGCCGATCGGACCCCACCCCTCGTCGGGCTCGCCCTCCGCACGGGCGAGGATCGACCCGTCGGGCGTGACGACGAGCGCGTGGAGCTCGTCCGACGACCCGATCCCGAGCGACCGCTGGAAGGCGGCGAGGTTCGTGTAGACGGTGATCGTCCGGGCGAGGATCACCGGGTCCGCGATCCCGGCGGTCATCCCGCCGTCGATGAAGCGCCGTGCCGGGCGCAGGCGGGCCGAGAGGACCGGGAGCTCCACGACGGCGCGCGGCAGCCGCCCTGCCGCGCCGAGGATCGTCGGCGGGACGCCGGCCGCGACGGCACGGGCGATCCAGCGGTCGACGATGGGCTGGTGCCACTGGCGGAACGCGACGACGACGAGCGTCCGCTCCGCGGGGAGCTGCCCGGGGAGACGCCGCTCCACGCCGAGGAGCGAGCGGCCGCTCACCTCGGGGAAGCGGCGGGCCGGCTCGCCGCTGCCGGTGCCACTCCCGGTGCCCGGGCCGGGGGTCGCACGTCCGTTCTGGGTCATCGCCACGAACGCTACTCCGTCCGGGCCGCGGGCTCAACCGGCGCGGGCGGGCTCTCCCGGGTCGCCGTCCGCGCACGCGCGGCGGGACCCGTCTGGGATACTCCGCCTCGTCCGATCGAGCCGGAGGTGCACGTGGGCGCGAGTGGTCCCGCCGCGGGCCGGCAGCTCCTCTCGCGGCTCCGCGTCGCCCACCCGTTCCCGTCCACCCTGAACGGGCTCGTCGCCGGCGCTGTCGCGGCCGGCCTCGGCGCCCCGATCCCGGACGCGGCGCGGCTGGGCCTCGCGATGGCGCTCATCCAGGGGGCGATCGGGGCGGTGAACGATCTCGTCGACGCCCCGGCCGACGCCGTCGCGAAACCGTGGAAGCCGATCCCTGCCGGGCTCCTCCGCCCGCGGACGGTCCTCCGCCTTGCCGCGGGGCTCGCGGTCGCCGGGATCGGCCTCGCGGCGCCGTCCGGCCCCGTCGTCGTCGCGATCGCGGCCGGCGGCCTCGCGACCGGCCTCCTCTACGACGCGCGCTTCAAGGGGACGCCGGCCTCGTGGATCCCCTTCGCCGTCGGGATCCCGCTCATGCCCCTTTACGGGGCGCTCGGCGCCGTGGCGACCGGCGCGATCGTGCCGCCGAGCATCGGCGCGCTCTGCCTGCTCGCGATCCCGGCGGGCGCGGGTCTCGCGATCGCGAACGCTGCCGC
>JBJOLT010000090.1:22500-45194 GCA_046045415.1 Chloroflexota bacterium | reverse complement strand
GCCGCGTCAACCCGAGCCCGTACCTCTTCTTCGTCCGGACCCCGGACCTCGAGGTCGTCGGCGCGAGCCCGGAGCTCCTCCTCCAGGCCGAGGGCGGCCGGCTGACGACGCACCCGATCGCCGGGACCCGGCCCCGCGGGGCGACGCTCGAGGAGGACATCGTCCTCGCCGAGCAGCTCCGGGCGGACCCGAAGGAGCGGGCCGAGCACGTGATGCTCGTGGACCTCGGCAGGAACGACCTCGGCCGGGTCGCCCGGGCCGGGAGCGTCCGGGTCGCGAAGTACATGGAGGTCGAGCGGTACAGCCACGTCCTCCACCTCGTCAGCCACGTCGAGGCCGAACTCGGCGCGGGTCTCGACGCGCTCGACGCGCTCCGGAGCGTCTTCCCGGCGGGGACGCTCTCCGGGGCGCCGAAGGTCCGTGCGATGCAGCTGATCGCCGCGGCGGAGGGCGAGCGGCGCGGTCTCTACGGCGGCGCGGTCGGCTACCTCGGGTACGACGGGAACCTCGATACGGCGATCACGATCCGGTCGGCGGTGCTCCGCGACGGGCTCGCCCACCTCCACAGCGGCGCCGGGATCGTCGCCGGGAGCGTCCCGGCACGCGAGTTCGAGGAGACGGAGCACAAGGCGGCGGCGCTCCGGCGGGCGATCGAGCTCGCGGCCGAGGCGGCGTCGCCTGCGCCCGCCCGGGCGCCGGTCGCGGCGGGGGCGGCCCGATGATCCTCGTGATCGACAACTACGACTCGTTCACGTTCAACCTCGTCCAGGCGCTCCAGGCGGCGGGGGCCGAGGTCCGGGTCCTCCGGAACGACGCGATCGACGCCGACGGGATCCGGGAGCTCGCGGACGACCCCGCGGCGGAGCTCCGTGGGATCGTCGTCAGCCCCGGCCCGAGCGACCCCGACCATGCCGGCGTCTCGATGGACGCGTGCCGGATCGCCGCGGAACGGCGGATCCCGCTCCTCGGCGTCTGCCTCGGGATGCAGTCGCTCGCCCAGGCGTTCGGCGGCCGGGTCGTCCGGGCCCCGACGCTCGTCCACGGGGAGTCGTCCCGCGTCGGCCACGATGGGGCCGGCCTCCTCGCCGGGATGCCGCAGCCGTTCGACGCCGCGCGCTACCACTCGCTCTGCGTCGACGTGCCGACCCTCCCCCCGGGCTTCGTCGCGACCGCGCGGAGCGAGGAGGACGGGGTGCTCATGGGGATGCGGCACGAGTCGCTCCCGATCGAGGGGGTCCAGTTCCACCCCGAGTCGGTCCTCACCCCGGACGGCCCGCATCTCCTCGCGAACTTCCTTCGGCTCGCCGGGGAAGGGGAGGCCGGCCGGCTCGACGCGGCGAGCGGGACCTTCGCGACCCGCGGCCTCGCGGAGCCCGCACGATGAGCGAGCTCGTCCGCGCCGCCCTCGCGACCGTCGTCGAGGGACGGACCCTCTCGATGGACGAGGCGCGCGACGCGATGGGGGCCGTGATGGACGGCGAGGCGACCGCCTCGCAGCTCGCCGCGCTCCTCATCGGGCTCCGGATGCGGGGTGAGACGATCGAGGAGCTCGCGGGCTTCGCGCAGGCGATGCGGGCGCGGGTCCTCCACGTCGATGCGCCCGCCGGTGCGGTCGACTCCGTCGGCACGGGCGGCGACCGGAGCGGGACGTTCAACATCTCGACGACCTCGGCGCTCGTCGTCGCGGCGACCGGTGTCCCGGTCGCGAAGCACGGGAACCGGGCGATCACGTCGCGCTCCGGGTCGGCCGATGCGCTCGACGCGCTCGGGATCCGGACCGACCACGACGCCGCCTCGGCGGCCGACTCGCTCCGGGCGCTCGGGTTCGCCTTCCTCTTCGCCCCGTCGTTCCACCCGGCGATGCGCCACGCGGGGCCGACCCGGAAGGAGATCGGCGTCCGGACGGCGTTCAACCTCCTCGGCCCCCTCACGAACCCGGCCGGGGTCCGCCGACTCGTCGTCGGGTGCGCCGATCCGGCGGCGGCGCCGAAGCTCGCGGCGGTCCTCCGGCTCCTCGGCGACGAGCGCGCGTTCGTCGTCCACGGCGACGGGGTCGACGAGCTGCCGCTCGACGGGAGCGGCGTGATCCACGACGTCACCCCGGCGGGGATCGTCCGCTCGACGGTCGACCCGTCGGCGCTCGGCCTCGTCCGGGCCGCGACGAGCGAGCTCGCCGGCGGGACGCCCGAGGAGAACGCACGGCTCGTCGAGGGGGTCCTCCGTGGCGAGCCGGGACCGCGGCGCGACGTGGTGCTCCTCAACGCCGGCGCGACGCTCGTCGTCGCCGGGCGGGCCGCGGACCTCGCCGGGGGGATCGCGCTCGCCCGCGCGACGATCGACTCGGGCGCGGGCCTCCGGCTCCTCGAGGCGCTCCGTGCCGAGCGGCTCGCCGGCGCGGGGGTGGCGCGATGACGCTCGCGACGGGTCGCCGCGGCGGCTTCGAGCTCCCGCGGCGCGCCGAGGCCACGGTCGTCGGGGAGATCGCGCTCCGGCGCGCGGCCGACGTCGCGCTCGAGCTCGGTGACCGGACGTACGGCGCACTCGCCGCGGACGCAGCGGCGGCACCGGCGCCGCGGGATGCGGCGCTCCGGCTCGCGGCGCCCGGCTGCCACGTGATCGCAGAGGTGAAGCGCTCGTCGCCGTCCGCCGGCGCGCTCGCCGGCCCGGGCGACGACCCGGTCCGGCGCGCCCGCGCGTACGCCGCGGGCGGGGCGGCGGCGATCTCCGTCCTCTGCGAGCCCCACTGGTTCGGCGGCGCGATCGCGGACCTCCGCTCCGTCCGTGCCGCGGTGAGCGTCCCCGTCCTCGCGAAGGAGTTCGTCGTCGACGAGCGCCAGCTCCCGCTCCTCCGCGGCGCCGGCGCCGACCTCGTCCTCCTTCTCGCGGTCCTCCACGCGCCGAAGCGGCTCGCCCGGCTCGTCGCTCTCGCCCGCGAGCTGGGCCTCGAGCCGCTCGTCGAGGTCCACGACGAGCGCGAGCTCGACGCGGCGCTCGCGACGGGTGCGCGGCTCGTGGGGATCAACAACCGCGACCTCCGGACGCTCGCCGTCGACGTGGAGCTCGCGCCGCGACTCCGCGCGCTCGTCCCGGACGACCGCCTCGTCGTCGCCGAGTCCGGGCTCCGCGACCCAGCGCAGCTCGTCGGATGGCGCGCGGCCGGCTGCGACGCGGCGCTCGTCGGGGAGGCGCTGATGCGCGCGCCGGACCCGCGAGCCGCCGTCGCCGCCTTCGTCCACGCGGGCCGCCCGCCCGGGGATCCGGCCGCGATGGACCGGGTCCCCGCGGTGAAGGTCTGCGGCGTCCTGAGCGCCGCGGACGTCGCGGCGGCCCTCGCCGCCGGGGTGGACGCCATCGGGCTGAACCTCGTCCCCGGCACGCCCCGGGCCCTGACGCTCGACGAGGCGGCCCCGCTCGTCGCCCTCGCCCGCGGCGCCGCCGGCCCCGCCGCCCCCCGGATCGTCCTCGTCACCGCGGACCTCCCGGCGGCCGAGCTCGCCCACGCGATCGCGGCGCTCGACCCGGACGCGATCCAGCTCTCGGGGAGCGAGAGCCTCGACGCGGTCGCGAGGCTCGGCCGGCCCGCCTGGAAGGTCCTCCATCTCCCGGCGGGGGAGGGGAGCGGCGGGACAGCCGACCGCCGCGCCGCCGCGCTCGGCGCCGACGGCGGCGCCGCGCCGCCGACCCCGGACCGTGCGACCGTCGCGGCCGTCGTCGAGCGTGCCCGCGCCTACCTCGCCGCCGGCGCCGAGCGGATCCTCCTCGACGCGGCTGGCGGCGTCCATCCGGGCGGGACCGGACGGCGGGTCGCGGCGGCGATCGCGGCGGCCGTCGCTCGCGAGGTGCCGGTGACGCTCGCGGGCGGGCTCGCCCCGGCGAACGTCGGCGCCGCCCTCCGGTCGATCCCCGCGACCGGGGTCGACGTCGCGTCGGGGGTCGAGGTCCCGCGCGACGCGGCGGCGGGGGAGCGCCCGGCGAAGGACCCGTTCCTCGTCGCGCTCTTCGCGAAGCGGGCGCGCGCCGCCCGGCTCGACCTCCCGCATTCGCCCGCGCGCCCGACGCCGGTCGCCGCCGGGCTCCTCGAGGTGGACGAGGCGGGCCGCTGGGGGCTCGAGCGCGAGTTCGGCGGTCGCTACGTCCCGGAGACGCTGATCGCCGCGCTCGAGGAGCTCGAGCGCGCATACGCGGCGCTCCGCGACGACCCGCGCTTCTGGGCGGAGCTCAGCTCGCTCACCGCGACGTACGCGGGCCGCCCCACCGTCCTCTACCGCGCCGACCGCTACGCCGAGGAGGTCCTCGCCGAGACCCGCCGGCTCGCCGAGGGCCGGGGCCGCCGGGCGATCCCGATCCCGTCGACGCTCCGGGTCCACCTCAAGCGCGAGGACCTCGCGCACACCGGCGCCCACAAGATCAACAACGCGCTCGGCCAGACGCTCCTCACGCGGCGGCTCGGCAAGACGCGGGTGATCGCGGAGACGGGCGCCGGCCAGCACGGCGTCGCGACGGCCACCGCGTGCGCCCTCCTCGGCCTCCCGTGCGTCGTCTACATGGGGGCGGAGGACATCGCCCGCCAGGCGCCGAACGTCCTCCGGATGCGGGCGCTCGGGGCCGAGGTCCGCCCGGTGACGAGCGGCTCGGCGACCCTCAAGGACGCGGTGAACGAGGCGATGCGCGACTGGGTGACGAACGTGGCGACGACCCACTACGTCCTCGGGTCGGCGATGGGCCCCCACCCCTACCCGACGATCGTCCGCGACCTCCAGCGGGTGATCGGCGACGAGGCCGCGCGCCAGGTGACGGACGTCGAGGGGCGGCTCCCGGACCTCGTCCTCGCGTGCGTCGGGGGCGGCTCGAACGCGATCGGGCTCCTCTCCCGGTTCATCGGCGAGCCGTCGGTCCGTCTCGCGGTCGCGGAGGCGGCGGGCGACGGGGTCGCGACCGGCCGGCACGCGGCGGCGCTGGCCGGCGGGACGCCGGGGATCCTCCACGGCTCGCGGTCGCTCATGCTCCAGGACGCCGACGGGCAGGTCGTCGAGGCGCACTCGATCAGCGCCGGGCTCGACTATCCGGGGGTCGGCCCGCAGCTCGCCGCCCTCTTCGCGGCCGGGCGGATGGGGATCGCCCCGGCGACCGACGCCGAGGCGGTCGCCGCCATGAAGGCGCTCACCCGGCTCGAGGGGATCCTCCCGGCGCTCGAGACCTCCCACGCGTTCGCGGTCCTCCCGCGGATCCTCGCGGGTCTCGAGGGCTCCGGCGAGCCGTACCCCGACGAGACGGTCGTCCTCGTCGGGCTCTCCGGCCGCGGCGACAAGGACCTCGGGACGCTGGAGCGCTGGGAGTCGCGCGGGTGACCGGCGGCGGCGCCCCCTCGACCGCCGCGACCTCGCGCGCGGCCGGCGCACCCGCCGCCGGCGCACCCGCCGCCGGCGCACCCGCGGACCCGGGCGGCACGAACGGGACCCCCGGGGCGGCACGGATCGCCGCCGCCTTCGCCGCCGCGGAAGCGGCCGGGCGGGCGGCGCTCGTCCCGTACGTCGTCGCCGGGTACCCCGATGCCGCGACGAGCGTCGAGGCGGCGCTCGCCGCGGCCGACGCGGGAGCGGACCTGCTCGAGGTGGGCCTCCCGTTCTCCGACCCCCTCGCCGACGGGACGACGCTCCAGGTCGCGGCCGGCCGCGCCCTCGCGAACGGCGCGACGCTCGAGTCCTCGCTCGAGCTCATCGAGCGGATCGCCGCCGCCCGGCCCGGGCTCCCGCTCGTCCCGATGTGCTACGCGAACCAGGCGATCGGCGGCGGCGACGGCCGCGCGGTCGCGGGCCGGCTCGCCCGCGCGGGTGCGGCCGGCATCATCGTCGCGGACCTGACGCCGGACGAGGGCGCCCCGTTCGAGGCCGTCTGCCGCGACGTCGGGCTCGCGCTCGTCTACCTCGTCGCCCCGACGACGTCGCCCGCCCGGCGCCGCGCCGTCGCCGCCCGCTCCGGCGGCTTCCTCTACTGCGTCTCGCTCGTCGGGGTCACCGGCGCGCGTCGCTCGCTCCCGCGCTCCGTCGGACGCCTCGTCCGCGAGGTCACCGCGGAGTCCCCGGTCCCGGTCGCCGTCGGCTTCGGCGTCAGCCGTCCGGAGCACGTCCGGCTCATCGTCCGGGCAGGCGCTGCGGGCGTGATCGTCGCCTCGGCGCTCGTCGACGCGCTCGGCCCGGCGGGTCGTGACGTCGCGGCCCTCGGCCGGCTCGTCACCTCGCTCCGCGCCGCGACCGTCCGCGCCTGACCGGGCCTCCCCGGCGGCGCGACCGGCCGCCCGACCGGCCGCCCCACCGTCCGCCGCCCCGCGCCTAGCCCGCGAAGAGGCTCCCGAGCTCGTCCGGGTCGATCGGACGCTCCTCGCCCGGCCCGAGGAGCCCCGCGAGCCGCGCCGCGAGGCCGAAGAGCTCGCCGGGCGTCCGCCCCTCGTCGAGGAGGGACCTCACCGCCACGTCGCCGGCCGCCTTCGAGAGCTTCTCGCCCGTCCCGCGCCTGACGAGCGGGTGGTGGAGGAAGGCGGGCGGGCGCTCGCGGCCGAGGTGCGTCCCGAGGCGGAGCTGGGCGGGCGTCGCGTCGAGGAGGTCACGGCCGCGGATCACGAGGTCGATCCCGTGGCGGGTGTCGTCGACGACGACGGCGAGCGCGTACGTCCGGTTCCCCAGCCGGTCGCGGACGAGGAGGTCGCCGCCCGCCGAGGGATCGCCGCCGACCGGGCCGCAGAGGAGGTCGTTCCAGCGCTCGCTCCCCGCACCGAGGGCGGCACGGAGCCCGACGTCGCCGGCCTCCGCGACACCGCGCTCACGGCAGCGGCCCGGGCAGCCGGGTCCCGAGAAGGCCCGCCCGGTCCGTTCCTCGTGCGCCGCCCACGTGGCCCGCGAGCACTCGCACGCGTAGAGGCGGCCCGCCGCCCGGAGCCGCTCGAGCGCCGCGTCGTACGGGCCGGGATCGTCCGACTGGCGGAAGGCCGACGGCGCCCCGCTCCGCAGCTCCGCGAGCGACGGCTCGTCCGGGACCAGCCCGAGCCGCTCCAGGTCGTCGAGGATGAGCCGCTCGTGCTCGGGCCGGGAGCGCTGGCGGTCGTGGTCCTCGATCCGGAGGATCACCCGTCCGCCGGTCGCCCGGGCGATCCCCCACGTGTAGAGCGCGTTGACGAGGTGGCCGAGGTGGAGGTCGCCGGTCGGTGCCGGGGCGAACCGGGTCGTCGGCCGCGCCGGCAGCGTCCGCGGGTCGGGTCGCCAGGAGACGGTCCCCGCCGGGACGAAGAGCCCGTCGAGCGGGTCGGTCACCGTCCGGGCCGGGTCCCGTCGCCGCCGTCGGCCGCCGCGGTCGTCCCGCGGGTCGCGCGCCGCCGGTCGGCCCACTCGAGCCGGCGCATCGCCGCGATGAGCCGCCGGTAGATCGCGAGCAGCTCCTCGGTCGGCAGGGCGCTCCGCTTCGCGACGGCGACCCGGAGGAGCACCTCGCGCTCCCGCTCGCCGTCCCGGATCGCCCGCCGTCCGGCCGCCCGCTTCGCCCGACCCACCTCGAGGACCAGCTCCGTCCGCTCGTCGAGGAGGGCGACGATCCGCCGGTCCACCGCGTCGATCCGCCTGCGGAGTCGCCGGAGCTCGGCGTCCGGCGCGGGCACCCTCCGCTCAGCCACCGTCGGCTCCGAAGCGACGGGCGATCGACTCGAGCGCGAGATGGTAGCCGCGGGCCCCCTGGCCGACGATCGACTCGAGCGCGACGTCGTGGAGGAAGTTGACGTGGCGGAAGGGCTCCCGCTTCGAGGGGTCGGAGAGGTGGACCTCCACGAACGGTCGCTGGATCGCGAGGAGCGCGTCGCGGAGCGCGACGCTCGTGTGGGTCAGGCCGCCCGCGTTGACGATCGCGACGTCGAAGTCGCGGGCGTGGAGCCGGTCGATGAGCGCCCCCTCGTGGTTCGACTGGAAGAAGTCGACCGCGAGCCCGAGCTCCGCGGCCCGACGGGCGATCCCGGCATGGATCTCCTCGAGCGACTCGCGCCCGTAGATCTCCGGCTCGCGCGTCCCGACGAGGTTGAGGTTGGGGCCCTGGAGGACGAGGACGCGGGTCATCGGGCGGCTCCGCTCGCGGGTCGACGGGCCGGCGCCAGGAGCTCGGCGATCGCGGCCTCGACGAGTTCGGAGGGTACGTCGTCGCGGACGACGACGCCCGTCTCCGTCGGGAGGACCCACCGGAGCCGGCCGCCGGCATGCTTCTTGTCCGTGCCGAGCGCCTCGCGGATCGCCGCGGGATCGAGCCCCGGACCGCCGTCCGTCGCCCCGAGCGTGCCCTGCCCGAGCCCGAGCCGCGCGAGGAGCCCGAGGATCCGCTCGCCCCTCGCCGCCGGCGTGACGCCGAGCGCCCGCCCGATCCCGACCGCCGCGCGGAGGCCGTAGCCGACCGCCTCGCCGTGGCGGAGCGACTCGTACCCGCCCGCCGCCTCGACGGCGTGGCCGAGCGAGTGGCCGAGGTTGAGCGTGATCCTCCCCGCGGTGGAGCCCGCGACGCCCGCGCGCTCCCGCTCGTCGGCGGTGACGACCTCGATCTTCGCCCACGCGGCTCGCTCCACCGCCTCCGCGACCGCCCCCGAGGCGAACGCATCGACGGCGCCGACGGCGATCCGCTCGCCGTCCCGCTCGAGGAGCTCGAGGAGCCGCTCGTCGCCGAGGACCGCCATCTTCGCGACCTCGCCGAGCGCCGCGCGGAGCTCGCGCTCGGGGAGGGAGCGGAGGAGATCGACGTCGACGATCACCGCCTCGGGCTGGTGGAACGCGCCGACGAGGTTCTTCCCCTCGGGCAGGTCGACGCCGGTCTTCCCGCCGATCGAGGAGTCGACCTGCGCGAGGAGCGTGGTGGGGACGTGGACGAGCCGGACGCCGCGGAGCCACGTCGCCGCGACGAACCCCGCGGTGTCGCCGAGCGCACCGCCGCCGACGGCGACGAGGACGTCGTCCCGCTCGACGCGCCGCCGGGCGAGCTCCCGGCTCACCGCCTCCACGACCGCGAGCCGCTTCGCCGCCTCACCCGTCGGGAGCTCGATGAGCTCGACCGCGAGGCCGGCCGACCCGAGCGCGCGCTCGATCGCCCCGCCCGTCGCGCCCCAGGCGACCGGCTCGGTCAGGACGACGGCGCGCGCCGCCCCGAGCCGCTGGAGCGTCGCGGCGAGCGCCGGCCCGGCGATCCGCTCGCCGACGAGGATCTCGCCGATCGGGGTCCGGCCGCGGAGGAGGAGCGTGCCCGCGGCCACGGCCCCGGTGACGGCCCCGGCCCCGGTGGCGTCGCCCGCCGCCGCGTCGCCCGCCTCCGCGGCGAGCGCCTCGATCCGCTCGACGACGCTCGTCACCTGCGAGACCCCCTCGACCCGGTGCGCCGCTGCGTAGAAGCGCTCGCGCCCGGCGGCGAGGCCGCGGACCGTCCCCACCGGGTCGCGCCCGGCGACGAGCGGCCGCGGGACGGCGCTCGTCCGGAGCCGCTGGGCGGCCACCTCGGGACGGACGTCGATCCAGACCGCGACCCGGTCCCGGTAGAGACGCCACCGGTTCCGCGGGTCCACGACGCAGCCGCCGCCGGTCGCGACGACCCGGGTGAGCGGGCCGGACCGCGTCGCCGGCCCGAGCGCCTCGACGGCGGCGCGCTCGCGGGCGCGGAAGCCCGCCTCGCCCTCGCGCTCGAAGATCTCCGGGATCGTCGCCCCGGCCGCCGTCTCGATCCGCTCGTCGAGGTCGACGAGCTCCGCGGCGTGGCGCCGGGCGAGCCGGCGCCCGACCGCGCTCTTCCCGCTCCCCGGGAGCCCGACGAGGACGACCTCCATCGGCCGGGCGCCTCAGTCGTCCCCGCCGGAGCCGGCCTCGGCGCCGTCGCCGCCCGTCCCGCTCGGCGGCCGGGCGATCCGCGCGCGGTAGCGCGCGAGGTTGTCGCGCGTCTCGTCGAGCGAGTCGCCGCCGAACTTGTCGAGGAGGAAGTCGGCGATCGTGAGCGCGACCATCGCCTCGCCCACGATCCCGGCGGCCGGCACGACGCTGATGTCGCTCCGCTCGTAGTGGGCCTTCTCCACCGGGTCGCCGCTGATGAGGTCGGCGGAGGGGAGTGCCCGGGCGAGCGTCGAGATCGGCTTCACCGCCCCGCGGACGACGATCGGCTCGCCGTTGCTGATCCCGCCGGTCAGGCCCCCCGCGTTGTTCGAACGGTGGACCCAGCTCCCGTCGGGCCGCCGCCCCTCGATCACGTCGTGGACCGCCGAGCCGAAGCGGCGGGTCTGCTCGAAGCCGAGCCCCAGCTCCACCCCCTTGACGATGTTGATGCTCATGACCGCCGAGGCGAGCGCGGCGTCGAGCCGGCGATCCCAGTGGACGTAGCTCCCGAGCCCGATCGGGAGGCCGGTCGCGACGACCTCGAAGACGCCGCCGATCGTGTCCCCGTTCGAGCGGGCCTCGTCGATCCGCGCGACCATCCGCGCCTCCGCGTCCGGGTCCGGGCAGCGGAGCGGGCTCTCCTCGGCCTCCTCGCGCGACCGCGTCGCCTTCGACGGATCGAGCGCGACGCCCCCGACCTCCGCGGTGAACGACCAGATCTCGATCCCGACCGCCGCGAGGAGGCGCCGCGCGACCGCGCCCGCGGCGACGCGAGCGGTCGTTTCGCGGGCCGACGCGCGCTCGAGGACGTTGCGGACGTCGGAGAAGCCGTACTTCAGGGCGCCGGCGAGGTCGGCGTGACCCGGCCGGACCCGCGTCACCGGGGTCGCCCGCTTGTTCCCCTCCTCGGCGGCCGCGAGCAGTTCCGCGGCCTCCTCGTCGGTGAGCGGCTCCACCTGCATCACCCGGGTCCAGTTCTCCCAGTCCCTGTTCCGGACGAGGAGGAGGATCGGCGAGCCGAGCGTCCTCCCGTGGCGGACCCCCGCGAGGATCTCCGCGCGGTCCTTCTCGATCGCCTGGCGGGCGCCCCGCCCGTAGCCGCGCTGGCGGCGCGCGAGGTCGCCGGCGATGTCGTCCGCGGTGAGCGGGAGTCCGGCGGGGACCCCCTCGAGCGTGACGCCGAGCGCCTGCCCGTGGGACTCGCCGGCGGTGAGGAAGCGGAGCCGGCCCATCAGTCGGCCGACCCGTCGGCAGACGCGCCGACCGCGGCCGCCGGGGCCGCCGCGGGTCCGTTCCCGTCGCCCCGCGCCGCCCGGAGCGCGGCCTCCATCACCTCGAGCGGCGCCGGCCGCCCGGTCCAGAGGGTGAACGCGGCGGCGCCCTGGTGGAGGAGCATCGTCCCGCCGTCCTCGGTCGTGCAGCCCGCGGCGGCCGCCTCGCGGAGGAAGCGCGTCTCCCGGTAGATGAGGTCGAGGACGAGGAGGCCGGGCGGGATCAGCTCCGCCGGGACGGGCGTCTCGTCGGGCGCGAGCCCGATCGACGTCGCGTTGACGAGGACCTTCGCCTTCCCGAGCTCCGCCTCGAGGACCGCCTCGTGCCACGGGAGCGCCCGGAGCTCCATGTGGGACGCGCTCCGCGCGAAGTGGCGGCAGAGCTGCTCGGCGCGGTGGAGGTGGCGGTTGAAGACGACGACCCGCTGGAAGCCCCCGGTGATCAGCGCGTGGACGACGGCGCGCCCGGCCCCGCCGGCACCGAGGACGACCGCGTGGCGCGGCATCTTCTGGCGGCCGACGAGCCGGTCGAGGGCGACCCGGAACCCGGCGACGTCGGTGTTGTGGCCCACGAGTCGCTTCCCCTCACGGGTGATCGTGTTGACGGCGCCGGTCGAGGCCGCCTCCTCGGTGAGGCGGTCGACGAGCGTCGCCGCCTTCTCCTTGTGGGGGATCGTCACGTTCGCGCCGAGGAACTCGTCGCCCCGGAGCTCGTCGAGCGCGCCGGCGAGCGCCGGGACCTCGCGGTCCCAGAGCTCGTAGCGGGCGTCGATCCCGAGCTGGTCGAACGCGGCCTGCTGCATCGCGGCGGAGAGGGAATGGGAGACTGGATGTCCGATCAGGACGACGCGCTTCGTCATGCGCGCACCTCCTCGAGCTGCTGGAAGAAGCCGGGGTAGGAGATCGACGCGCTCCCCGGCGCCCCGATCGTCGTCTCCCCGGCGGCGATGAGGCCGGCGATCGCGAACGTCATCGCGAGCCGGTGGTCGTCGAGGCTCTCGGTCGCCGCGCCGGCGAGCGGCGTCGGGCCCTCGATCGCGATGTCGTCGCCGGAGACCTCGACGCGGGCGCCGAGGGCGGCGAGCCCGGCGGCGACCCCGGCGATCCGGTCCGACTCCTTGTGGCGGAGCTCGCCGGCGCCGCGGATCGTCGTCCGGCCGCGCGCCTGGGTCGCGGCGAGGCAGAGGACCGGGATCTCGTCGATCGCCGCCGCGACCTCCACCGGGCCGAGCTCGACCGCCCGGAGCCCGCTCGAGCGGACCGTGAGGTCGGCGAGCGGCTCGCCGACGCCGTCGTCCGGGCGTGCCGCCGTCTCCTCGATCGAGGCACCCATCGCGCGGAGGATCCCGATGACGGCCCGGCGGGTCGGGTTGACCCCGACGTCGCGGAGCGTCAGGACGGCGTCCGGGTGGATCGAGCCCGCGACGAGCCAGAAGGCGGCCGCCGAGACGTCGCCCGGGACCCGCTCGTCGAGCGCCCGGAGCGGCCGGCCGCCCTCGAGGCTCCAGGCGACCCCGTCCCCGTCGCTCCCGCCGGTGGCCTCGCGCGCGACCGGGACGCCGCGCGCCCGGAGCATCCGCTCGGTGTGGTCCCGCGTCGCGACCGACTCGCGGACGGTCGTCCGGCCGTCGGCGTGGAGCGCCGCGAGGAGGATCGCGGACTTGACCTGGGCGCTCGGGACCGGGGTCGCGTAGTCGATCGCGCGGAGCGGCCGCCGCCCGGTGACGGTGAGCGGGGGGAGCGTGTCGCCGCGTCGGGCCGCGAGTGCCGCGCCCATCGCGCGGAGCGGTTCGACGATCCGGGCGACCGGGCGGCGCCGGAGCGAGGCGTCGCCGGTGAGGACCGCGTGGAGCGGCAGGCCGGCGAGGAGGCCGGTCGCGAGCCGGAGGGTCGTCCCGGAGTTCCCGCAGTCGAGGATGTCGTCAGGCTCGGCCAGCCCGTCCGCGCCCGGGGAGACGACCCGGTAGTCGACGCGCCCGCCCGCCTCGCGGAGCCGCTCGACCGTCACGCCGAGCCGCGCGACGAGCCCGGCGGTCGAGCGGACGTCGGCGCCGTCGCCCGCGGCCTCGATCCGGCTCTCGCCGGCCGCGAGCGCGGCGAAGAGGAGCGCGCGGTGGCTGATCGACTTGTCGCCGGGGAGCCGGAGCTCGCCCCGGAGCCGTGCCGCGGGTCGGACGGTCGCGACGTCGGTCGGTGCGCGCCCCGTCCCGGTCGCGCCCGCCGTCCCGGCGGCGCTCAATGCTTGCTCGTGCCGCCGACCTTGAGGGCGGCCCCGCCGAGGACCGGCTCCGGCCCGAAGCGGCGGATCGACTCGTGGATCGGGCCGACGACGTCCATCATCGAGCGGAACTCGTCGAGGGTCAGCTGCTGCTCGCTGTCCGAGAGCGCCCGCTCCGGCGTCGGGTGCACCTCGACCATCACGCCGTCCGCCCCCACCGCGACCCCGGCGACGGCGAGCGGCTTCACGAGCCAGCGCTTCCCGGTCGCGTGCGACGGATCGACGATCACCGGGAGATGGGTGAGCTGGTGGAGGAGCGGGATCGCCGCGACGTCGAACGTGTTCCGCGTGTACGTCTCGAAGGTCCGGATCCCGCGCTCGCAGAGGATGACGTTCGGGTTCCCGGACGAGACGATGTACTCGGCCGACATCAGCCATTCCTCGATCGTCGCGCCGTAGCCGCGCTTCAGCATCACCGGCCGGTGCGTCCGCCCGACGTCGCGGAGGAGCGAGTAGTTCTGCATGTTCCGCGTCCCGATCTGGAGGATGTCGGCGTACTCGGCGACGACGTCGACCTGGCTCGGCTCCATCACCTCGGTGATCACCGGGAGCCCGGTCCGCTCGCGCGCCTCCGCGAGGTAGCGGAGCGCCTCCACCCCGAGCCCCTGGAACGAGTAGGGGCTCGTCCGCGGCTTGAACGCGCCGCCGCGGAGGATCGTCGCGCCGGCTGCCTTCACCGCGTCCGCGGTCTCGAAGAGCTGCTCGCGGCTCTCGACGGAGCACGGGCCCGCCATGATCGTCAGCCCCCCGTCGCCGATCGCGGCGTCGAGGACGCGGATCACCGTCTCCTCGGGATGGAACTCCCGGGACGTCAGCTTGAACGGGCGCGAGATCTCGGCGACCGACTCGACCCCGGGAAGCCGCTCGAGGAGCCCGACGAGCTCCGCCCGCCGCGACTTCCCGAGCTCCCCGATCACCGCGACGACCCGCCGGCCCTCGCGGACGTGCTGGAACGGCGCGAAGCCCTCCGCGACGATCCGCTCCCGAACCCCGGTCACCTCCGCCTCCCCGGCGGTGGCGCTCATCACGACGTACATCGGCGTCCTCTCCGCGCGGGCCGTGCCCGCACCGTGGCGACAAACAAAAAAGCAGAGGTCTCGACCTCTGCTTCATCCCGGCACGTCCCGTGCCCCCAGGCTATCCCTGGGCGCGGGTCATGCCGGGCAGCGAAAGTAGTAGCAGGCGTTCATGTCGTGCCCTACACGGTATGCGCGCACGCGCGACGTGTCAATCGAGGGCGGCGCCCTGCCCCGGCTGCCGTCCCGTTCGGCCGTGGTAGCATCCTCGTCGCTGTCGACCCCCGGAGAGGTCGCATAGAGGTCTAGTGCAGCGGTTTGCTAAACCGCCAGGTGGGGTAACCTGCCTCGAGGGTTCGAATCCCTCCCTCTCCGCCAGCTCCCCGGGCCGATCGACGGCGAGCGTGCGCCCGTAGCTCAGCGGATAGAGCGTCAGGTTGCGGACCTGAAGGTCGTGAGTTCGAGTCTCGCCGGGCGCGCCACCCTCCCGCGGTCCTTCGCGGACCCCCGTCCCCACCCCGCACCGCGCCGGTCCGCCGTGCCCTAGCATGGGCGCCACCGCGCGCGGCGCCCGCGACCGCGCCCATCTCGCGCCGCCGATGCCGGCGACCGACTCGGACGGGAGGAACCTGATGCTCCGGATCGCTCTCTTCGGTGCCGGCCGGATCGGCCAGGTCCACGCGCGCTCCATCGCCGAGAGCGCCGACGCGACGCTCGCGTGGGTCTGCGACCCCGTGGAGCAGGCCGCGAAGGACCTCGCGGCGACGTACGGCGCCAAGTCGAGCCCCGATCCGGCGTCGGCGATCGAGGACGGGAGCGTCGACGCCGTCCTCATCGCGTCCGCGACGCCGACCCACACGGAGCTGATCCGCGCCTCCGCGATCGCCGGGAAGCGGATCCTCTGCGAGAAGCCGATCGACCTCGACATGGCGAGGATCGACGCGACGTGGGACGCGATCAAGGCGAAGAAGCCGTTCGTGATGCTCGGCTTCAACCGCCGCTTCGACCCGTCGTTCGCGGAGATGAACGCGCGCGTCAAGCGCGGCGAGATCGGGACGCTCCGGGCGCTCCGCGTCACGAGCCGCGACCCGCAGCCGCCGCCCGCCGCCTACCTCGCGGTCTCGGGCGGGATCTTCCGCGACATGACGATCCACGACTTCGACATGGCGCGCTTCTTCCTCGGGCCGATCTCCGAGGTCTCGGCGGTCGCCTCGCACAACGGCGACAAGCTCTTCATCGACGCGAAGGACCACGCGCAGGCGATCGTCACGCTCCGGAACGCCGCCGGCGCCCTCTGCGTCATCGTCAACAGCCGGACCTGCGCCTACGGGTACGACCAGCGCCTCGAGGCGTTCGGCGATGCCGGGTCGCTCGAGGCCGGCAACATGACCGCGACGACGGTCCGCGCCTCGACCGCGACGCAGACCGAGGCGGCGGGTCCGGTCCTGAACTTCTTCCTCCAGCGCTACATGCCCGCCTACCGCGCGGAGCTCGCCGAGTTCGTGGCGGCGATCAAGGAGGACCGCGAGCCGGCGGTCGGGTTCGCCGACGGCCGGGCGGCGCTCGTCCTCGCGGAGGCGGCGATCGAGAGCGTCGCGACCGGCCGGGTCGTCAGCGTCACCGGCGGCTGACCGCGATGGCGAAGCGCCTCACGGTCGCCGACATCCGCGCGGCGAAGGGGACGCGCCAGTTCACGATGCTCCGGACGGAGGACTGGGCGTCGCTCGAGGCCGCCGAGAAGGCCGGCGTCGACATGGTCTCCGTCCCCCCGGAGATGGTCCTCGCGCCCCACTTCCGGGAGGTCGCCCCGACGCTCTTCGCCGTCCCGGGGATGAACTTCTTCGAGCTCGGGACCGCGGACGACTTCACCCGCTGGGCCTTCACGATGCTGAAGGCGAGCGCCGACGCGGTCTACTGCTCCGCCGGCCTCCCGACGATCCGTCAGCTCGCCGCCGACAACGTCCCGGTGATCGGCCACGTGGGGCTCATCCCGTCGCGGGCGACGTGGACCGGCGGCCTCAGGGCGGTCGGGAAGACGGCCGAATCGGCGATGGCGGTCTATCGCTCGGTCAAGGCGCTCGAGGAGGCGGGGGCCTTCGGGGCGGAGATCGAGGTCGTCCCGGCCGAGATCGCCGCCGAGATCTCCCGCCGGACCTCGCTCTTCATGATCTCGATGGGGGCGGGCACCGGCGGCGATGCGCAGTACCTCTTCGGGACGGACGTCCTCGGCGAGAACCGCGGCCACATCCCGCGCCACGCGAAGGTCTACCGCGACTTCGCCGCCGAGTACGACCGGCTCCAGGGCGAGCGGATCGCCGCGTTCGGCGAGTTCGTCGCCGACGTCCGGAGCGGCGCCTACCCGGAGCCGCGCCACCTCGTCCCTGCCGATGCGGCCGAGCTGGACCGGTTCCGCCGGGCGCTCGCGGCGGACGAGCGGGGTCGCTGAGGAGCGGAGCGGGGCGGAGGCGGACGGAGCGGTCCGCCGGGGGCCGGTGTCCCCCTGCACCGAAGCGGGACCATCGCGCCATTCCCCGCGGGAGCCCGGGTCCGGAGACTTCCCGCCATGGGAAGCGCGCCGGCGCCCGTCCTCGACGGGCTCACGATCGACCGGGCGGTCCGAGCCGTCCGCTCGATCTCGGACGAGGAGCTCGACGAGCTGCTCGACTCCTGGCACTCGCTCATCGGCCTCGACCTGATGATGGGGCGCTGGATGCTCGATCCCGAGGAGCGCGAGGCGTTCGACCGCGCCTCCGACCACCTCCGGGCGGCGTGCGACGCGCGGCTCCGGGCCGCCTCGGAGCTCGGCCCGATCCTCGACGCCACCGCCCCCGAGAAGCTCGCCGACATCGCGCTCGGTCACCTGATCGTCTGGGCGTGGGGCGACCGCCTCACGCAGGACCAGCGGCGCCGGCTCGCGACCGCCTGGCGGATCGTCGCGCCGAAGCGCGCCGTCGCCTAGCCGCCCCGCCCGCGGCCGGACGCCCGGGTCGCTCCCCCCGGGTGGTACCGTTCCGGCCGATGAGCGACGACGCCGCCAGGACCGCCCTCGAGGCCGCGCTCGCCGGCCTCGGCGAGCACGAGCTCTTCCCGTGCGACCCGGCCCTCGCCGACACCGCCGCCTTCTGCGAGGCGTACGGCTTCTCGCCGGAGGACTCGGCGAACACGATCGTCGTCGTCGGCAAGGCCGCCCCGCCGCGCTACGCCGCGTGCGTCCTCCTCGCGACGACCCGGCTCGACGTGAACCGCGTCGTCGCCGACCGGCTCGGGACGCGGAAGGCGTCGTTCGCGAGCGGCGACGAGACCCGGACGCTCACCGGCCACGAGCTCGGCGGCGTCACCGCCTTCGGGCTCCCGCCGGACCTCCCGCTCTGGGTCGACGCCGCGGTCATGCGCCGCGAGCGGATCGTCCTCGGCGGCGGGAGCCGGAGCTGGAAGGTCCTCGCGCCGCCGTCGATCCTCCTCCGCCTCCCGAACGTCACCGTCGTCGAGGGGCTCGCGGCCCCGCGGCCGCCGCAGCCCGCGGCGGCGTCGTGAGCGCGCCGCTCCGCGTCGGGGTCGCCGGGCTCGGGACGATGGGTGCCGCGATGGCGGCGAACCTCGTCCGCGCGGGACTCCCGACCGCCGTCTGGAACCGGACGCCCGGGCGAGCCGGGGAGCTCGTCGCGCTCGGTGCCGCCGAGGCGGCCGATCCGGCGGCCCTCGGCCGCGCCGCGGACGTCGTCGTCGTCTCGGTCTCCGACACGCCCGACGTCGAGGAGGTGCTCTTCGGCCGGCCCGCCACGGCGACGCGCCCGGCGGCGCCCGGCCTCGCCGACGGCCTCGCGCGCGGGAGCCTCGTCGTCGACACCTCGACGATCTCGCCCGCCGCCACCCGCGACTTCGCCGAGCGGCTCGCCGCACGCGGGATCGACCTCGTCGACGCGCCGGTCTCCGGCGGGTCCGAGGGTGCCCGGAAGGCGACGCTCACGATCTTCCTCGGCGGCACGCCCGAGGCGGTCGAGCGGGCCCGCCCCGTGCTCGAGCGGCTCGGGACGACGCTCACCCACTTCGGTCCCCCGGGGAGCGGCCAGGCGGTGAAGGCGGTGAACCAGGTGATGATCTCGGGCGTCTACCTCGCGGTCGCCGAGGGGATCGTCCTAGCGATGAAGGCCGGCCTCGACCCGGAGGCGGTCGCCGGGGCGCTCGGCGGCGGCGTCGCGGGGAGCTGGATCCTCGCGAACCGGAGCGGCCGGATGATCGCGAACGACTACCCGCTCGGCTTCCGGACCTCGCTCCATCTGAAGGACCTCGGGATCGCGCTCGCGATGGCGCGCGAGGTCGGGGCGGCGGTCCCGCTCGCGTCCCTCGCCGCCCAGTTCGAGAACGGCCTCGTCGCCCGCGGCTACGGCGACGAGGACATGTCGAACCTCGCGCGGGCGATCCGCGAGCTCTCCGGGCTCGACTGAGCTCGCGGCGCCCCCGGTCGGGGCGTCAGGCAGGGCGCTCCGGGAGCGCGGTCGTGAGGAGGAGCGGCTGGCCCAGTCGGCTCGCGTAGACCGGCCGGTAGCGCTCCGTGTCGTACGAGGTCGAGACGTCGACCGTCCGCGGCCCGAGCCCCTTCGGCGGGAGCGTCGTGTGCGCGTACTTCCCGTCGCGGATCGCGACCATCCGGCCGCTCACCCCGTCGGCGATCAGGTCCATCGCGACGTTCGCGAAGGTCGTCGCGACGATCTGGTCGATCGCGTCGGGCTCGCCGGAGCGGAGGTCGTACGTCAGCTCGCTCGCCACCGTCTCCTCGCCGGTCCTCGCCTTCACCTCGCTCGCGAGGATCTCGGCGACGCTCTGCTTGTGGCGGTGGCCGAACATGTCGGGCTCGCCGACCTCCTGGATCGTCCCGCCCTCCCAGACGGCGCCCTCGGCGACGATCGCGATCGCGTACCCGCTCGGGTTCGCCCGCTTGTCGGCGACGAGCAGCTCGCAGAGGTGGTCGATGGAGTAGCGGAACTCCGGGATCAGGCAGCGCGCCGAGGTGACGTACGACGCGTAGAGCGCGCTGAACCCGGCATCGCGCCCGAAGATCCGGAAGATCCCGATCCGCTCGTGCGACCCGAGCGTCGTCCGCTGCCGGTTCACCGCGTCCTTCGCCCGCGTGATCGCCGTCGAGAAGCCGATGCAGTACTCGGTCCCCTGGACGTCGTTGTCCATCGTCTTCGGGACCGCGACGACCGGGACCCCCGCGTCGCCGAGGACGCGCGCGAAGCTGAGCGTGTCGTCGCCGCCGATCGCGACGACGTAGTCGAGCCCGAGCGACGCGATGTTCTCGAGGACGTACGGCGTCAGGTCGAAGCGGTCCTCGCCCGTGCGATACCGCTCGGCGTCCTTCCCGGAGACGGCGGGCGGGAGCCCCTTCCCGCTCATCTTCGTCGGGTTCGTCCGCGAGGTGTGGAGGATCGTCCCGCCGGTCCGGTCGATCGCCCGGGTGTTCGTCCGGTCGAGCCGGCGGACGTACGTGGGGTCCAGCTCGGCGCCGCGCGCCATGTGGGTGAGCCCCTCCCAGCCCCGGCGGATCCCGAGGACCTCGAACCCGAGCTCGGACGAGCGGTAGACGACGCTCTTGATCACCGAGTTCAGCCCGGGGACGTCGCCCCCGCCGGTCAGGATGCCGATCCGTGGCGTCCGCGTCATCGCCTCACCTCGTCCGGGATGGCGGGCCGCCCGCTCGAGGGGGGTCCGCGCGCTCGTTCAGCAGGAGCGAATCCTACCCCGACCCGTATCATCGGCGCGTGAACTACGAGCTCTTCATGGGCGAGGCGCTCGCCGAGGCGCGGCTCGGTGCCGCGGAAGGGGAGCGGCCCGTCGGCGCGGTCGTCGTCGTCAACGACGCGATGGTCGTCCGGGCGCACGACCGGACCAGCGGGAGCGCCGACCCGACCGCCCACGCCGTCGTCTCCGCCCTCCGCGAGGCGGCCCGGAAGCTCGGGCCGGCGGCCCTCCGCGACGCGACGATCTTCACGACGCTCGAACCGTGCGCGATGTGCGTCGGCTCCCTCCTCGCCTGCGATGCGGAGACGCTCGTCTTCGCGACGCCGGACGAGGCGGACGGCGCGGCCGGGAGCGCGCTCCAGCTCGCCCGCCACCCCGCGCTCCGGCGGCGCCTCACCGTCGTCTCCGGGATCCGCGGCGAGGAGGCGGCGGAGCTCGTCGATCCCGCCGGCGATCCGGTCGGTGCCCCGCCGGCCGTCTCTCGAGGTGGGGCGGACTAGCCCGAACGGGCCATGTCGTCCCCGGGGGGGCCTTTGGTATCCTCTCGCACGGAGAGGTGTCCGAGTGGTTGATGGTGCCGCTCTCGAAAAGCGGTGTGCGAAAGCACCGTGGGTTCGAATCCCACCCTCTCCGCCAGTCCGTTCCGCGGCCGCGACGGCCCCGGTGCGGTCCCCGGCTCGCGGCCGACGCCGCCGCGGAGAGGTCGCCTAGTGGCCTATGGCGCCGCACTGGAAATGCGGTTCGGGGCAACCCGTCGCGGGTTCAAATCCCGCCCTCTCCGCCACCTTCCCCCGGAGCGCCGCGGCCTCCGGGGAGGCCCCGCTGGTATGATCGGCGGGCCGTGCTAGGCGGGGAGCTAGCGGTGCCCTGAACCTGCAATCCGCTCCAGCAGGGCTGAATCCCTCCCCGAGGTCCGCGTACTCGAAAGCCGCCTCGTCGGGTGACGTTGAGGGCCGGGTCCCGCGCGGCGGCGACTCGCGAACCGTGTCAGGTCCGGAAGGAAGCAGCACTAAGCGATGATCGCCGGGTGCCGCGGATCGGCCTGGTCCGAGCCCCCCGACGCCGGTGGGCGCGGGGACGCGCCGATCGACGGGAGGTGCACGGCGATGCCAGTTGAGCCGAGGCGATCAGGAGGGACGTGAGCGCGACGGGCGAGACCCGCGACCGGACCGGGACCGAACCGCATCGCGCCCTCTACCGGCGGTGGCGCGCCCAGACCTTCGCGGGCATCGTCGGCCAGGGCGCGATCGTCGAGACGCTTCGGAACGCCGTTCGCGGCGGTCGGGTCGCCCATGCGCTCCTCTTCGTCGGCCCGCGCGGGACGGGGAAGACCTCGCTCGCCCGGATCGTCGCGAAGGCGCTGAACTGCACCGACCTCCGCGACGGTGATCCGTGCGACGCGTGCGAGGCGTGCACCGCGATCCGCGAGGGACGGGCGCTCGACGTCCTCGAGATGGACGCGGCGTCGCGGAACCGCGTCGACGACATGCGGGAGCTCCTCGACCGGATCGCGACCGCCCCGTCGGACCTCCGCCGCAAGGTCTACATCGTCGACGAGGTCCAGCGGATCAAGGAGGGCTGGGACGTCCTCCTCAGGACGCTCGAGGAGCCGCCGGAGCACGTCGTCTTCATCTTCTGCACGACCGACGCCGGCGGGATCCGGCCCGCGGTCCTCTCGCGGGTGCAGCGGTACGACTTCCGCCGCCTGTCGGTCCCGGAGATCGAGGGAAAGCTGACGAGGATCCTCGAGGCCGACGGCCGGGCGGCCGAACCCGAGGCGGTCACCCTGATCGCCAGGCTCGCCGCCGGAGGGATGCGCGACGCCGAGTCGATGCTCGACCAGCTCCTTGCCGCGGGCGGGGAGACGCTCACCGCCGAGCAGGTCCGCGAGCTCCTCGGCCTCGCGGACGACGAGGCGGTCCGCCGGTTCGTCCTCTCGCTCGCGATGGGGGAGCCGCTCCCCGGGCTCCAGATCCTCGACGGCCTCGAGGAGCGGGGCCGCGACGTCCGCGCCTTCCTCGACCAGGTCGCCGACCGGATCCGCGCCGACCTGACCGCGCTCCTCTCCGGCGGCACCTCGACGACGCTCCCGGACCCGGTCCGGCTCGCCGAAGCCGGGCGGCGGCTCACCGCCGTGGATCCGACGGGCGGGCGACCCGGCGGTCTCCGCTTCCAGCTCGAGCTGGCGCTCCTCGCCGCACCGGCCTCCTCCCATGCCGGCGACGCGCCGCCGGCCGTCGCCCATGCGCCGAAGCCGACACCCGCGCCGAAGCCGGCTACGGCTCCCGTGCCCGCGCCCGCGCCCGCGCCCCAGGCGGTGACGGAGCCCGAACCCGAACCGGTCGCCGTCGCGGAGACCGCGCCTGAGCCGGCCGCCGACCCGGTGGCCGAACCGGTGGCCGAACCGGAGCCGGTGCCCGAGCCGGTCGCCGTCGCCGTCGCCGTCGAGCCCGACCCGGAACCCGGACCCGCCGCGCCGACCGGGGCCGAGCCCGCTCCGGCCGCCCCGGCCGCG
>JBJOLT010000090.1:0-12500 GCA_046045415.1 Chloroflexota bacterium | reverse complement strand
AACTTCGGTGCCTTCGTCCGCGTCCGCGACGGCCTCGAGGGCCTCATCCACATCAGCGAGCTCTCGCACCAGCGGGTCGCCCACCCGGGCGACGTCGTCCACGAGGGGCAGACGCTGAAGCTCCGGATCATCTCGCTCGACTCGGAGCGGCATCGCCTCGGGCTCAGCCTGAAGCAGGCCGAGGAGGCCCCCGCCCGGCCCGCGCCGGCGGAGGCTCCCGCGGCGCCGCGCGAGCGGCCCGAGCGGCCCGAGCGGACGGAGCGGCCCGAGCGTGCGGAGCGACGGCCCCGTCAGGAGCGGAGCTACTCGCTCTCCGACGCCGTCCAGGAGCCGGAGGGCGGGATCGACAACACGCTCGCGGCCGCGTTCGCGCAGGTCCGCGAGCAGCTCGCCTCCTCCGAGGCGGCCGAGCGTGACGACGCGACTCCCGCCGACGGTGCTGCCGAGAAGCCGGCGAAGGCTCCGAAGGCGGCCGCGAAGTCGAAGGCGGCCGCCGCGGCCGGCGGCGACGGTGCTGCCGAGAAGCCGGCGAAGGCGCCGAAGGCGGCCGCGAAGTCGAAGGCGGCCGCCGCCGAGGCTCCGGCCGCCGCCGAGGCCCCGGCCGAGACCCCGGCGGAGGCTCCGGCCGCCGCCGAGACCCCGGCGGAGGCTCCGGCCGACGCCACGGCCGCCGCTCCCGCGGGCGACGCGGAGGCGGCGACGGAGGGCTGAGACCCCCCACGACGCGAACCCTGAACGGCCCGCCGGTCACCGGCGGGCCGTTCTGCGTCCCAAGGGGATCGTGACGCGGACCGCGCGCCGGCATCCGGACCGGCCCGCCGCGCCCCGGACCGCACCGGTGGTACCCGGAGGGTACCTTCGGGCCCTTCACCGCGACCCCACCGGATGCGACCCTGCCGTCGTCTCCCGGTCCGGACCGCCGGCCGGCCGAGACGGGGATGCGTGCTAGCATTCGGAGCGGCGTCGAACCGAACGCCGGTTCGCAGGACACGTGGCCAGATGGATCGCTTCGACAAGTTCACCGACCGCGCCCGCAAGGTCCTGACGCTCGCGCAGGACGAAGCGCAGCGGTTCAACCACAACTACATCGGGACCGAGCACCTCCTCCTCGGCCTCGTCCGCGAGGGCGAGGGGGTGGCCGCGCGCGTCCTCGAGAACATGAACGTCGAGCTCCCGAAGGTGCGGACCGCGGTCGAGTTCATCATCGGCCGCGGCGACCGGCCGGTCGTCGGCGAGGTGGGGCTCACCCCGCGCGCGAAGCGGGTGATCGAGCTCGCGATCGACGAGGCGCGCCGGCTCGGCCACAACTACATCGGGACCGAACACCTCCTCCTCGGGCTCGTCCGGGAGGGCGAGGGGATCGCCGCCGGCGTCCTCGAGTCGCTCGGCGTCAACCTCGACAAGGTCCGCCACGAGGTGATCCGCGTCCTCTCGCAGTCCTCGTCGGCCGGACCCACGCAGGAGACGAAGCGCGCGAGCCGGACCCCGACGGTCGACCAGCTCGGCATCAACCTGACCGACGCCGCCCGCGCAGGGAAGCTCGACCCGGTGATCGGCCGCGAGGGCGAGATCGAGCGCGTCATCCAGATCCTCTCGCGCCGGACGAAGAACAACCCGGCGCTGATCGGCGAGCCCGGGGTCGGGAAGACGGCGATCGCCGAGGGGCTCGCCCACCGGATCATCGCCGGGGACGTCCCCGAGACGCTCGCGAACAAGCGGGTCCTCACGCTCGACATCGGGTCGCTCGTCGCGGGGACGAAGTACCGCGGCGAGTTCGAGGAGCGCCTGAAGAAGATCATCGAGGAGCTCCGCCAGACGAACGACGCCGTCCTCTTCATCGACGAGCTCCACACGCTCGTCGGGGCCGGCGCGGCCGAGGGCGCGATCGACGCGGCGAACATCCTCAAGCCGCCGCTCGCCCGGGGCGAGCTCCAGTGCATCGGCGCGACGACGCTCGACGAGTACCGCAAGTACATCGAGCGAGACGCCGCCCTCGAGCGCCGCTTCCAGCCGGTGATGGTCGAGGAGCCGACGCTCGAGCAGACGATCGAGATCCTCCGCGGCGTCCGGGAGCGCTACGAGCAGCACCACAAGGTGGCGATCACCGACGAGGCGGTCCGCGCCGCCGCGGACCTCTCGATCCGCTACATCACGGACCGCCACCTTCCCGACAAGGCGATCGACCTGATCGACGAGGCGGCGAGCCGCGTCCGGCTCCGCCACGCCTCCGCCCCGCCGCCGCTCCGGGAGGCGCAGCGGGAGCTCGACCGCGTCACGAAGGAGAAGGACGCGGCGATCAACGCGCAGGAGTACGAGCAGGCGGCGACGCTCCGCGAGGCCGAGGCGGCCGCGCGCGAGAAGGTCGAGACGCTCCGCGGCGAGTGGCAGTCGGCGATCGCCGCCGAGCAGCCCTCGGTCGGCGAGGAGGAGATCGCCCAGGTCGTCGCGATGTGGACCGGGATCCCCGTGACGCGGATCAGCCAGCAGGAGTCGGAGCGGCTCCTCAACATGGAGAGCGCCCTCCACAGCCGCGTGATCGGCCAGCAGGAGGCGATCGACACGATCTCGAAGGCGGTCCGCCGCGCTCGCGCCGGCCTGAAGGACCCGAAGCGCCCGATCGGCTCGTTCATCTTCCTCGGGCCCACCGGCGTCGGGAAGACGGAGCTCGCGAAGGCGCTCGCCGAGTTCATGTTCGGCTCCGAGGACGCGCTCATCAAGATCGACATGAGCGAGTTCATGGAGCGGCACAACGTCAGCCGGCTCGTCGGGGCGCCCCCCGGGTACGTCGGCTTCGACGAGGGCGGCCAGCTGACCGAGGCGGTCCGCCGGAAGAGCTATGCGGTCGTCCTCCTCGACGAGGTCGAGAAGGCGCACCCGGAGGTCTTCAACATCCTCCTCCAGATCCTGGAGGACGGGCACCTGACGGACGCGAAGGGACGCCGGGTCGACTTCCGCAACTGCATCATCATCATGACCTCGAACCTCGGGGCGAAGCAGCTCCAGACGAACGCCGCCCTCGGGTTCCGGGCGGTCGGCGACACCGACGAGGCGCGTGCCGCGTCGAGCTACGAGCTGATGAAGGAGAAGGTCCAGGCGGAGCTGAAGAACAACTTCCGCCCGGAGTTCCTCAACCGGATCGACGCGACCGTCGTCTTCCGCTCGCTCACCGTCGAGGAGATCCGCGAGATCGTCGACCTGATGCTCGGCCGCGTCCGCGACCAGCTCCGCGCCCAGGGGATGGCGCTCGAGGTGACGCAGGCGGCGAAGGACCACATCATCCAGATCGGCTACGACGCCGCCTACGGCGCGCGGCCGCTCCGCCGGGTCATCCAGAACACGATCGAGGACGTCCTGGCGGAGCACCTGCTCCTCGGCAAGTACGAGCAGGGGACGACGATCGTCGTCGATCGCGACGAGACCGGTCTCCGGATCGAGGCCGCGCCCGAGAAGACCCCGGTCGAAGCCCGCTAGGGGCGCCGGTCCGGTGCCTCGGTCGCAGAGCCGCTACGTCTGCCAGACCTGCGGGGAGGCCTTCCTCCGCTGGGAGGGCCAGTGCCGCGGGTGCGGCGGCTGGAACACCCTCGTCGAGACGCTCGTCCGCGAGCCGTCGCCAGCCGCCCGGGCGCGCTCCCGCGCGGCGGCCGGCGACCCCTCCTCGGCCCCCCGTCCGCTCGCCGAGGTCCGCGAGGTGGACCGGCCGCGGACCGCCGTCGGGATCGGCGAACTCGATCGGGTCCTCGGCGGCGGCCTCGTCCCGGGCTCGCTCGTCCTCGTGGGAGGCGAGCCGGGGATCGGCAAGTCGACACTCCTCCTCCAGGCGGCCGCCGGGATCGCCGGCACCGTCGCGCCGGACGGGTGGGTCCTCTATGCGACGGGGGAGGAGTCGGCCGGCCAGGTCGCGCTCCGTGCGGCCCGCCTCGGGCTCGCCGGGGGGAGCGCGGCGACCGGCGTGCGGCTCCTCGCCGAGGCGGAGATCGGCCGGATCGTCGAGGTCGCGCGGACGGAGCGCCCCGCCCTCCTCGTCGTCGACTCCATCCAGACCGCGACCGTCGACGGGCTCGACGGGGCGGCCGGGTCGATCGGCCAGGTCCGCGAGAGCGCGCTCCGCCTCATGGAGCTCGCGAAGGGGGAGGGGGTCGCCGTCGTCCTCGTCGGCCACGTGACGAAGGAGGGCTCGATCGCCGGCCCGAAGACGCTCGAGCACCTCGTCGACGCCGTCCTGACGCTCGAGGGCGAGCGCTACCAGGCGCTCCGCCTCCTCCGCGCGACGAAGAACCGCTTCGGCTCGACCGACGAGGTCGGGGTCTTCGAGATGGGCGAGGCGGGGCTCGTCGAGCTGACCGACCCGGCCCGCGCCTTCATCGCCGAGCACGACGGCCCCGCCCCCGGGAGCGTCGTCGCCCCGACGCTCGAGGGGAGCCGGCCGATCCTCGTCGAGGTCCAGGCGCTCACCGCCGCGAGCCCGTACGGGACGCCGCGCCGGACGGCGAGCGGCCTCGACGGGAACCGCCTCGCCCTCCTCGTCGCGGTCCTCGGCCGTCGCGCCGGGGTGGGGCTCGGGAGCCACGACGTCTACGCGAACCTCGCCGGCGGGATCGCCGTGGACGAGCCCGGGCTCGACCTCCCGCTCGCGATCGCGCTCGCCTCGTCGGTCCGCGACCGGCCGGTCCGCCCGGGGACCGTCGCGATCGGCGAGGTGGGGCTCCTCGGCGAACTCCGCGGCGTCCCCGGGCTCGAGCGCCGGCTCAGGGAGGCGGCCAGGCTCGGCTACGGGCGGGCGATCGTCCCGCGCGCCTCCCGCGGTGCCCCGACCCCCGTCGTCCCCGGGCTCGACGTCGTCGCGGTCGGCACGCTCCGCGACGCGCTCGCGGCCGCGATCGGCGGCGAGGGCTCTGGTAGCCTTGGCGACCGCAGCGGGGCGGCGGAGCGCGCCGCGATCCCGATCGCGACCGATGAGCCCGCCACCGTCGCCCGAACGCCGACCGGGGGTTCCGACGCCTCGTGAGCACGAAGCTGATCAGCCTGATCCGCGTCCTCGGGGCCGCCCTCGGCGGGCTCCTCGGGCTGACGCTCGCGACCTCCGCCCAGCTCTTCGCCGCGCTCGGGTCGGCGGAGTTCTTCGTCGCGGCCTGGATCCTCGCGTGGGTCGTCGTCGGCTTCACGCTCCTCCCGTACCTCACCGTCGTCCCGGCCGACCGGCTCGTCCGCGCCGTCCAGGGCCTCTCGACCGACGAGTTCGTCGCGGCGGTCATCGGTCTCGTCGTCGGGCTCGTCATCGGCGCGCTCCTCGGGCTCCCGATGGCCGCGTTCCCGCCGCCGGTCGGCGGGTGGCTCCCGCTCGCGACGAGCGCGATCCTCGGGCTCGGGACGATGGGGCTGACGGTCGCCAAGCGGCACGACCTCGCCGCGGCGGCGGAGTCGGTCGGGCTCATCCGGCGACCCGAGGGGGAGGGGCGCTCCAGCCCCGGCCCGCAGATCGTCGTCGACACGAGCGCGATCATCGACGGGCGGATCGCCGAGATCGCCGAGTCCGGCTTCGTCTACGGGACGCTCGTCGTCCCCCGATTCGTCCTCGACGAGCTCCAGCTGCTCGCCGACTCGTCGGACGACCTGAAGCGGGCCCGCGGCCGGCGCGGCCTCGAGATGCTCGCCCGGATGCAGCGCGAGTCACGGACGCCGGTCCGGGTCGTCGAGGACGGCGCCTCCGGCGGCGACGTCGACGCGAAGCTCGTCGCGCTCGCGAAGGCGCGCCACGGGCTGATCCTCACGAACGACCTCAACCTCAACCGGGTCGCGGAGCTCCAGGGGCTCCGGGTGATGAACATCAATTCGCTCGCGAACGCCGTGAAGCCGGCGCTCGTCCCGGGCGAGGACCTCCGGATCCGGGTGATCCAGGAGGGGAAGGAGCCGAACCAGGGGGTCGGCTACCTCGACGACGGGACGATGATCGTCGTCGAGGATGGGCGCCGCTTCGTCGACCGCGAGGTGGTCGTCACGGTGAACCGGGTCCTTCAGACGGTCGCCGGCCGGATGATCTTCGCCCAGCCGCACGACGGCCGATGACCGAGCGGACCGTCACCGTCAGGAACCGGTCCGGCCTCCACGCGCGGCCCGCGACGACGTTCGTGAACGCCGCGAAGGCGTACGCGGACACGAAGGTCTGGGTCGTCAAGGACGGGACGGCGCGCGACGCGAAGAGCATCCTCCAGGTCCTCACGCTCGGCGTCACCGCCGGGACGGTCGTCACCCTCCGGGCGGAGGGGCCGGCGGCGGAGGAGGCGGTCACCGAGCTCGTCGCGCTCGTGGAGTCAGGGCTCGGCGAGCCCGCCTAGGGCCGGCCTCGGCCGGCTCACCGGGGACCCGTCCCGGTCCCGCCGACGGGGCGATCCCGAGGCCCGTCCGGCAGTCCGAGCGACGAGGCCGTCCGGGGTGGTCTGCTACCCTTGCGCCCCATGGTCGAGACGCCGAGCACGGTTCGGGCGGACGGTCGCGCCGCGAGGACGCGGGCGGCCGATGTCCACGTCGTCGTCCCGCTCGACCCGTCCGGCCCCGCGGCGACCCTGTCGCTCCGCGGGAGGCCGGTCGCCGAGCTGTCGCTCCGGGCGCTCGCCGGCGCCGGGTCGGTCTGCGCGGTCACCGTCGCCGTGACGGGCGAAGCGAGCCCCGGCGATCCGGGTGCTGGCGGCCTGCGCGACGTCGACGACCTGCTTCGCGGCCCGCTCGCGGACCTCGAGCGCGCGGGCGTCGCCGTCGCCGTCCACCGCGGGAGCCGCTGGGAGGCGGCCCGGGTGGCGCTCGCGACGGGGACGCATCGCCGGATCGCGATCCACGCGGCCGACCGGCCGCTCGTCGGGCCGGCCACGCTCGACGCCGTCCTCGCCGGCGCGGCCGGGTACGAGGTCGCGGTCGCGGTCCTCCCCGCCACGTACACGTACAAGCGGGTCGCCGACGGACTCGTCACGGCGAGCCCGCCGCGCGACCGGCTCCGGATCCTCCAGGGGCCGTGGGTCTTCGAGCGCGACGCGCTCGCGCGGGCGATGGCGGCGGTCCCCGCCCGGTCGCTCGCCTCGCTCGACGAGCTCGGCCTCGTCCGGGCCGCGGGGCTCCGCGTCCGGCTCGTCGCCGGCGACCCGCTCCACGTCCCGGTCGCGACCCCGGCGGCCGTCCGCTTCGCGGAGCTCGCGCTCGGCGGCGCCGCGCTCGGAGCCCGATGACCGGCCCTCGCCGGACGCCGGACGGACGATCGTGAGCGCGACGGGCGGCGTCGCCGCCGTGATCCTCGCCGCCGGGGCCGGGATCCGGATGGCATCGCCCGTCAGGAAGGTGTTCCTCCCGGTCGGCGGCGAGACGATCCTCGCCCGGACGCTCGCCGTCTTCGAGGGGCTCGCGTCGGTCTCGACGGTCGTCCTCGTCGCCGGCGAGCCGGACCGCGGCCACTGCGCCGAGGTCGTCGCCCGCGGCCGCTTCCGGAAGGTCCGGCCGCTCGTCGCCGGCGGGCCGACCCGCCACGACTCCGAGGCGAACGGGCTCGCCTCGCTCGAGGCGTCGGTCGCGAGCGGCGAGATCGGCCTCGTCCTCGTGCACGACGCGGTCCGCCCGTTCGTCACCGGGGAGGAGATCGACCGGCTGATCGACGAGGCGCGTCGCTCGGGAGCGGCGATCCTCGCGACCCCCGAGGAGGCGGTCGTCGTGACGGACGCGGGCGACGGGTGGCTCGACGGGGTGGAGCCGTCGCTCTGGGCCGCCCAGACCCCGCAGGCGTTCGACGCGCGACTCGCGCTCGACGCGCACCGTCGCGCGGCACGGGACGGCTTCTCCGGGACGGACACCTCGTCGGTCGTTGAGCGCACCGGCCATCCCGTCAGGGTCGTCGAGGGGACGCGGGGCAACCTGAAGATCACGACGCCCGACGACCTCATCCGCGCCGAGCTCCTCGCGGCTGACCCCCGCGCCGTCGGATCCCTCGCCGGAGGGGCGCGACCGTGACCGGGAGCGGGCGACCCGCCGACACCGTGGCCGCCGCCGCGCGCCCCGTCGCCCGCCCGGGGCTCGGCCGCGACTCCCACCCGTTCGGGCCCGGCCTCGGGCTCCGGCTCGGCGGCGTCGAGTTCCCCGCGGCACCCCGGCTCCACGGGCATTCGGACGGCGACGTCGTCCTCCACGCGATCGCCGACGGCATCCTCGGCGGGGCCGGGCTCGGCGACCTCGGACGGATCTTCCCGGCAGGGCCCGCGACCCCGGCGGGGATCGACAGCCGACTCCTCGTCGGCGAGGCCGTCGCCCGGGCCGCGGCCGCCGGCTGGCGTCCCGCCTCGCTCGACCTGACGATCGTCGGCGCCCGGCCCCGGCTCGCTCCGCGGCTCGACGAGATCGCGGCCTCGATCGCCGGGCTCCTCGGACTCCCGTCCGGCCTCGTGAACGTGAAGGGCTCCACCGGGAACCTCGCCGGGATGGAGGGGGCCGGTCGCGGGATCTCCGCGCTCGCCGTCGTCCTCCTCGAGCCCGTCGGGCCGCGCGCATGACGACCCGCCTCCTCGACACCGCGAGCGGCGAGCTCCACCCGGTCGAGCCGCTCGACGGGAGGACGCTCCGGATCTACAGCTGCGGGCCCACCGTCTACGGGCCCGCCCACATCGGCAACTTCCGCTCGTTCCTCTTCGCCGACCTCCTCGTCCGCTACCTCCGCTACCGGGGCCGCCGGGTCCGCTGGGTGATGAACCTGACCGACGTCGACGACAAGATCATCCGGGGCGCGGCGGAGGCGGGGATCGGGATCGGGGAGCTCGCCGACCGCTGGACCGAGCGCTTCCTCGCCGACGCGACCTCGCTCCGGATGACGCGACCCGACGTCCTCCCGCGGGCGACCGACCACATCCCGCAGATGGTCGCCCTGATCGAGCGGCTCGTCGCCGCCGGCCACGCCTACCGGACCGACGACGGCTCGTACTTCTTCCGGATCGCCTCGTGGCCCGGCTACGGCAGGCTCTCGAAGCTCGATCCCGAGCGGCTCCGGGTGGGCGAGCGCGTCGAGGCCGACGAGTACGGGAAGGACGACGTCCGGGACTTCGCCCTCTGGAAGGGGCCGAAGCCGGGCGAGCCGTCCTGGGAGACCTCGATCGGGCCCGGCCGGCCCGGCTGGCACATCGAGTGCTCGGCGATGAGCATCGAGCACCTCGGGGAGTCGTTCGACATCCACACGGGCGGGATCGATCTCATCTTCCCCCACCACGAGGACGAGATCGCGCAGAGCGAGGCGGCGACCGGGGCCCCGTTCGTCCGGACCTGGCTCCACTGCGCCCACCTCCAGATGGGCGGCGAGAAGATGGCGAAGCGGACCGGCAACATCGCGAGGGTCGCCGAGCTGCTCGCCGCGGGGATCCCGGCACGGGCCCTCCGCTACGCGCTCATCGCCGTCCACTACCGGACGAGCCTGAACTACAGCGAGGACTCGCTCACCGCCGCGCGTTCCGCGATCGAGCGGCTCGATGCGCTCCACGTCGCGCTCGCCGCCTACCGGGAGGAGCGGGCCGACGACCCGACGCTCGACGAGCTCCTCGCGGTCACCCGTCGGGAGTTCGAGGCCGGGCTCGACGACGATCTCAACGTCTCGCCGGCGCTCGCCGCGCTCTTCGAGGCCGTCCGCGAGCTGAACCGGCGGCTCGACGCGCGGACCCTCTCCACCGCCGACGCCGGGCGCGCGCTCGAGTTCCTCCGCGACCTCGACCGCGTCCTCGGGATCGCGCCCGAGGCGGCCGCCGAGCTCGAGCCGGAGCTCGCCTCGCTCGTCGAGGCACGGGCGACGGCGCGGGCGGCGAAGGAGTGGGCGGAGTCGGACCGGCTCCGCGACGAACTGCTGCGTCGCGGCATCGCCGTCGAGGACACGCGAGACGGCCAGCGCTGGCGGCGGATCGACGAGGGGGCGAGCGGTGGCTGACCAGGAGACGGGCCCGGCGCGGCGCTCGGCCGCGACCCCGAAGCAGGGGACCACCGCCGCGAAGCCGACGGCGAAGAAGGCGACGGCGAAGAAGGCGACGGCCACCGCGGCGAAGCCGACGGCGAAGAAGGCGACGGCCACCGCGGCGAAGGCCACGACCGCCGCCGCGAAGCCGACGGCGAAGAAGGCGACGACAGTGACGAAGGCCACGACGAAGAAGGCGGCGCCCGCGGCGCCCCGCTCGAAGCAGGGACCGAAGCCGGTGGCCGCCCCGCCGTCGGCCGAGTCCGTCCCCGCCCCCGGCCGGCGCGGCTTCGGGTTCCGCGCCGCGAGCGAGGCGCCGGACCGCCCGTCGCGGCCCTCCCGTCCCGGGCGCCCTCCGTTCGAGCGGGGTGGACGACCGGGCGGTGATCGCAGAGGCCCCGGCGGCCCCGGGGTCCGCCCCGGTCAGCGTCCCCGCCCGGACGGGCGAACGTTCGAGCGCCCCGGGCGACCCCGGCCTGCCGGCCAGCGGCCCGACGAGCGCCGCGGCGGACCCGAGCGACCCGCGTTCGAGCGACCCGCGTCCGAGCGCCCCGGACGGCCCCCGTTCGAGCGGCCGGGCAGGCCCGCATTCGGGCGAAGCGACGTCGACCGGCGGGGCCCGGCTCGCGGCGGATCCGATCGGCCCCCGTTCGAGCGCCGCGGCCAGGTTCGCGGCGCGCCCGCGTCCTTCGGCCCTCGCCGGGGCGCCCCGCGCCCAGCTCCCCGCTCGGGGGAGGAACGTGAGCGGAGCGCACCGGATCGACCGTTCGACCGTCCTCAGGGCCGGCCCCCGTACGCCGACCGCCCACCCGGCGCCCGTCCCCCCGGTCGACCGTACGCCGACCGCCCACCCGGCGCCCGTCCGCCCGCACCACGGCACGCCGCCCCGTTCGGCGGCGCCCCGGGCGCGCGCCAGCCCGTCCAGCCGCTTCCCGACCTGCTCGTCGACGAGCAGGAGCTCGTCGCCGGACGCCGGCCGGTCGAGGAGGCGTTCGTCGCGCGGCGCGACGCGGTCCGGCTCCTCGTCGTCCCGCAGCGGCGGCAGGCGCTCGAGAAGCTCGTCCTTCACGCGACCGCGCTGCGGATCCCGATCGTCGAGGTGGAGGGCGGGACGCTCACGGCCCTCGCCGGCTTCGACGGCCACCAGGGGATCGCCCTCGTCGTCGGGCCGCGGCGCTACGCATCGGTCGAGGCGATCCTTGCCCGGGCCGCGGAGCGCGGCGAACCCCCGTTCGTCCTCGTCCTCGACTCGCTCGAGGACCCGCAGAACGTCGGGACGCTCCTGAGGAGCGCCGAGGCCGCCGGCGTCCACGGCGTCGTCTTCCCCACGCGCCGCCAGGCGCCGCTCACGCCAGCCGCGGTGAAGGCCTCGGCGGGCGCTGTCGAGCACCTGCTCCTCGCGCCGGTGGAGGACCTCGCGGCGGCGCTCGCGGACCTCCACGTCCGGGGGCTCCGGATCGCGGGCGCCGAGGCCGAGGCGCCGCTCACCGTCCGCGAGGCCGACCTTCGCGGTCCGCTCGCGATCGTCGTCGGGAGCGAGGGCCAGGGGCTCGGGCCGGCGGTGCGCCGGCGCTGCGATCTCCTCATGCGGATCCCGATGCGGGGAGCGGTGGGCTCGCTGAATGCGTCCGTCGCCGGGTCGATCCTTCTCTTCGAGGCCGTCGGTCAGCGCTTCGGGGCCGGCGGGCGCGAGGCGCCCGTGAGCGGGACGGAGGACGAGGGCCCGGACACGGCCGCCACGACCGCCGCGACCGCCGCGGCCCCCACGACCGCCGCGGCCGCCACCGCCGCCGAACCCGACACCGAACTCGACGCCGCACCCGACGGCGCCGACTCGCGCGAGCCCGCTCCCGGTGACGCGGCCGACGGGCCGGAGCTCCTCCCCGGGGAGCGGCCCTGACGGGCGGTCCGTCCCGGAGCGGTCCGGTACCTTCGCGTGCTTGACCCTTCGACCACCCCGGCCATATCATCCGCTGGCGCCACGGGGTCATCTGCTGTGTGGCCCTGCGCCGCGCCGACGTAGCTCAATTGGTAGAGCAGCGGTTTTGTAAACCGCCGGTTCCGGGTTCGAGTCCCGTCGTCGGCTCCAAGAGAACAACCGGGTCTCGGGAGCACCACGGGGACGCAGCCTCCGCCCGAGCCTCGAAACCAGTGGGTAGGTTGAGCAGGTGGTGAGCTCCGCTGACTGTAGATCAGCCGTCTTTGACTGTGGGGGTTCGATTCCCTCCCTGCCCACCATTCCTCATCCGGCGCGGTAGCCCGACGCGGGAGCACCCCGGGCCCACATAGCTCAGTCGGCAGAGCACTTCCTTGGTAAGGAAGAGGTCATGGGTTCGAATCCCATTGTGGGCTCCACCTCTTCCCCGGCGACAGCGGTCCACCCGGCCACGGCCGGCCACCTCAGACAGATGGAGTACGCGCTCACGTGGCGAAGAAGAAGTTCGAGCGGACGAAGCCGCACGTCAACATCGGGACGATCGGTCACATCGACCACGGCAAGACGAGCCTGACGGCGGCGATCACGAAGTACCTCGCGCTCAAG
>JBJOLT010000065.1:0-5988 GCA_046045415.1 Chloroflexota bacterium | reverse complement strand
GCCGGCGCGTGCACGGTCACGAAGAGCGACCTCTCCGCCGGGGTCCACGCGATCACCGCCCGCTACAACGGCGACGCGAACCACGACCCGGTCGTCTCCGCCGCGATCGCCCAGTCGGTCGTCGCCGGGACCCGGACGCTCATCGCGAGCGACCGGCTCTCCGCGACGTTCGGGCAGCTCGTCACCTTCACGGCGACGGTCTCGAGCTCCGACGGCACGATCCCGTCCGGGACGGTCACCGTCTTCGACGGCACGACCGGGATCGGGAGCTGCACGCTCGGCGCGCTCGGGACCTGCACCGTCGCTGCGCCCGGCCTCCTCTCCGGCCTCCACCCCGTGAGCGCCCGGTACGCCGGGACGCCGTACTACGCGCCGAGCGCGTCCGGCACGATCAACCAGATCGTCGCGTCGCCGACGACGACGACCGTCGTCCCGAGCGCCGTCTCGACGACGTACGGCGAGGCGATCACGTTCGCGATCGCGTCGAGCGCCTCGGACGGGACCACCCCGACCGGGACGGTGACCCTCCTGAGCGGCGCGACGACCGTCGCCACCTGCACGCTCGCGGGCGGCACCTGCTCGATCGTCCGCACGGACCTCACCGCCGCGACCCACGCGATCACCGCGCGGCTCGGTGCGAGCAGCTACTACCTGACGAGCACCTCCGCCCCGGTCGCGGTCTCGGTCGCGAAGGCGGCGACGACGGCGACGATCGTCTCGAGCGACCTCTCGGTCGGCTTCGGCGTCCCCGTCGGCTTCACCGTCACGGTCTCGGCCGCGAACGGCACCGTCCCGACCGGCACCGTCACGCTCCGTGACGGGACGACCGGGATCGGGACCTGCACGCTCTCCGGCGGCGCCTGCACCGTGACGACGAGCACGCTGACGATCGGCACCCACGTGATGAGCGCCTCGTTCGCCGGGGACGGGAACCACCTCGGGAGCACGACGGGCTCGCTCTCGCAGGTCATCGAGAAGGGCCCGACGACGACGACGCTCACGACGAGCGCGTCGACCGCGGTCTGGGGGACGCCGATCGTCTACACGGCGACGGTCAGCCCCTCGAGCGCGACGGGCATCGTCACCTTCTCGAACGGCGGCCCGCTCGGCCAGTGCACGCTCGTCGCGGGGACCTGCTCGATCACGAGCGGCGAGCTCGAGATCGGGACGCATCTCGTGACCGCCTCGTACGGCGGCGACTCGCTCCGCGCCGCGAGCGCGTCGCTCCCGGTCCTCCAGACGATCGTCATCGGCCTCCGCGGGACGCCCGCGAGCGCCGCGACGACGACGACGAGCGGCGCGACCTCGCTGACGCTCACGACCCCGGCCGCGACGACCGGCGACGGGCTCCTCGCCGTCGTCTCCGTCGTCGGCGGGACCGGCGTCACGATCACGCCGCCCGCCGGCTGGACGCGCCTCGGCGGCGACCTCTCGTCCGGGACGGCGCTGCGCCAGGGGCTCTTCTGGCGGTCCGCGGTCGCCGGCGACGCCGGGACGACGAACACGTTCACGTTCGGCAGCGCCCAGAAGGCGTCCGCACTCCTCCTCGTCGTCGCGGGCGGGCTCAACGTCACCCCGCTCTCGGCGGGCCAGGTGAACGCGGCGAGCACGACGATCGCCACCCCGTCGCTCGCGCTCGGCGCGACCCGGTCCGGCCTCGCGATCGTCCTCGGCGGGACGGCGCAGGGGACGACCGTCGCCTCCGTCGGGACCGGCTACGCGCTCGCCGCCCAGATCCAGGCGACCGGCGGCGGCGCCAACTCCCAGACGACGACCGCGGCGGCGACCCGGACCCTCGCCTCGGTCGCCTCGGTCTCGGCCTCGTCGATCACGATGGCCGCCTCCGGCGTGAACATCGGCCACGTCGTCTTCATCGAGCAGCTCGCCCCGTCGCTCACCCGGACGGCGGTCGCCTCGTCGGCGAACCCGTCGCTCCTCGGCGCGACGGTCCGCTTCACGGTCTCCGTCACGTCGTCGAGCGCGACCGGGACGGTCGCCGTCTCCGACGGCACGACGCCGCTCGGGACGTGCACGCTCGTCAACGGGACGTGCGACGTCTCCACCGCGACGCTCGCGACGGGGAGCCACGAGATCGTCGCCACGTACGGTGGCGACCGGAACCACGCGCCGAGCACCTCGCCGACCCTCACGCAGGTCGTCCGCCACCCGACGACGACGAGCGTCGTCGCGTCGTCGCCGACCGTCGCGCTCGGCACGCCGGTCGCGCTGACGATCACGGTCGCCGCCGACGGCTCGACCCCCGCCGGGACGGTCGCCGTCTCCGACGGCACGACGCCGCTCGGGACCTGCACGCTCGTCGGCGGCTCCTGCCAGGTCGTCGCCGGGTCGCTCCCGGTCGGGACGCGGTCGATCGTCGCGCGCTACGCCGGCGACGCGACCCACGCGGAGAGCAGCGGCGCGACGACCGTCTCGGTCGTCAGCGCGACGACGACGACGACGCTCGCGACGAGCCCGAACCCCTCGACCCTCGGCGCGTCGGTGACGCTCACCGCGACGGTCGTCGCGACGAGCGGGACCGCGTCCGGCACCGTCGCCTTCAGCGACGGGACGACGCCGCTCGGCAGCTGCACGCTCTCCGGCGGGACCTGCTCGCTCGCCACGAGCGCGATCGCGCTCGGGACCCGGACGATCTCCGCCTCGTACGGCGGGGACGGCGACCGCTCCGCGAGCGCGACGAGCGGGACGCACGTCGTCGGCCGGGCCGTCACGACGACGACGATCTCGAGCAGCGTCCCGAACGCGATCTTCGGCCAGCTCGTCACGTTCTCCGTCTCCGTCTCGAGCGGCGACGGGACGATCGCGGCGGGGACCGTCGCGATCAGCGACGGGACGACGCCGGTGGGGACCTGCACGCTCGCCGCCGGCGCCTGCACCGTCGCGACCTCCACCCTCGCGGTCGGCTCGCGGTCGATCTCGGCGACGTACGCCGGCGACGCGACCCGCGCCGGCTCGAGCGCGACGACCTTCCAGACGGTCGCGAAGGCGCCGTCGATCCTCTCGCTCGCGGCGATCCCGAACCCCGTCCCGTTCGGTTCGCCGGTCACGCTCTCGGCGACCGTCGCTCCGGCGGGCGCGGCGGGGACCGTCACGTTCAGCGACGGGACGGCGCCGCTCGGGAGCTGCACGCTCGCCGCCGGCGCCTGCCAGATCGTCGTCAACGGCCTCGCCGTCGGCTCGCGGACGATCACCGCCGCGTACGGCGGGAGCGCCGGCTACTGGGAGAGCTCCGCCGCCACGTCGCTCACCGTCGCGAAGGCGGCGACGACGACGACCGTGACGACGAGCCCCGATCCGTCGGCGCTCGGCACCCCGGTCGCGATCGCGGTCACCGTCACGAGCGCGGGCGGGACGCCGACCGGCACCGTCGCGATCAGCGACGGGACGACGCCGCTCACGACCTGCCTCCTCGCCGCCGGGACCTGCTCCGTCAGCGTCTCGACGCTCTCGCTCGGGTCGCACACGATCCGCGCGACCTACCTCGGCGACGCCTCTCGCGCGACCTCGGACGCGACGACCGGGCACGACGTCGTCAGCGCGACCTCGACGCTCGCACTCTCCTCGACGCCGAACCCCTCGGCCTTCGGTGGGTCGGTCACGTTCACCGCGACCGTGACGCCGGGGACCGCGACCGGGACGGTCCAGTTCGCGAACGGCGGCCCGTTCAGCGCGAGCTGCACGCTCTCCGGCGGGACCTGCTCGGTCACGACCGCCGTCCTCACGGCCGGCTCGCACGTCGTCACCGCGACGTACCTCGGGAGCCCGTCGTTCGCCGGGAGCGCCGCGTCGATCACCCAGACGGTCCAGAAGGCACCGACGGCGACGACCGTCGAGCTCGCCGTCACCGGCGGGGCTGCCCTCGGCGATCCGGTCACGTTCCTCGTGAGCGTCTCGCCGATCACCGCGACCGGGAGCGTGGCGATCAGCGACGGGACGACGCCGCTCGCGACCTGCGCGCTCACGGCCGGGTCGTGCAGCTACACGACGACGGCCCTCGGCGCCGGCGACCACCAGATCACCGCCCGGTACCTCGGGGACGTCAACCACCTCGGGAGCCTCTCGAGCCCGCTCGCCGTCTCGATCGGGAAGACGCCGGTCTCGCTCGCCATCTCCGCCGACCCCGCCTACGCGGTCGTCGGGGGGAGCGTCACCTTCACGGTGACCGCCACCCCGTCGAGCGCGACGGGGACGATCACGGTGAGCGACAACGGGACGGCGTTCGCGACCTGCACGCTCGCGGGCGGCGCGTGCCAGGTGACCACCTCGTCGCTCGCCGCCGGGACCCGGACGATCGGCGCCGCGTACGGCGGCGACGCGACGCACGCGGTCGCGAGCACTTCGATCCCGTACCAGGTGAAGCTGGCGACCGCGACGACCGTGACGAGCAGCGCGCCCGTCGCGCCGCTCGGCGCCACCGTCACCTTCACCGTCACCGTCGCGCCGGCGAGCGCCACCGGGTCGATCACCGTCCTCGCCGGTGCCACCTCGCTCGGGAGCTGCACGCTCGCGGCCGGGACGTGCACCGTCTCCACGAACGCCCTCGCGATCGGGACGTACGCGATCACCGCGACGTACGCGGGCGACGCGACCCACCTCGCGAGCGGCGGCGCGACGAGCCAGGAGATCGGCCGGCTCGCCACGAGCCTCGTCGTCTCGGGCGACGTGAACCCGTCGAACCTCGACGCGCCGATCCTCGTCACCGTCACGGCGACGCCGTCGACCGCGACCGGGACGGTGGAGCTCTCGAACGGCACCGGCTCGCTCGGCAGCTGTCCGCTCTTCGGCGGCACGTGCTCGATCGTCGTCACCGGGCTCGCCGCGGGCTCGCACGTCGTCTCCGCCGCCTACCCGGGCGACGCGACGCACGGCCCCGCGACCGGGAGCTACGTCCAGATCGTCCGCGCGAGCGCGATCGTCGCCCGCGACGCGACGGCGGGCTCCCGCGTCGAGGCGTCGGCCGGCGTCTCCCTCGGCTCGCCGAGCCTCGCGTTCACCGCCCCGAGCGACGGGACCTACTCGGTCTCGTTCTCGACGACCTCGAACCCGGCGGACCCGACGGGCTCGCCGTTCCTCGTGGGCTCGTCGATGCTCTACGTCGACATCAGCGTCTCGAGCGGCGACGGGTCCCCGGTGAGCGGCCCCTTCACGATCTGCCTCGCCGGTCCGGCCGGCACCGACCTCTGGCACTACGAGAGCGGCGCGTGGGTCCTCGTCCCCACGACGTGGAGCGCCGGCGTCCTCTGCGGGACGACGTCGAGCCTCTCGCCGTTCGTCGTCGCGCCCGGGAAGCCGGCGACGACCCTCTCGATCCTCTCGCTCTCACCGGCGACCGGCGACCGCGGGACCGCGTACACGGCGACCGTCCAGGTCGCCTCGGGCGGCGGCACGCCCGCCGGCGCCGTCACGATCGCCGACTCGCTCGGCGGGACCTGCGTCGCGACGCTCATCGACGGGATCGGCGCCTGCTCGATCACCCCGGCCGCGTCCGGCACCTCGACGATCGTCGCGACCTACGCCGCGACCCCGTCCTTCCGCGGGTCCTCCGCGACGACGACCCGCGTCGTCTCCGAGCCCTCGGGCGGCGGCGGCGGCGGTGGTGGTGGTGGCGGTGGCGGCTTCCCGCCGATCGTCCTCCCGCCGTCGGGCCAGCCGCAGACGATCACGTTCGCTCCGGCGACCGCGATCGGGCGGGGGACGAAGCTGACGCTCGCCGCGAAGGCGACGTCCGGCCTCACCGTCACCTATCGCTCCGGCACGCCGTCGATCTGCACGGTGAGCGGGAACGTCCTCACGGCGCTCGCGCTCGGCAACTGCTCGGTGACGGCTTCGCAGGCCGGCAATACGACGTGGGCGCCCGCGACCGCGGTGACCGCCGCGATCGCGGTGAAGCTCCCGGTGACGCTCACGACGAGCGCGTACCGCGGGACGAGCCTCCTCGGGAACCCCGCGACCGTCCGCAAGGGCGCCCGG
>JBJOLT010000089.1:0-17938 GCA_046045415.1 Chloroflexota bacterium | reverse complement strand
GGCTTCCCACGGTGACGCCGACGACCGTCCTCGCGAGGAGGTCGAGCGTCAGGCCGGCGAGCGGCACCTCGGCGGCGCAGTAGACGATGCCGTCCACCCGGACGGCCCGGGCGGCGAGGAGCTTGGCGTTCGCGTCGTTGAGTGCCGCGAAGAGCCGCGGGCTCGGCGCCTCGTCCTGGCGGACCGCCACCGCGACCCGGAGAAGGCTCTCGTCGGCCCCGACCCTGCTCAGCGAGAGCGTCGACTCGCCGACCCAGATCGCCCAGAAGCCCGCCCCGTCCGGCCGCACGTCCTCCACGTCGAAGAGGAGGGCGAGCGTCCGCGCGACGAGGGCCTGGAGCTCCTCCTCGGTGAGCTCCGGGACCTTCGTGAGCGCCGTGCCCGGCGCGTCGGACTTCGTCGCGGTGAACGCGTGGTAGACCAGGTCGCCCGGGGAGCGGACGCCGTAGACCTTCCGGAGCGTCCGGACCGCCAGCCGCGCGACCTCCTCGACCGGCACCGGGGCGTCCCAGGTCCGGCGGTAGTTCGCCGGAGCCTCCGGGTCGCCCGACGGGGCCGTCCAGCCGAAGCCGGCGAGGTCCGCCCGCTGGGTGTCGCTCAGCGGGAGCGTCACGAGGAAGTCGTCGCTCACCGCCTCGGCGAGGAGACCGCCGGGCCCCCCACCCGCGAACTGTACGTAGGCGCCCGGGTGGGCTCGCTTCCCCTCGGCTTCGAGGATGAGGAACTCGTCGTCATGGAGGGACGCGAGCATCATCGCAAGCCGCCCCTCGAACTCCGTCCAGCTGACCCGCGGGATCCGCCCGTCCGAGGCCGTCCCGTTCCGTCGTGCGGTCGTCTCGCTCGTGTCGGCCACCGTCCTTCCCATCACGTCCCCCCATCGTCTCCCGGCTGGAGCACCGTGCCGGGTCGTGGACCCGACCGGTCGCTGCGCGGTCGTCGAGCCGAGCCTCTCGCGCGCTCTTGATGGCGGCGCCGCGCCGGCGCCGTCTCGATCGTCCGCCGTCGTCGTGACACCTGTCTGACACTCGCCCACGGCGCTCGATCTCGCATGGACATCTTGACAGTTGTCATGGCGACTGTCAAGATACCGGCCATGAACGACCACACCCTCTCCGAGCTGGCGGCCCTCACGGGGATCCCCGCGCGGACGATCCGGTACTACATCGGCCAGGGCCTCCTCCCGCCGGCAGCGACCGCCGGCAGGGGCGCCCGGTACCCGGCGGTGGCGCTCGCCCGCCTCAGGCTCATCGCGAGGATGCGCGACGAGCACCTGCCGCTCGCCGAGATCCGGCGGAGGCTCGGGCAGCTCGGCGACGCCGAGGTCGAGCTCCTCGCCGCCGAGCCCGCGGTCGAGCCGCCGGCCGGGAGCGCCCTCGACTACGTGCGCGCCGTGCTCGGCCAGGCTCCCGCTGCGGGCAGGACCGCGGAGCGACCGGCCGCGTACGCGGCCGTGCCCGGTGCGGCGCCGCCCGCTCCCGGACCCGGCGAACCCGGGGAGGGGCTCGTCGAGGTCGCGCCGAACTTCCTGCGGATGGCCTCGGGCGCCTTCCTCGGGGTGGCCGCCGCGCCGATGCCGAAAGGTCGCCAGGCCGAACGATCCCACTGGGAGCGGATCGTGCTCGGGGAAGGGATCGAGCTTCATGTCCGCCGGCCGCTGAGCCGGCGAGAGAACCGACTCGTCGAACGCCTCATCGCGTTCGCCGACCAGCTGAAGGGGGAACAGTCATGACCGACCGCACCGCTCTCGAGATCCGCACCGACCGGCGCCTCGTCCGCTCGGTCCACCACTCGACCCGCTACGCGCTCGTGGAGGTCACGGCGCCGCCCGCGACGTCCGCCCCGGTCCGTCCGCGGGTCAACGTCTCGTTCGTCGTCGACCGCTCCGGCTCGATGGCCAGCAGGCGCAAGCTCGCCCTCGCGAAGGAGGCGGTCCTCGCCGGGATCGCGCGGCTCGCCGCGGCCGACCGCTTCTCGGTCGTCGCCTTCGACGAGGTCGTCGACGTCGTCGCCCCGGGTGCCGCCGCCACGAGCGAGGCGAAGGACGCCGCCGGGCGGCACCTCCAGCCGATCGATCCGCGAGGTCAGACCGCGCTGAGCGAGGGCTGGCTCAGGGGCGCCGAGCAGGTCGCCGCCGCGCTCGACCCCGAGGGGGTGAACCGGGTCCTCCTTCTCACCGACGGGCTCGCGAACCACGGGATCGTGGACCCCACCCTCCTCGAGCGACACGCCTCGGAGCTCCGGGCGCGCGGGGTCATCACCTCGACGTTCGGGGTCGGCGAGGACTTCGACGAGCGGCTGCTCGCCGGGATGGCGGACGCGGGCGGCGGAGCCTTCCGCTACATCAAGGGGGCGGAGGAGATCCCGGCGCTCATCGGGAGCGAGGTCGGCGACCTCCTGGAGGTGACCGCCCGCGGCGCCGTCCTCCACTTCGTCGGAGGTGACGGGATCGAGGTGGTGCCGCTCACCCCGTTCCCGATCGAGCGCCATCCTTCCCGCCAGTCGATCGTCCTCGGCGACCTCGTCGCCGACCAGGTCGTCCGGCTCGTCCTCGCGCTCCGCTTCCCCCTCGGGGTCCCCGGCGGCGAGATCGGCGTGGAGGCCGTCCTCGAGTCCGCGACGGGTGGGCTCTCCGGGAACTCGACGCTCCGCTGGGCGTTCGCGGACACCGAGGCGAACGACAGGCAGGCTCGCGATCGGGATGTCGACCGGGTCGTCGCCCGCTCCTACGCCGACCGCGCACTGCGCGACGCCGTCACGCTGAACCGCGAGCGCCGCTGGGAGGAGGCTCGGCAGCTCCTCCGCGCGGTCGCGCAGCGGATCAAGGGCTACGCCGGCCGGGACGAGGTCCTCATCGGGATCGTCGCCGAGCTCGAGCGAGAGTCGGAGGCCTGGTCGCGCCTCCGCCACGAGTTCGAGCGGAAGGAGCGGTACGCCCGCTCCAGCTACGCGCTGAAGAGCCGGCTGATGTCCGGTGCGCCGCTCCGGATCGGCGCGGAGGACGAGGACCTCTAGTCCGCGCGCGAACGCCACACCGGCAGGGGGAGGGGATGGAGCGGGAGACGGGATTCGAACCCGCGACATTCTGCTTGGGAAGCAGACACTCTGCCAGCTGAGTTACTCCCGCTCAGCATCGCCATTCTAGCGACCGGCCGTTCGGACGCAACGGGCCGGCCGGCCGACGGGCCGGCCGGCCTGTTCAGCTGCCGGTGCCCGCGAGCCGCTCGAGCTGGTAGTGGGCCCACGCCGTCCGGTTCCTCGCGTCGTAGGCGAGGCTCGCGAGGTAGAGCAGGTCATCCGGGTTCGGGAGCCGGAGGATCTCGACGGCCGGGGTGAAGCAGCTCCACGCGAGGCTCGCACGGGTCGCCGAGACCGGGCGGATCCTCCACGCGCCCAGTCCCGCGACCCGGAGCGTCAAGGCGCGTTCGGCGAGGTTGAGCGCGTTCGCGAGCCGGACGGCTTCGGCGACCGGGAGCACCGTCGGCAGCTCGAGCACCGCCAGGAGACCCTTCCCGATCAGCGGGTGAGGCTCGTCCGTCCGGAGACGGAAGAGCGCCGTCCGGAGGTGTCGCTCCGACCGGTGCGCCGGCGTGGCGCCGCTCCACGGGATCTCGGCGGTCAGGCCGGCCGGATCGTCCGTCGCGAGGACCCACAGCCCGTCCTCCCGCCCGAGCTCCGCGACCGCGCGGAACGCCCCGGGGACGAGCGAGCCGTCCGTCTCGTTCGAGCGGAGCGCGTCGGGCACGGCGATCAGGCGGTCCGGCTCGGCGCGTTCGCCGCTCACCGGGTGCGGCCGGCTCGCGACCTTCCCCTCCCATGCGCGCCCGATGCGGACCGCCTCGGCCGCCTGGAGCGCGACGGCCGTCCGGAGCAGGACGAGCCGCTCCTCGTCCGTCGCGTCGGTGGGGAGGCGGAGCGAGACGACGAGCTCGCGACGCACCGGGTCGACGATCCATGCCGACTGCGTCGCGACGGCGTTGAAGCCGATGGCGATCCCGATCGCCTCCTCCGGATCGACGTCGGTCGCGACGACGGTCTCGGCCTCGATCCACGCCCACTCGACCGGGGGCCCGTCATGACCCTCGCGCCAGGCCGGCTCCCCGGCGCGGACGCGCTGCGGGAGCTCCGCCATCCACCAGGTGAACTCTCGTTCCCCGCGCACGGCCCACTCGTCGTCGACGAAGAGTCGATCGTAGAGCTGGCCGAGCCGGACGAGGCCGACGTCGGTCCCTTCCCAGTGAGGCGCGCGGGCGCCCTCCCGGGCATCCCCTGCATCCATCGGGGTCCTCCGTTCCTATCGATCCCGGCGGGAGCACCGCGGCGGTCGAGGGATCCGCTCGGTTGCTGCGTCGTCGGCGAGCCGGGGCTCTCGGACGCTCTGGATAGGCGCCCCGCAGCGCGGGACGGCAGGAGGCTAGGGGAGGCTCCGTGACAGGTTGGGTGTCACGGACCGCGGCGGCATCGCGCTGCCGCGGTCCGTGCGCTCGGGTACCGCCCCGGGCTACCTCGCCGGGCGTCGCCGCCGGACGACGAGCGCCGCCGCGAGGACGCCGGCGAAGAGCGCGAGCAGCCCGCCGACGATGCCGCCGGTCTCCGGCGTCGTGACGACGTCGGTGGCCGGGAGGACGACCGCCGCGTTCCCGAAGACGCTCGCCGTCGAGCTCGCCGGGGCCGTCTGGTCGCTGTCGGCGGTCGCGGTGTTGTCCACCGGCCCGGCGATGGCGACCGTCTCGTAGACGCAGGTCCACGTCGCGCCCGCGGCGAGGGTCGTCGGGACCGCCGGGCAGGCGGAGGGGAGCCCGTCGGGGTTCCGCGAGTCGGCGACGGTGACGCCGGTGAGCGTCGCGCCGCCGGTGTTCGTGACGACGATCCGGTACCAGACGGTCTCGCCCTCCTCGGCCTCGAGCTCCGCGCTCCACGGCCCGTCGGCGGCGAGCGAGGCGCCCTTCGCGATCGAGAGGGAGGCGGTGGGCGACGGCGGCGGGGTCGGCGTCGGGGTGGCGGTGAGCGGGTTCACGACCGAGACGCTCCTCGTCGTCCCGCTGCTGATCGAGACGCTCTGTCCGGCCGGCGTCCACGCGGGCGTGCCCCACGTATAGCCGGCGGGCGCCCCCGGAAGCGCCTGGGTGACCGAGCAGACGGACCCGTCCGAGAGCCCGGTGATCGTGGCGGTCGCGCCGGACGCGAGCGACACGGTCCCGGTCGTCGCCGAGGGAGCGGTGCAGGTGTACGTGAGGCTGAACGGGCCCGTGTAGCCGACCGGTCCGCCGGTCACCGTCGCGCCGAGCTGGAGGCTCCCGGGCGTCGGCGGGGGCGGCGAGGAGAAGTCGGCGGACATCTGGTTGTCACGGGCGCCGACCGCGGCGCCGTCGATGTTCACGAGCGCGACGTGGAAGGGCGACCCGGAGATGCTCCCCGCGCCGGTGCCGGCACCCCAGTCGGCCTCCTTCGCGACGTGGGCGCCGAACCAGATCGCGGCGTTGCACGTCGTCGCGCCGCACCAGGCCGACCCGAGGCTCCCGACCGTGAAGGTGAGGGTGATGTTCGTGTCGCTGTCGCCCGCGTACGTGCCGGAGACGAGCGTCGGCCCCGCGGTGACCGAGGCGCTCGTGACGCCGCGGAGCGTGAAGTTCCGCCCGCCGTTCGCGGTGCCGAACGCGGTGTCGTAGCCGAGCGCGAGGGGGTCGGCCGGGATCGTCGCGGTCACGTCGGAGGACGCGAGGCAGCCGGCGGCCGCGTCGAGGTTCTCGCACCGCTCGGCGGCCGTGATCCAGGTCTCCGAGGCGCCGAAGGTCGTGAGGAAGTCGTACGCGTGCTTCCCCTGCTTCGTCGTCCCGTAGCTGAAGGTGACGGCGTACGTGCTGCCGGGAACGAGGTTCTTGAGGGAGAGACGCTCCGGGACGGAGTCGCCCTCGACCCAGTCGGAGTTCGACGAGTTGAGGTTGCCGTTGATCCAGCGGCAGAGCGTGTCGCCCGCCGTGTAGCCCGTCCCGGTGTCGTTCGCGCACTGGTCGTAGACGTCGATCGTCACCGTGTCCCCGGGCGCTGCCGAGGCTGCCGGCACCGCGACCGCGAAGGCGGCGAGGAGCGAGGCGACCGCGACGAGGCGGGCGGCCGCGGGGGCTGCGCCGGAGCGGCGGGAGCGGCCGGGGGCGGGGAGCACGGGACGCATCGGCTGACCTCTGGTATCCGGGCTGAACGCTGAGTACGCGGGCAAAGATAACTGCTCCGTTGGATCTCGGGCAAGTTCCCGGCCGCCCAATCCGGAACGCCGCGAGGCGCGAAACTGCGGTCGACGGAACGGCCGGGTGAGCTGGGTCACGACGGCCGATGAGAACGGACATTGCATGGAGGGAATGCGCCCCGTGACTCTCGACCTCGCGCAGTTCAGCCTGGTCTACAACATGCTCTCGCTGGCGGTGGCGGCGATGGGCGCCGCCTTCGTCTTCTTCCTCGTCCAGCGGCAGACGGTCCACCCGAACTACCGGCTCGCCGTGACGATCTCCGGGATCGTCGTCCTCGTCGCCTTCTACCACTACATGCGGATCTTCGACTCGTGGAACGGCGCCTTCGCGTATGACGCGGCGAGCGGCACGTTCACGAGCGGCGTCGAGGGGACGAGCCCCTTCAACGACGGCTACCGCTACGTCGACTGGCTCATCACGGTCCCGCTCCTCCTCTCGGAGCTCGTCCTCGTCCTCAAGCTCGAGGCCGCGAAGACCCGCTCGCTCCTCACCCGGCTCGTCATCGCGGCGATCGCGATGATCGTCCTCGGGTACCCGGGCGAGATCTCGCCGGCCGACCAGCTCATGGGCGCGCGCGGCCTCTGGTTCGTCCTCTCGATGATCCCGTTCATCTACATCCTCTGGGTGCTGTTCGGCGAGCTCACCCGCTCGCTCGACCGCCAGAGCGATCGGGTGAAGGGGCTCGTCGGGTGGCTCCGGCTCATCGTCCTCGTGACGTGGAGCGTCTACCCGATCGCGTACCTCCTCCCGAGCTTCATCGCCGATGCGGCGACGGCCGAGGTGATCCGGCAGGTCGGCTACTCGATCGCGGACATCCTCGCGAAGCCCGCGTTCGGCCTCGTCGTCCTCGCGGTCGCGCTCGCGAAGTCCGAGGCGGAGCCGAAGGCCGCCTGATCCGACCCGGGCTGCCCAGCCCGACCCCGGGCCGACGGGCCCGACCGACCCAGCATCCCTCACCCGGTACGAGGCCCCCGGAGCGATCCGGGGGCCTCGGCGCTTCCCGGGCAGGGCATCCGTCGCGCGCCGCCGCCCGAACCATCGGCATGAGGATCCTCGTCGTCGGCGCGAGCGGCTACATCGGCGGCCGCCTCGTCCCACTCCTCCAGTCGGGCGGCCACGAGCTCGTGCTCCTCGGCCGCGACGTCCGGCCGCTCCACGACCGCTTCCCGGGCACGACGATCGTCCGCGGCGACCTCCTCGACGCATCCACGCTCGCACCGGCGCTCGAGCGGGTGGAGCTCGTCTACTACCTCGCCCACTCGATGGGGCCGGCCGGCGGCGGGTCCGGGGACTTCGCCGAACGGGACCTCGTCGCCGCAGGGAACCTCGCCCGTGCCGCGCACGCCGCGGGGGTCGGCCGGATCGTCTACCTCGGCGGCCTCGGCGACGACCGCGACCCGGCGCTCTCGCACCACCTTCGGAGCCGGCACGAGACCGGCGCCGAGCTCGCCCGCCACGGCGTCCCGGTCACCGAGTTCCGCGCCGCGATCGTCATCGGCTCCGGGAGCGCGTCGTTCGAGATGCTCCGCACGCTCACGGAGCGGCTCCCCGTGATGATCACGCCGCGCTGGGTGGCGACCCGCTGCCAGCCGATCGCGATCCGCGACGTCCTCGACTACCTCGTCGCATCCGCGTCACGGCCGGACATCACCGGGATCGTCGAGATCGGCTGCCCGGACGTGGTCAGCTACGGGAAGATCATGCTGGCGTACGCGCGCCACCGCGGCCTCCGCCGGACGATGATCCCCGTCCCGGTCCTCACGCCCCGCCTCAGCTCGTACTGGGTGAACCTCGTGTCGCCCGTCCCCGCCTCGATCGCGCGGCCGCTCATCGAGGGGCTCCGGAACGAGGTGGTCGTCCGCGACCCGGGACCGGCGAGCCGCTTCGGGCTGACGCCGCTCACGCTCGACGAGGCGCTGACGCGGGCGATCGACCGGACCGACCGCCACGCCGTCGAGTCCACCTGGTTCGACGCGTACGCGAAGACCGACCGCGAGAGCCTCCCGCCGAGTCACAGCCGCGAGGGGATGATCGTCGACCGGCGCGTCGTCGAGGTCGCGGCGCCTCCGGCCCGGCTCTTCGCCGAGGTGGAGCGGGTCGGCGGCCGGACCGGCTGGCCGTACGCGAACCTCCTCTGGCGGCTCCGCGGGGTCGCCGATCGGGTCGTCGGGGGCGTCGGGATGCGGCTCGGCCGGCGCGACCCGGACCATCTCCGCGTCGGGGACGCCGTCGACTTCTGGCGGGTGGAGGAGGTCCGCGCCCCCGGGCTCCTCCGGCTCCGCGCCGAGATGAAGCTCCCCGGCCGGGCGTGGCTCCAGTACGAGGTGGAGCCGTCGGGGGACGGGAGCGGCTCGCGTCTCGTCCAGTCAGCGTTCTTCGAGCCGCGCGGCCTCTGGGGCCTCGTCTACTGGTACGCGCTCGCGCCGGTCCACCCGACGATCTTCAGGGGGATGGCCCGAGAACTCGCGCACCGCGCGATCGTGGTGGCGCGCCCGGCGTCCGCCTAGGCGGCCGGCGCGCCGAGCGCGGCGAGGTAGTTCCGCCGCCACTCCTCGGTCGTCTCGACCTGGTTGAACGTGTAGAGGTGGAGGTCCTCCACCTTCGCGGCCGGGTCCGCGAGGACCGATCCGAGCCCCTCGAGGAGCCCGTCGGGCCGGTACCCGCCCGGCCGGACGAGCTGGCCGACGAGCCGGACGTTCTTCCGCATGAAGCGCTGCGAGTCCTTCACCCCGATCCGCGCCGAGATCTGGACGAGCTTCGCCATCTCTGCGACCCCCGGGACCCCGAGGTGGACCGGGAGCCCGATCCCCTCGGCCCGCCGCGCGGCGATGAAGGCCCCGATCTTCCGCGGATCGAAGCACATCTGCGTCGCCATGTACGTCGCGTACGGCGCCTTGTCGTGGAGCGCCCGGAGGAGCGCGTCGTCCGGGATGTCCATGTGGCCGTCCGGGTAGCAGCCCACCCCCACCTCGACGAAGTGGTGGCCGAGATCCGCCATCGCCCGGAGGAGCGAGAGCGCGTCGAGGAACTCGCCCGGCTCGTCCGCGTCGCCCCCGACGACGAACGCCCGCTCGATCCCGGACGCCTTCGTCCGCGCGAGGAGCGCCGCGAGGTGCGCGCGGTCGCGGATCATCCGCGCGGAGAGGTGGACGACCGGGCGGAGGCCGCCGGCGAGGAGCTGCTCCGCGAGCTCGACCGTCGCCTCGATCCCCTTCGCCGGGGAGGCGGTGACGGAGACGAGCGAGCCGCGCGGGATGAGGGCGGCCTGCTCGTGGACGTTCTTCAGCGGGATCAGTTCGTACTTCGGTGCGCTCAGGAGCCGGACGATCGCGTCGCGGTGGGCCGCGGGGAGCTCGGCCGTCCGGCCGGTGAGGCGGGCGAGGATGCCGGTCGCCATCTCGTGGGGTCCTCCTCGGCGGTCGCTACGTGTTCGAGTCCGGCATCGCTGCCTTCCGCCGGATGATGAATTCCATGAGCGCCTCGTCGACGCCCTCGTCGATCGGGGGCGCCTCGTACTCGCGGAGGAGCCGCTTCCACGTCGCGTTCGCCCGCTGGGCCGCGTCGAGCGACCCCTCCTCCTCCCACTGCTCGAACGAGTCGTAGTTCGCCGTCTCCGAGCGGTAGAAGGCGGTCTCGAAGTTCGCGAGCGTATGGGCGGTCCCGAGGAAGTGGACGCCCGGCTTGTTCTCCCGGAAGGCGTCGAGCCCCTGGCCGTTCGGGGAGAGGTCCATCCCCTTCGCGAGGACGCCCATCATCCCGCACTGGTCCGCGTCGAGGATCAGCTTCTCGTAGCTGACCGAGAGGCCGCCCTCGAGCCAGCCGGCGGCGTGGAGGACGAAGTTGACGCCGCCGAGGATCGTCGGCTGGAGGGTCGCGGCGGACTCGTACGCGGCCTGCGCATCGGGGACCTTGCTCGCGCAGAGCGAGCCGCCCGAGCGGAACGGGACGCCGAGCCGGCGGGCGAGCGCCGCCATCGCGTAGAGGACGAGCGCGGGCTCCGGGGTCCCGAACGTCGGGGCGCCGGTCTGCATGCTCATCGACGAGGCGAACGAGCCGAGGATCACCGGGGCGCCCGGGCGGACGAGCTGGACGAACGTCATCCCCGCGAGCGACTCCGCGAGCGTCTGCGCGCAGACGGCGGCCGAGGTGACCGGGGCCATCGCCCCCGCGAGGATGAACGGGGTGATGATCGTCGCCTGGTTGTTCTCCGCGTACGCGCGGGCCGCGCCGAGCATCACCGAGTCCCAGACGAGCGGCGAGTTCGCGTTGATCAGGCTCGTCACGACCGTGTTCGCGTCGACGAACCCGGGGCCGAAGAGGATCTTCGCCATCTCGACCGTGTCGTACGCGCGCTCCGGGGCGGTGACCGAGCCCATGAACGGCTTGTCCGACCAGCGGATGTGGGCATAGACCATGTCGAGGTGGCGCTTGTTCACCGGCACGTCCACCGGCTCGCAGATCGTCCCGCCGGAGTGATGGAGCGTCGGGAGGCGGTACGTGAGCTTCACGAGGTTCCGGAAGTCCTCGATCGTCCCGTAGCGGCGCCCGTCGTCGAGCGTGCGGACGAACGGGGAGCCGTAGTTCGGCGCGAAGACGGTCGTCATCCCGCCGATCTCGACCGAGTTCTCCGGGTTCCGGGCGTGCTGGACGAAGCTGGACGGGGCGCTCCGCCGGACGATCGAGCGGCACATCCCGCGCGGGAAGCGGACGAGCTCGCCGGTGACGTCCGCTCCGGCCTCCTTCAGGAGCCGGAGCGCGTCCGGGTCGCCGCGAAACTCGACGCCGATCTCCTGGAGGATCGTCTCGGCGTTCTCCTCGAGGAGCGAGAGCCCCTCCTCGTCGAGGATCTCGAACGGCGCGAGCGTCCGGGTGAGGAACGGCTGGCGCGCGACGTGGCTCGCGAGGCGGGCGGCGCGGCGGGCCTCGCGGCCGCCGGCGCGCTGACGTGACTCGGTCATCGGTCCTCTCCTGCCTCTCCGGCCGCGACGGCGGCCTCCACGTTCCGGGCTCGTCGGCGCTCGGCGCGGGCGGCCCGGTCCAGCCCCTCGGCGCGCGACGGCGCCGGGAGCGTGACGACCCGCGAGAGGTTCGGATAGGACGCGGTCCGATGGGGGAACGCCATCGCCTCGACGAAGTGCTCCTGGAAGCGCGGCTCCACCGCGGTCTCGACCTTCTCGACCTCGCGGACGACGCGCTCGATCTCCGCACGGGCGGCGCGCGAGAGGAGCGCGATGAGCGCGCCCGTCCCCGCCGCGTTCCCGGCCGAGGTCACGTGCTCCAGCTCGCAGTCGGGGACGAGCCCGAGGACCATCGCGTGGAAGGTGTCGATCTGGCTCCCGAACGCCCCGGCGAGCCGGACGGCGGCGACCTCGTCGATCCCCGCGCGGTCCATGAGGAGGCGGACCCCGGCGTAGAGCGCCGCCTTCGCGAGCTGGATCGCCCTGACGTCGTTCTGCGTCACGAGGATCCGGCGCCGGTCGGCGGGGCCGGCCGGGTCCTCGGTCGCCGGGTCCCAGAGGACGTACGCGAAGGTCCGTCCGTCGGGGATCACCCGCGCGGTCCGGTCCGCGAGGCTCCCGTCGACGATCCCGTCCGGCGTGACGACGCCGGCGAGGTAGAGCTCCGCGATCACCTCGACGATCCCCGAGCCGCAGATCCCGGTGACGCCGGTCTTCCTGGCGCGCCGGGCGAACGACGGGTCGTCCGACCAGGCGTCGAGCCCGATGACGCGGAAGCGCGGCTCGAGCGTCGTCCGGTCGATCCGGACCCGCTCGATCGCCCCGGGCGCCGCGCGCTGGCCGGCGCTGATCTGCGCCCCCTCGAACGCGGGGCCGGTCGGCGACGAGGCGGCGAGGAGGCCGCGCCGGTCGCCGAGGACGATCTCCGCGTTCGTCCCGACGTCGACGACGAGCCGGATCCCGTCGGCCTCGTGCGGCTCCTCGGCGAGGATGACGGCGGCGGTGTCCGCCCCGACGTGGCCGGCGATGCACGGGAGGAGGTAGGCGCGGGCGCCGGGGGCGGCGCTCACCGCGAGCTCCGCCGCGGTCGTCGTCACGGCGCCGTCGGTCGCGAGGGCGAACGGCGCGGACCCGAGCGGGACCGGGTCGATCCCGAGGACGAGGTGGTGCATGATCGGGTTGCCGACGATCGTGAGCGCGAGGATCCGCTCGATCGGGACCCCCGCCTCGGCGGCGAGCCCCGCGACGAGCCCGTCGAGCGCGCCGCGGACGGCGGCGGTCATCTCCACCGCGCCACCCTCGTGCATCATCGCGTACGAGACGCGGCTCATCAGGTCCTCGCCGAAGCGGATCTGCGGGTTCATCACCCCGGACGACGCGAGGACGCGGCCGTCCGCGAGGTCGGCGAGGTGGCCGGCGATCGTCGTCGAGCCGACGTCGACGGCGACGCCGTAGACCGTCGGGACGAAGCCCGGCCAGACGGCGATCACCTCGGCCCGGTCGTGGACGGCGACGGTCACCGTGTAGCCGCCCGCCTCGAGCGCCGGCTGGAGGGCGCGGACGACGTGGAGGTCGGCGCGGAGGCCGGTGAGCCCCCACTCGCGCTCAAGCGAGTCGAGGAGCCGCGAGAGGTCGCCGCCCGGGATCTCGAGCGAGGGGCGCTCCACCTGGACGACGTGGAGCGTGACGATCGGGTCGATCTCGAAGTCGCGGAGCTCGAGCCCCTTCCGCACGACCTGGCGGTGGACCTGGCTCTCCGGCGGGACGTCGATCACCGCGTCGCCGATCAGGTGGGTCCGGCAGGCGAGGCGCCGGTCGGCCGGGAGGTCCGGGTGCTCCTCCCGATACGCGATCTCGTCGGGACCGGGCGCGTCGAGGTGGTCGGGCCGCGACTCGATCCCGTGCTTCGCGAAGCTCCCGACGCTCTGGCGGATCGCGCACCGCCCGCAGATCCCGCGGCCGCCGCAGACGGAGTCGATGTCCACCCCGAGCCCGCGGGCGGCGTCGAGGAGCGTCGAGCCGGCCGGGACGCGCGCGCGCCGGCCGGACGGGGTGAAGACGACGAGCGCCTCGTCCGTCACGCGGCGCTCCCCGCGGCGGTGGCGGGGCCGGACACGGCGGCGCTCACGAGGCCCCGAGGGACCGCCGGTTCACCCGTCGCTCGCGGCCCTCGCCGGGCGCCGGGGCGACCCGGAACTCGCGGATCCACGCGGACGCGTCCTCGTCCTGGCCCATGAGGACGTCGGCCGCCATGTACGCGTGCTTCACCCCCTCGGCGAGCGGGTTCGTGATCGCGCTCGTCAGCCCGTTCGAGATCGCCATCGCGAGGAAGGCGGCGTTGATCCCCTCGCGGTTCGGGAGCCCGAAGCTGACGTTCGAGGCGCCGCACGTCGTGTTCACCTTCAGCTCGCCCTGGAGCCGGCGGAGGAGGCGGAAGACCTGCTGGCCCGCGGTCCGCATCGCGCCGATCGGCATGACGAGCGGGTCGACGACGACGTCCTCCCGCGGGATCCCGTGGTCCGCGGCGCGCTCGACGATCTTCTTCGCGACCGCGTACCGGACGTCGGGGTCCTCGCTGATCCCGGTGTCGTCGTTGCTGATCGCGACGACGGCGGCCCCGTACTTCTTCACGAGCGGGAGGACCCGCTCGAGCCGTTCCTCCTCGCCCGTGACGCTATTGACGAGCGGCTTGCCCCGGTAGACCGCGAGGCCCGCCTCGAGCGCATCGACGATCGAGGAGTCGATCGAGAGCGGGACGTCGACGAGCGACTGGACGAGCTGGACGGTCCTCGCGAGGATCGCCGGCTCGTCGGCGAGCGGGATCCCGGCGTTGACGTCGAGCATGTGGGCGCCGGCGGCGACCTGGGCGAGGGCGTCGGACTCCACCCGGCTGAAGTCGCCGTTCTTCATCTCCTCGGCGAGGAGCTTTCGGCCGGTCGGGTTGATCCGCTCGCCGATGACGACGAACGGCCCGCCGCCGCCGATCACGACCTCCTTCGTCGGGGACGAGATGACGGTCCGGGTCACGGGGCCTCCTTCTGCCCCTCGCCTGTCGCGAGGATGTCGACGCCGCCGGCCTCGACGAGCCGGTTGACGATGTCCTTCGTGTAGCGCTCCTCGAGCCGCGCCGCCTCGGCGGCGACCTCGGCGTCGAGGTCCGGGCCGCACGGGCGCGCGACCTTCCGCCACTCCGCGATGTACGCCTGCATCTCGCGCCGGTCGGAACGGACCGCCGCCCGGTCGATCGCGACCTGGAAGCGGCGGTGGAGCTCGATCCGGGCGGTCCGGTCGCCGTCCTTCGCGTTCACCTGCGCGGGGATGTCGCGCCACCAGATGACGGTGAGCGTCGGGCCGGCGATCCGGGGCATCAGGCGATCCCCGCCGCGAGCGCCCCGGCGAACGGCGCGAGTCCGGTCGGCCGCGACTCGAACGCGAGCCCGAGCCGCCGCGCGGCCGCCTCCGCCTTCCGCCGGATCGCCGGATCGTCGGTCTGCGCGAGGTGGACGACCCGCCGGTAGCTCCCGAAGTAGAGGTCGCGGAGCTCCGGGTGCCGGTCCAGCCCGAGGCTCGTCCAGACGAGCCGGTCGAACGCCTTCGCGAGGAAGTCGGTGAGGTAGAAGGTCCCGAGCTCCTCCTCGGCGAGCGCCGCGAACGCGGCCGCCCCCGCGTAGAACTCGTAGCAGTGGGCGCCCGGGAGCCGCTCGATCCCGGCGAACTCGGGCTCGGCGAGGAGCCGGTCCAGCGCTCCGCCCGTCCCGCAGTCGGCGTACGCCACGAAGACCGGCTGGCCGGCGGCGCGCCGGGCGCGGATCCGGGTCGCGACCGCGGCGGGGATCCGCTCGGGCCGGCTGTGGAGCGTCGCCGGGAGGCAGGTCACCTCGACGTGCTCGAGTCGGCTCAGCCGGAGCGCCGCGTCGAGCTCGCGCGCGAGGGCGCCGCAGGCGACGACGAGGACCCTGGCCGGCGCGACGGGGGAGGGGTCGGCGGTCGCCGCCTCAGGCGACGCTCGCACGACGCCGCTCGATCAGCTGCCGCGCGGTCTCGGCGGCGACGCCGGCGTCGCGGCAGTACGCGTCCGCCCCGACCGCCTTGCCGAACTCCTCGTTCAGCGGCGCCCCGCCGACGAGGACGATGTACCGGTCGCGCAGCCCGCGCTCCTTGAGCGTGTCGATCACGACCTTCATGTACGGCATCGTCGTCGTGAGGAGCGCGGACATCCCGAGGATGTCCGGCTGGTGCTCCTCGAGCGCGGCGATGAACTTGTCGGCGTCCGTGTTGATCCCGAGGTCGATCACCTCGAAGCCCGCACCCTCGAGCATCATCCCGACGAGGTTCTTCCCGATGTCGTGGATGTCCCCCTTCACGGTCCCGATGACGACCTTGCCGATCGGCTCGGCGCCGGTCTCGGCGAGGAGCGGCCGGAGGATCGCCATCCCCGCCTTCATCGCGTTCGCCGCGAGCAGGACCTCCGGCACGAAGAGGATCCCGTCGCGGAAGTCCTCGCCGACGATCTTCATCCCGGCGACGAGCGCGTCGTCGAGGACCTTCGAGGCGGACCAGCCGCGGCCGAGGAGGATGTTCGTCCCCTCGACGATCTCCGGCTGCATCCCGTCGTACAGGTCGTTGTGCATCTGCTCGACGAGCTCGTCGTCCGAGAGCGCGTTCAGGTCGATCTCGTTCGCGTCGGCCACGGTGGCGTGCTCCGTGCTGGTCTGCTCCGCGGTACGCCATCGTTCCACGCTTCGGAACGATGCCGTATGATGGAACCGCAGCGTAGCGGACCGAGGGGTCGATGTCGAGCGTTCGAAGTATCGCGCGCGCCTTCGCGGTGCTCGGCGTCCTCGCGGACGGGCCGACCGGGGTGACGGTCGTCGCCGAGCGCGTCGGGCTCCCGAAGTCCACCGTCGCGCGCCTCCTCGCGGCACTCGCGGCGGCGGGGGCGGTCGAGCAGGTCCCCGGTGGCACGGACTACCGGCTCGGCGCCGGGATCCGGTCGCTCGCGGGCGGGGAGGCCGCCGGCCGCGACCTCGTCGAGCTCGCCCACCCGGAGCTCGAGGCGCTCGTCCGGGCGACCGGGGAGGCCGCCGGTCTCTCGCTCCTCGACGGCGCGACCGTCCGCTACGTCGACCAGGTGGAGACGCCGAACCCCGTCCGGGTCCGCGACTGGACCGGGACGCGGATCCCGCTCCACGCGGTCCCGTCCGGGATCGTCATCCTCGCCTCGCGGCCCCCCGCGGAGATCGCCCGGGTCCTCGCCGGACCGCTCGAGCGGTTCACGCCCCGGACGCTCGTCGATCCGGACGCGCTCCGCGACCGGCTCGTCGCCGCGGCGCGCGACGGCGTCGCGTGGGGTCGCGAGGAGTACGCCGAGGGGATCGTCTCGGTCGCCGCGCCGGTCGCCGACGCCCGGGGCGAACTCGTCGCCGCGCTCCACGTCCACGGCCCCGCCTACCGCGTCCCGTCCCCCGGCCGCGAGGACGCGATCGCGGCGGAGGTCGTCGCGGCCGCCGCACGCGTCTCGGAGCGTGCGCGCGGCGGACGGGGACCGGCGGATCGGCGGCGGGCGCCGCTGCCTTGACGCCCGCCCGGGGTCGCCGCATCGTATCGGCCACCTCGGCAGGAGCCGCGACCCGCGACGCGGCCTCCCCTGCGGACGCTCGGAGAGGGACGAGATGACGGACGCCGCGACCCTGCCCGCGACCGGCGCGGCCCCAGCGGACGCCCCCGGCCGGCCGACGATCGCCGTCCGGAACCTCTGGAAGATCTTCGGGAGCGCCGAGCACCGGATCGTCGGGACGCCCGACGCGGCACTCTCGGTCGAGGAGCTCCGCGCCAAGCACGGCGTGAACGTCGCCGTCCGCGACGTCAGCTTCGAGGTCGGTCGCGGCGAGGTCTTCGTCGTCATGGGCCTCTCCGGGTCGGGGAAGTCGACGCTCGTCCGCTGCCTCACCCGGCTGATCGAGCCGACGGCGGGGGAGATCCTCCTCGACGGCGAGGACGTGGGCCGTGCCGACGCGGCCCGGCTCCGCGAGCTCCGCCGCCACCGCTTCGGGATGGTCTTCCAGCACTTCGGCCTCCTCCCGCACCGCCGCGTCGTCGACAACGTCGCGTTCGGGCTCGAGATCCGCGGCGACGCGCGCGACGCCCGCCTCGCCCGGGCGCGCGAGATGCTCGCGCTCGTCGGGCTCGAGGCGCACGAGCAGAAGTTCCCCGACCAGCTCTCCGGCGGCCAGCAGCAGCGGGTGGGCCTCGCACGGGCGCTCGCGGTGGACCCGGAGGTCCTCTTCTTCGACGAGCCGTTCAGCGCGCTCGATCCGCTCATCCGCCGCGACATGCAGAACGAGGTGATCCGCCTCCACCGCGTCGTCGGCAAGACGATGGTCTTCATCACCCACGATCTCGCCGAGGCGCTGAAGCTCGGCGACCACATCGTCGTCATGCGCGAGGGGCGGATCGTGCAGACCGGGAGCCCGGAGGAGCTCGTCGGAGCGCCGGCGGACGACTACGTCCGCGACTTCGTCCGCGACGTCCCGAAGTCGAGCGTCCTCACGCTCCGATGGGTGATGCGCGATCCCGTCCGCTCCGACCCGACGGACGGGCCGGAGTTCCCGCCGGGCGCCGTGATCCGGACCTGCCTCGAGGCGGCCGCCTCGACCGAGAAGCCGATCCGCGTCGTCGAGGACGGCCGGCTCGTCGGCGTCGTCGACCGCGCCCGGATCCTCGGCGCGATCGCCGGCA
>JBJOLT010000078.1:0-11591 GCA_046045415.1 Chloroflexota bacterium | reverse complement strand
GCGATCGGGTGCGTCGTCAGCCGGCCGCCCTCGGCCTGGAGGAGGAGCTCCGGGCTCGCGCCGACGACCTCGAGGTCCGGGGTCCGGACGAAGAAGAGGTACGGGCTCGGGTTGACGCGGCGGAGCGAGCGGTAGAGCGAGATCCCGTCGAGCGGCCGGCCGTCCGGGCCGGCGGGGAGCGCGAGCGTCTGGCGGCGCGCGAGGACGACCTGGATCGCCTCGCCGGCGGCGATCGCGTCCTTGGCGGCGACGACCGCCCGCTCGTACTCGTCGCGACCGAGCGAGGTGCCGACGAGCGGCGCCGCGACGGGCGCCGTCCCGGGGTTCGAGCCGGCCGAGCCGCCCCGGGCGACACCGGCGGCGAGCTCGGCGACGCTCGGCCGCGCGGTCCGCTCGAGCGCCTCGAAGAGCGCCGTCTCGGCGATCCGGTAGCGGCCCTCGAGGTCGGGCGCCTCCGTGTGGAGCGACGCGATCGCGGAGAGCGTGTGGGTCAGGTGGTCGAAGACGAGGACGAGGTCCGTCTCGAGGAAGGTCGCGAGGGGGACGCCGACCGGGTCGGCGGACGGGAGCGGGACGCTCGGCTCGAAGGCGCTGACCGCGTCGTACGCGAGCGCCCCGACCGCGCCGCCGGTGAAGCGCGGCATCCCCTCGACCGGGACGACGCGGCGACGCGGGATGAAGCTCCGGAGCGCGACGAGCGGGTCGGCGACCGCCTCGGTCGCGAGCGGGAGGTCGGCGCTCCAGCCGACGACGCCGACCGGCCGGCTCTGGACCGTCGCGCGGAGCGCGCCCGGCCGGCCGTCGACGCCGAGGATCCGGCGCGGCCCGACGCCGAGGAAGCTGTACCTGCCGAGCCGCTCGCCCCCCTCGACCGACTCGAGGAGGTAGGCGGGCCCGCCGTCGTCGAGGCGGAGGAATGCGCCGATCGGCGTCTCGAGGTCGGCGTCGCGCGTCGCCCGCAGCAGGACGGTATCGGCGCCTCCCGCGAGGCGCTTCACCTCCCCGAGGCTGAGCGGATCGACCGTCGCCATCCCTGTCCGACCTCCGTGAAAACGAAAACGGCCCTTCGTCCCAAGGGACGAAAGGCCGTGCCTTCCGCGGTACCACCCTCATTCGGCGTCGCCGCACTCGTGACCGACGGGCCGGTGTCGCCCGGCCGATCGGCGCTGCCCTGTCTCGCTGGCGCTCTGCGCCGGAGCCTACTGGTCGGCGGCGGTCCCGCCGACGTTCGGTCCGGAGGCTCCCGGGCCCATTCCCCGCCGCTGCCGTCCCGGCTCGCACCAGCCGCCGGGTCTCTGGATCGGCATCTCGACGGGTACTCGCCCCGATCGTCGCCCACGTATTCGCGATGTGGCGGCGAGTCTAGGTGCGCCCGCCCGGGGCGTCAACAGCCGCTGCAGACCGTCACGGCGTCCCGGAGCGTGGCCGGCCCGAGCCGGAGGTCCCAGACCGGGTCGGAGCCGGGGCGCTTCCGCCGGGGGACCGAGACCGTCGCGGTCGCCGTCGAGGCGTCCACGATCGAGAGGCCGGAGATCGACGGCGCCGCGCCGTTCCCGCCGCTGAACGAGGCGCTCATCCCGGACGCGAAGCCGGTCCCCTTGATCGTGACCGCGATGCTCGCGCCGACGGCGACCCGGCTCGGGGTGATCGAGCCGAGGTAGGTGTCGCAGCCGGCCGCGTTGAGGACCGTGACGCTCCGGCGCGTCATGTCGATCCGGACGAGGACGCACGACGAGTTGTCGGCGTCGTTCGACTCCAGGATCCGGTCCTGCGGGTCGATGACGATCCGCAGCTCGTAGTCGCCGCTCGTCATCCCGCTCATCTCGATCGACTGGCCGGCGAGGCTGGAGCCGTACCGGTCCCCCCACCCGACCGACATCCCCTGGTACGAGTTCCCGCAACTGGAGTAGCCGCCGCTCGAGGGCGCCCCGGGGAGTCGGAGGTCCATCGCGGTCGTGTCCATGACGCAGAACGTCGTCTTCTGGCCGGTCCGCTGCGAGCCGCCCGGCGAGCCGACCGGCTGGATCTCGTAGCGGGCGTACTGCTCGAAGTGGAAGTGGTTGTGAGTCGAGTGCCAGACGAAGTCGCCGGCCGGGAGGTCGCTCGACGTCCCGTCGTCGCGATAGACGCGCTGCCAGACCCGCTGCGTCCCGCCGCTCACGTCCCCGGCACGGAGCTCGAGCGGCCCGGTCCCGGCGTTCCAGCTGAGGGTCGAGAACCGGAGCTCCGTCCCGGTGCCGAAGGCGATGTCGGTGGCGGGCGTCGCGACGAGGTTCGGGAGGCGGTCGGTCGCGGCCGCCGTCGCCGCCGCCGCGGTGCCGCCGGAGAGTCCGCCGATCGCGACGACGAGCGCGGCGAGGACGACGGGGAGGCGGGTGAGCCGGGCGCGGAGGCGCGCGGATGTTCGGGTGGATGCGTGCATGAAGGAGATGCTACGGGGCCCCTGCAAGCCCGTCCGGTCCGGTCCGGTCGGTGGCGGAGAGGGTGGGATTCGAACCCACGGACCCTTTCGGGCCGGCTGTTTTCAAGACAGCTGCCATCGACCGCTCGGCCACCTCTCCGGGTGGGACGATACCGCAGGGCGCCGGGCCGTCAGAGCGCGGCGGGGGTCAGAGCGAGACGTCCGCCGCGAGCGCGCGGTCGGTCCGCGACCCGTCGCCGAGCTGGCCGGACGCGTTCTGTCCCCAGCACCGGACGCCGCCCGTCTCGAGGAGCGCGCACGCGAAGGCGGTCCCGACCGAGATCGCGACCGCATCCGCCACGCCGCTGACGCCGACCGGCGTCGGGCTGTCCGTCGTCGACTGGTTCCCGAGCCCCCCGAAGTCGTTCGGGCCCCAGCAGCGGACCCGGCCGGTCGTCATGAGCACGCACGTCAGCCCCTCGCCGGCGTCGATCGCCCGGACCCCGCCGAGCTTCGGGACGGCGACCGGCGCCGTCGCCGTGAGCTCCCCGGTCCCGCCGCCGAGCGCGCCGAGGAGGTTCCAGCCCCAGCAGGCGACGGTCTTCGCGAGCGTGACGGTGCACGAGTGGAAGCGGCCGGCGGTGACGAACGCGAGGGTCGTCCCCCGGGCGATGAGCGCGGGCGTCCGCGTCGCGGCGGTCGAGCCGCGCCCCACCTGGCCGAAGCCGTTCGCGCCCCAGCAGCGCCCCGTCCCGTCCTTGATCCGGATGCACGTGTGGGCCTCGCCGGCGCCGATCGAGCTGGCGCGGACGATCCCCTTCACCTCGACGGGCTCGGCGCTCCGGCCGCGGACGCCGCTGTTCCCGAGCTGGCCCTCCTCGTTCGAGCCCCAGCAGCGGACGAGGCCACCCTCGAGGATCGCGCAGGTGTGGCGCGCGCCCGCGGCGAGCGCGATCGCTCCCTCGAGCTCGCCGGCACGGATCGGCTCGAGGCTCCGCGAGCGCTCGGTCGTCGCCCCGAGCTGGCCGTAGGCGTTCGATCCCCAGCAGTAGACGGTGCCGTCGTCGCCGACGATCGCGCACGTGTGGTTCGTCCCCGCCGCGACCGCCCGCGCATCGCCGAGGCCGAGGACGGCGACCGGGGTCGCGCTCCGCGTCGTGGAACGGTTCCCGAGCTGGGCGTTCGCGTTCGCTCCCCAGCAGCGGATCGTCCGGTCCGCGAGGATCGCGCACGCGTGGTTCGCACCGGCCGAGATCGCGGTCGCCGGCTGGGCGGCGGAGGCCGCGGGCGGCGCGACGAGCCCGGGGGCCGCGAGAAGGAGCGCGCCGAGGACGGCGGCGACCGCTCGGCTCGGGCGGGTGCGAGCGGCGACGAGCGGGAGTCGGGTCGACATCGGGGGAGAGGGTACACCGTCCCGAACGGACGGCGATGCCGGAGCGGCCCCCCAGCCACTCCGGCATCGTCAGCGAGGTCGCGGCGCCCGACGCCCCCCGGGCACCGCCGCCGTCGGCGGCCGAGCTGCGGCCGCCTTCGGCGCTAGCGGATCACGACGGCGAGGCCGGCGCCCGGCCCGACGGGCTGCGGCACCGTCTGCCAGGCCTTCCCGACCTTCACCCAGTGGTTCGACCAGTAGAGGAGGCTCGACTTGGACGAGGTGACCGTGAAGCCGACCGCGTCCCAGCCGCCGGTCCCGTTGTCGATAGCGTCGAGGCGGAGCGAGGCCCCGCCGTCGATCGAGATCGGCGTCCCGCCCGTCGGGAGGAACTGGACGACCGCCTTGCTGAAGACCGTCGTCGTCTTCGTCGTGTCGTTCCGCGAGACCGAGTTGAACGCGGTCGCCTTGACGAAGTAGGTCCCCTCGACGCCGCTCCGGGTCGCCGGGATGAAGAGGTTGATCTCGCCCTTGATCGTCGGCGTCCCCTTCTTCGTCGACGGGGAGACCGTGACGTTGAAGGTGTAGACCGTCGCCGACCCGCCGGCGGGGTCGTGGAGCGCGCCGTACGTCCCGAGGTCGTACGCGCTCGTCTGGGAGGTGTGGTCCACGACGCCGTACCCGTTCAGGCCGGCCGAGGTGAGCGCCACGAGGACGACGACCGTCTTCTCGGCCGCCTCCTGGGCGTCGTTGTCGCCGACGAACGGTCCGCTGAGCTCGACCCGGATCGGGTAGCTCGTGACACCGGTCGGCCCGGCCGTCAGCGTCGCGAAGGCCGTCGCCGTCCCGTTGTTGCAGTCCATCGCGGAGATCGGGACGTCCTTCGCGACGAGCCTGCCGGTGACGACGTTCCGGAAGTCGACGCGCGCGGCGGCGATCGTCGGCCCGGACTCGGTGCACGACGGCAGGTCCGCCACGATCGACGCGGTGAGCGTCACCTGCGCGGTCGCCGTCGAGCTGTTCACGTAGTGGATGGTCTGGCCCGTGTAGACGACCGCGTCGCCCGGGAGGACCCGCGGGGTGACCGTCAGGACGCCGGGGAGCCGGACGATCGCGTAGTCCGGACCGGCGTCACCGCCCGTGCAGGCCGTCGGGAAGCTCCCGACGCCGCCGGGGAGGTAGGTCGTCGCGCAGGTCGGCTCGGTGAGCCACGGGTCGGCGTTCACGAAGCCGATCGCGGTGAAGCCGATCGTCGGTGCGGGGTCGCCGTACGGGACGGTCGGGCTCGCCGCGGTGACGGTGAGCGTCCGCGGGACGACGGTGAGCGTCCCGTCGGTGTACGAGATCGCGTAGTTCGCGCCGGCGTCGCCGCTCGAGCAGCTCGTCGGGTAGCTCCCGACCCCGTCGTAGCGGACGTACGTCGTCGTGCAGGCCGGCTCGACGATCCACGCGCCGCCCGCGAGGAACGGCGTCGCGGTGTAGCCGATGACCGGCTCGACGTCCCCGTACGTGACGGTGGCGTCCGCGGCGGTGACGACGATCGGGGCCGGCCCGATGTCGCCGGTCGTCGCGGCGGTCCCGCCGAACGAGTACTTCCACGCGTCGCCGCCGGTGAGCGAGAGGCCGGTGACGCTCACGGCGATCCCCGTCCCCGCGTCCGGGGCGGCGAAGGTCGCGGTGGCGGTCGCCGTGTCGCACGTGACGTCGTCGCTCCCGATCACGCCCGAGAGGGTGCAGCCGGTGATCGTCGCGGTCGTCGTCGCGTCGTAGGTCTTCGTGGCGACCGTCACGGTCGCGGTGAGCCCTGCGGCGGTGATCTCACCGGTCGTCGCGGCGGTCCCCTCGACGTAGTAGGCGGCGGCGTCGCCGCCCGTGAGCGCGATGCCGGTGACCGTCACCGACTTCCCGCTCCCGACGCCCGGGTCGGCGAACGAGGCGGTCGCCCCGCTCGCGTCGCACGACACGTCGTCGCCGGGCGCGACGCCCTCGAGCGTGCAGCCCGAGATCGTCGCCGCGGTCGTCCCGTCATACGGCTTCGGGGCGATCGTCACGACCGGCGTCACGACCGGGAGCGCCTCCTCCGCGGCGAACGGCGAGAGGCTCTCGACCGTGCCGCAGACGAAGCCCGGGGTCGTGTAGTCGGGCGGGGTCACCGCGACCCACGTCCCGCCGGTGAAGTGCCAGAGGAGCTCGGGGCTCGCGCCGGCGAGGCAGACCCGGAACGGGCCCGTTGCGCCGTCCGCCGTGAATTCGACGATCGTCGCGCCCGCGGCGAACGGCGTCCGCCCGGGCTCCTCGACCGGGTCCGCCCCGACCGAGATCGTCACCTCGACCGGCTCGGCGCCGGCAGTGAGCCCGATCGTCGGCGAGCCGAGATCCTCGTCACCGGTGACCGTCGCGGTCGTCCCGGGCTCGATGACGCTCGAGATCCCGTGGACGACGTCGATCGGCCAGAAGCCGGGCGCGCCGGCCTTCGCGGGATCGAGCGCATAGGAGGAGATCCACGGCGAGGTCGCCGCGGTCCCGTCGACCTGGCCGGTCGCGGGGCCCGTGGGGTCGCCCCACCAGTCGCCGCTCGCGTCGAGCACGAGCGCCGTCCGGTTCATCACCGCCGTCGCGGTCGTGAGCGCGTTCCCGGTCACCCGGGCGGACGCGATGAGGCCGGTCGAACTGTCGCGGAGGTAGATGCCCGCGGGGGTCCCGGTCGGCTCGATCCGGTTCGCCTCGATGACGAGCCCGGTGAGGGTCTGGCCGGGGACGTTCGCGTCGCGGGAGTAGACGTAGATGGCCGGGTAGCCCCGGAGGAGCGCCCCGTCGATCGTGTTCCCGCTGATCGTCAGCCCCGTCTGGCTCGTCCGGACGTAGCTGAAGAAGGCCATGAGCGGGTCGATCGACGCGCCGCCGGCGAAGGTGCCCGGCGTGAGGTGGATGACGTTGTCGCCCGCGGTCGAGTCGGACGCGTTCGTCAGCTCGATCGCCACGTCGGCGAAGCGTTCGAAGACGTTCCGGACGACCGCCCAGCCGGTGTGCGTCCCGAGCGCGTACTTCACGCCCGAGCCGTCGTTCCCGACGAGGACGCCGTACCCGACGTCGTGGAAGCGGTTGTCGGCGACGGTGACGTCCGCGCTCGAGGCGACGTACGCCTGGACGCCGACGCCGTTGCCGTTCATCGCGCCGGTGGAGAGGAGGTTGCGGATCTCGAAGCCGGCGATCGTGACGCCCGAGACGCCGGTCGCGAGGTTGAAGCCGTCGCCCGCGACGAGCCCGTTGTCGATCACCGGCGCGTTCGGGCCGGGGCCGGGGGCCGCGTCGCCGGGATCGCCGACGATCGTCATCGAGCGGGCGACCTGGATCCGCCCGGCATACGTCCCGGGCGCGACGTGGACCGTCCCGCCCGCGGCGACCGCCGCGACGCCCGCGTGGATCGTCGCGAAGGGCGTGCCCGCGCTCCCGTCGTTCGCGTCGGAGCCCGCCGCCGCGTCGACGTAGCAGTCGGTGGTGCAGCTCGTCGTCGTCTCGATCGGCCAGAAGCCCGGCTCGCCCGCCTTCGCCGGGTCGTCGGTGTAGCCGACGATCCACGGGCCCGCGGTGACGATCGTGAACGAGACCATCGGGCTCGAGCCGATGCGTCCGGCGGGGGCGCCGCCCCAGTAGTTGCCGGTCGCGTCGACCGTCGCCCACGACGGCGTGACGTAGTTGTTGTAGCCGTCCTTCGGGGCGCTGATGACGCTCGTCACCCAGAGCGCCCCCGAGCTCGTGCTCGCGGCGGTCTGGTCGACGAGGCGGTTGCCCGTGACGGCATAGCTCGTGGCGACCGACGGGCTGACGAGCCAGACGCCGTAGCGGCCGCCGATCACGTCGTTCCCGGCGATCGTCAGCGGCGCGCCGGTCGCGGTCGCCTTGATCCCGGTGGGGGTCGTGCCGACGAGCCCGGAGATCGAGTTCCAGCGGATCGTGCTCCCGCTCGCGCCGAGCGAGATCCCGGTCGCCGCGCCGACGATCCGGTTCGAGGCGATCGTGTGGGCGCCGATGAACGACGAGACCGTCTCGATCCCGATCGCGGCCGTCCCGGTCGTGAAGGCGATGTGGTTCCCGGTGACGGTGGACGCACCGGAGAGGGTCCCGCCGGCGAGGGAGATCCCCTTCGCGCCGCCGACGATCCGGTTCCCGGTGATCGTGTACGAGTTCTCGCCGGTCGTCGCGCTGGAGGCGATCGCGCTGTTCGCCGTGGTCCGCCCGACGAGGATGTTGTCGTCGACGGCGATCCGGGCCCCGCGGATGCTCACCGCGGTGGAGCTCGTCGTGATGACGAAACCGTCGATCGCCACGTCGTTCGCGGTGACGGTCACGGTCCCCGCGATCACCGACTCGCCGGTGTACGGCGTCCCGGTGCTCCGGTCGACCGGGGTCGCCGACGGCCCGGCCGCGATCCCGGCCTTCGCGCCGCGGAGCGTCAGAGCCTTCGCGATCGTCAGGTTGCCGGTGAAGGTGCCGGGGTCGACGCAGACCACGTCGCCCGGGGTCGCCGCGGCGATCGCGGTGGCGATCGATCCGCCGCTCGCCACCGTCGTCGTGCAGGTGACGGCGCGCGCGACGGGGGTCGTCGCCGCGACGAGCGGGAACTGGGCGGAGATGGCGAGGAGGAGCGAGATCGTCCCCGCGGCGATCCGCGCTCGAGTGGTCGGGGGTCGTACCGAACCGGTCATTGCGTTTCCCTCCGAAGGCGCGGCGGCCTTCCAGCTCTCGCCCGGCGGGGGCGCCGGACGGTGGAGGAAGTCGAGTCAGGGGGACGCGTCGGGCGAGGGATCGGGTGGGGACCCGACCCGGACCCGGGTGCGATCACCCGTTGGCTTTCGCTCCCTGTGTCGAAGCCGTCGCCGGCACGGTGCCGACGTTCGGCTGACAGGAGCGTATGGGTGCGGCACCGGAAGTCGGGATGTAGGACAGCATGAAGCAGCCATGCCGAATGTCACGAAGTCGCGGCGGGATCCATGACAGGGTGCGCGGTCCGCGTTGCGGCGGCGTTACAGCGGGGCGCCGGCCCGACCCGCAGCGTCGCGGGCGGGCGGCTCAGCCGATCGAGTCGCGGCCCAGGTAGGGGCGGAGGACATCGGGGGCGGCGATCGTCCCGTCCGGCCGCTGGTAGTGCTCGAGGATCGCAGCGACGACGCGCGCGAGCGCGAGGCCGGAGCCGTTGAGCGTGTGGAGGAGCTCCGGCTTCGCCCCGGGCTCGGGCCGCCAGCGGATCGCCATCCGGCGCGCCTGGAAGTCGCGGAAGTTCGAGCAGGAGCTGACCTCGAGCCACCGCTCGACGCCGGGCGACCAGACCTCGAGGTCGTACTTCTTCGCCTGGGTGAACCCCATGTCGCCGGTCGACATGAGGAGGACCCGGTACGCGAGCCCCAGCCGCTGGAGGAGGTCCTCCGCCCGTCCGGTCATCCACTCGAGCGCGTCGGCCGACGCCTCCGGCCGCTCGAAGAGGACCATCTCCACCTTGTCGAACTGGTGGACCCGGAGGATGCCGCGCGTGTCCTTCCCGGCCGCGCCCGCCTCGCGCCGGAAGCAAGGTGTGTAGGCCGCATACCGGATCGGGAGCTCATCGGCCTCGAAGATCTCGTCGCGGTGGAGGTTCGTCACCGGGACCTCCGCCGTCGGGACGAGGTAGAGCTCGTCGCGCGTCACGACGTACATCTGGTCTTCCTTGTCCGGGATCTGGCCGGTCCCGCGGGCGGACGCGGTGTTCACGACCGCCGGCGGCCACACCTCGGTGAAGCCGTTCTCCCGGGTGTGGACGTCGAGGAAGAACTGGATGAGCGCCCGCTGGAGCGCCGACCCGGCGCCCTTGTAGACGGGGAACCCGGAGCCGGTGATCTTCGCGCCGCGCTCGTTGTCGATGATCCCGAGCGCCTCGCCGAGCTCCCAGTGCGGGCGACGGCTCCACGCCGGATGGCCGGCGCCTGGCCCCGCCTCGCGCGGGAGGAGCTCGCCCCACGTCCGGACCGTCCGGTTCGCCTCGGGTCCGCCGACCGGGACGTCCGGGTCCGCCGGGTTCGGGATCCGGAGGAGGAGCTCCTCGAGCCGGGCCTCGACGTCGGCGAGCTCGGCGTCGATCTCGGCGATCCGGACGCCGACGGCGCTCGAGACCCCCTTGAGCCGCGCCACCTCGCCACCGTTCGGGTCCTCGCCCGCGCGGATCGCGTCGCCGACCGCCTTCGAGGCGGCGTTCCGCTCCCCCTTGAGCCGGTCGCCCTCGGCGAGGAGCTCGCGTCGCCGGGCGTCCGCCTCGATCGCGGCGTCGACGACCGCCGGGTCCTCGCCCTTGTCGATCGCCCCGCGGCGGATCCGGTCCGGCTCGTCACGGAGTCGCTGTGCCCCGACGCTCATCGATCCTCGACTCCCTCATGGCGGCGGCCGCTCGTGTCGGCGCCATGATGGCAGACGCGGTGCCGGACCCGCGCGCGCTCCCCGCCGCGGCCGTCAGCCGACCTTGAGCGACCCGCCGGAGATGCGGACCGGGTTCGACTCGCGGATCACCGACGTCGGGACCGGCGAGATCCAGATCCCGAAGGCGTCGGGGTTCTCCGTCGTCGAGCAGGTCGTCTTCCTCGCCCTCGTCGTGCAGACCTTGACGGTGCCGCCGTCGTACATCGTCGCCGCGAAGAAGACGGTCCCGTACGTCGACGGGACCCAGCCGCCGAGACCGCCGTTCGCGGTCGGATCCCAGCGGTCGAGCGTGCCCCGCAGCCCGGTGGACCCGCCGAGCGAGCCGCAGCGCGGCGACGAGCCCGCCGGGAGCGTGTAACCGGGGAAGCTCGACGGACAGGCGATCGTGCCGTACGGGACCGCATCCCCGGAGACGTACGCCATCGTCGTGCCGTTCACGATCGTGGAGGTCTGGATCGTGGAGCGGAGCCGCCACTGGCCGTTGTTCACCCAGATGAGCTGGCCGCGGTACGTGAGCGTGGAGTTCGACGTCCCCTTGATCGCCCGGAGGCTCCGCTGGACCGTGTAGCCGAAGCCCACCTTCGGGGAGCCGGGGAGCCCGCCGTCGTAGCGGTACCAGCCGCCGCCGTTCGCCGCATCGCCCGGGCCGCCCACGGTGAGGATCCCGACGTCGGACGTCGACGTGCAGTCGGTCGTGTTCGTCGCGGTGGCGGTGACCTCGTAGACCCCTTCCTGCACGGTCCAGGTCGCCCCGGACCCGGAGGGGGCGGGGGTCGCACCGACCGGGGTGACGGTGAAGGCGACGGGTCCGCAGGCCGCGACGCTCACCGTCGCCGAGAGCGTGACCGCGATCGAGCCGCCGGCCGTCGTCACCGCGACGAACGTCGGCCCGAGGTAGGCGACCGTCGCGCTCGCCGGGGTGGCGGTGACCGACTCCGTCACCTGGGGCGCGGGGTCGTACGTCGAGTCGCCCGCCTGGTCGTAGGCGACGACGCACGAGCCGCTCGCGGCCGTCATCGTGATCGTCGCCGAGCCGCTCCCCGACCCCGAGCAGACACCCGAGACCGAGATCGCGACCGGGAGGCCGCTCGAGGCGATCGCCACGACCGTGAAGCTCGTCCCGAACGACGCGTCGGTCGGCGCGCTCGTCGTCACCGTGATCGTCTGGGGGAGCCGCCCGACCGTGAGCGACGCGGTGTCGGCGCTCGCGTCGTAGTCCGACGTCCCGGAGAAGGTCGCCGTGATCGTGTACGTGCCGACCGGAAGGGTGACGAGACACGGCGCCTCGCCGTTCGCGTCGAGCGCGACGCCGGTGCAGAGCGGGGTGGAGCCCGCGCTGAAGTCGACGCTCCCGCTCGTGACGTCCGCGCCGCC
>JBJOLT010000086.1:0-10578 GCA_046045415.1 Chloroflexota bacterium | reverse complement strand
CGCCCCGGTGGGCTCGTCCGGGACCGCCTCGGTCGTGCCGCCGCCCGAGCAGCCGACGAGCAGGAGGGCGAGGAGCGCGGACGCGATGGCGGGGGCGACGGTGCGGCGGGACGATCGGCGGGACATCGCTTCCTCCGTGGGGGTGCGGTTCCGGGCGCCGACACCGTAGCAGAGCCGACGCATGGGGTCCCGCGAGCGCCGTCATCCGGTCGTAAGGTTGGTGCGTGACGATCGACGACATGGATGCAGCCGGGGCCGGGTGAGATGCGGGTGCTCGTCGCGGAGGACGAACGCGGGATCCGCGAGCTGCTCGTGACCGGGCTCGAGGAGCAGGGCTACCGCGTCGACGCCGTCGGCCGGGGCGACGATGCGATCGAGATGCTCGGGTACTACGACTACGACGTGGCGATCGTCGACTGGCGGATGCCGGGGGCGGAGGGGATCGAGGTGGTGCGCTCGCTGCGGCGACGGGAGCGGCCCACCGCCGTCCTCATGCTGACGGCGCGGGACGCGACGCCGGACCGGATCGCGGGTCTCGATGCCGGCGCGGACGACTACCTCGTCAAGCCGTTCGACTTCGGCGAGCTCCTCGCGCGGATCCGCGCCCTCCAGCGCCGCCCCCGCGGCGTCGACGCTCCCGAGATCGTCCGCGGCGGGCTCGTCCTCGATCCGCTCAGCCGCGTCGTGACGGCGGGCGGACGAGCCCTGGCCCTGACGCCAACCGAGTACGCGATCCTCGAGCTCCTCGTGCGCCGGTCACCGACGGTCGTGGACCGGAAGGCGATCGCCGAACACGCCTGGCAGGATGAGACGGATCCGCTCGGCTCGAACGCGATCGACGTCCAGATGAGCCGGCTCCGGGCGAAGCTCCCCCATGCGGGTGTCCGGATCGTGACGGTCCGCGGCGCGGGCTACCGGCTCGAGGTCGTCGGATGAGTCGGGAGACCCCGAGCCTCAGGTCGAGCGCGCTTCGCACGGCGACGCTCGCGACGGCGATCGTCGCCCTCGGGTACGTGGCGCTCTCCGCGGCGGTCGTCCTGCTCATCTCCGCGAACCTCACGAGGGCCGTCGACGCGCGGCTGCTCGACGGGCTCGCACGGCTCGAGTCAGGCGAAAGCCCCCGGCCGGGACGCGGCTTCGACGAACCGGGCGGCGGTCGCCGGTTCGGCCCGGCGGTGCTCGTCTGGACCGAGCTGCCCGACGGGAGGGTGGCATCGACGGTCGGCGCCCGCCTCCCGGTCGCGCCGTCGGCGATCACGGCACCCATCTCGGTCGTCGTCGAGGGGATCGAGGTCCGCCTCGCCGGCCGGGGGACGCCCGCGGGTCATGTCGTCGTCGGCCAGTCGCTCGAGGCGGTCGCCGCGGCGCGCTCGACGGCGGTCACCGCCACGCTCCTCGTCGCTCCCGTCCTCCTCCTCGTCGTCTTCGCCGGGGCCTTCGCCGTCGGTCGCCGTGCGGGCGCCCCGATCGAGGCGGCGCGGCGGCGTCAGCAGGAGTTCACGGCCGACGCCTCGCACGAGCTCCGGACGCCGCTCGCCGTCATCGAGGCGCAGACGAGCCTCGGCCTCGCGGCGCCGCGCGACGTCGCATGGCACAGGAACGCGCTCGAGCGGATCGACGGCGAGGTCCGGAGGATGCGCGGGCTCGTGGACGACATGCTCTGGCTCGCGCGGTTCGACGCCGCGCGCGGCGGGGTCGTCGCCGAACCCGTCGACCTCCCGACCGTCGCGGCCGCGGCCGCGGACCGCTTCGCCACCGTCGCGGCATCGCGGGGGATCGCGATCGAGACCGAGATCGACGCGGCGGCCGGTGCCGTCACCGCGCCGGCCGAGTGGCTCGACCGTCTCGTCGGCGTCCTCGTCGACAACGCGTGCCGCTACGCGCGCGCCGGCGGACGGATCAGGGTCGCCGTCGCCGCGCGGGACGGACGGGTGGTCCTCACGGTCGACGACGACGGCCCCGGCATCCCGGAAGCGGAGCGGGCGCGGATCTTCGACCGGTTCCACCGTGCGACCGAGGTCGACGGGGGGACGGGGCTCGGTCTCTCGATCGGTGACGCGATCGTCCGTTCGTCGGGCGGCCGCTGGACGGTGGGGGAGTCGCCGCTCGGTGGGGCCTCGCTCTCGGTCGCGTGGCCGCGGGCGCCCCGCGGCGGCGGCCCGGGCTAGGGGCTCAGCCGCCCTCGGTGCCGCCGCGGAGGACGCGGATCGCCCCGAGCCGGTCGGCGAACTCGGCACGGATCCGGCCCGCGGCCGCGGAGTCGAAGCCGAGCTCGTTCGCGATCTGCGAGATGACGCCGCTCTCGGACGCCGAGATCGTGTCGTCCGCGGCGCCGACGAGGTAGCAGCAGCGGAGGAGCGCCTCTCGCTGCTCGGCGGTCGCGTCGCGGGCGAACTCGCGGGTGACGAGGTAGTCCTGCGTCTCGCCGTGGAGCCTCGCCTGGGTCTTCGCGATCTCGACGACGATCACGGACTGCGCCTCGGTGAGGCCGCCGTGCTGCTCGACGATCCGCTCCATCACCGCGGTCTCCTCGGGGCTGATCGCGAGGTCGGCCGCGGCCGCCCGCCCGAGGACGTAGGCGAAGCGGGCGAGGTAGCGCGCCTCGTCGGGCGGGAGCGCCTCGAGGCCGGCGACGATGCGCCGGACCGCGGTCGTCTCGTCCGTGGCGGGTGCGCCGGCCTGCTGCCCGTCGGGGGTGCCGAGGAAGCGTCTGAGAAACATGCGGGGAGGATAGCCGCCCGGCGGGCTATCCTCTCGACGTGGGTGACACGACGCTCGGAGGGGCCGCTCGGCGCGTCTTCGCACCCGCCGAGGTGCGGGACCTCGCGCACGCCCGCCGCGACGCGAGGCGGCGGCGTTCGTGGCAGGAGGCGGATGAGCTCCTCGCCCGGATCGAGGCGGCGGGCTGGAAGGTCGTGGACCGCGGCACCGACTTCGCCCTCGAGCCCCTCGTCCCGCCGGACGTCGTCGTCGACGGTCTCCGGCTCCACGGGGGATCCGCCTCGGTCCCGTCCCTGCTCGACGAACCGGCGGCGTTCCGTCGGTGCGTGGTCGTCGTCGATGCCGCCGCCGGCGACGGCCGGCCACGCCCGGCACTCCCGGCGGGGACGGTCCTCGTCGTCGGCGGGACGACCGACGCCGAGCCGCCGAGCGGCGGCGAGTTGATCCGCCTCCTCCCGGCGACCTCCGGTGCAGGACTCGTGACCGGCGGTCTCCGGCGTGCCGTCGGAGAGGTGATCGTCCTTGCCTGGGCGCCGACGCCGCTTCCCGAACCGCTGCTCGACGAGCTGGAGGCAGCGCTCGAGGACCCGAGCGTCGGGTGTGCCGGCACGATCGGCGTCCGGACGAGCGACCTCCGCGACCTCGAACCGGTGACGCACGGGGAGGCGGACGTGCTCCTCGCCGGGGCGATCGCCTTCCGGAGGGCGGATCTCGTCGCACGGCTGCCGGTCGACGAGCGGATCGGCTCGTCGGACCGTGTCGCCGCGTGGCTGAGCCTTCGACTCCGCGAGCCCGAGGATCCGTGGGCCGGCGGGACCTTCCGCCGAGCGCTCGTCGTCGGCGGGGACGAGGGAACGGTGGCGGCGAGGATCGGGGAGCTGGCCGCCGACCGGTCGGCACGTCGCGATCACTACCGCCTGCTCGACCGGTTCGGACGATCGGCCGACCTCCTCCGGGGACCGAGGTGACCGGGGTGACCGAGACGACCGAGGTGACCGCGGTCGCTGCGCACCGGCGACGTTCCGTCGCAGCGGTCGCCTCGCTGGCCGTCGCGGTCGTCCTCGCGGTCGCCGGCATCCTCGCCGCCACCTCGGCGGCGCGGACCGCCGGTGCGGGCGGCACCGTGACGGTCCTCGCCGCGGCACCGTCGACGCTCGACCCGGCGGCCGCCGGGGACGCGGGTACCGCCGCGGTCGTCGCGCAACTGTACGAGACGCTCACCGCGTACGACCCCGACCTCGTCCTCCGCCCCGCGCTCGCCGAGTCGTGGGAGATCGGTGACGGCGGCCTCCTCGTGCGGTTCCGTCTCCGCGACGGGCTCGTCTTCTCCGACGGGAGCCCGCTCACCGGCGCGGACGTCGTCCGCAGCTGGCTCCGCATCATCGATCCGGATCAGCCGTCGCCCCTCTCCTCGCTCGCCCTCGACATCGCGGGCGCGGGCGACTACCTCGCCGGACGGATCGACGATCCCGCGGGCGTCGGGCTCTCGGCGACCGGTGACGTCGTCGAGGTCCGTCTCGCGCGGCCCACGGACCTGCCGGCGATCGTCTCCAGTCCGATCTTCGCGATCGTGCCGGAGGGGTTCGAGGTCGGGTTCGAGGACCCGGACCGGTTCGTCGGCAGCGGCGCCTACCGTGTCGCCGAGCTGGCCGCCGACCGGCTCGTCCTCGAGGCGAACGAACGCTACTGGGCGGGTCCGGCGTCGATCGGCAGGGCGGTCCTCGTCTCGGACGTCGGGGGTCGGTCGCCGGTGGAGGTGTTCGCCGACGGCGAGGTCGACTACGCGCCGATCTCGTCCTTCGACGCCTCGTGGATCGCGTACGACCGCGATCTCGGGCCGTCGCTCGTCGCCACCCCGGCGCTCGCGCTCGACTACTACGGGTTCGACACGACCGAGCCGCCGTTCGACGACGCCCGCGTGAGACGGGCGATCTCGCTCGCGGTGGACTGGCGCCGGATCGTCGAGCTCGGGTCCGGGGGCGAGGCCCGGCCGGCGGACTCGATGGTGCCGGTCGGGATCCCCGGACGCGCACCGGCAGGGCCCGGCGAGGGCGCCGACATCCCGCGCGCGAGGGAGCTGCTCGCCGCGGCGGGCTTCCCGGACGGCCGCGGCTTCCCGACGCTCTCGATCGTGTCCGGTGGCGACGGCTACGAGGGCGCGATCGCGGCGGAACTCGAGGCCGCGCTCGGGATCGACGTCTCGATCGAGGTGCTCGACTACGACGCCTACTTCGCCCGGCTCGCCGAGGACCCGCCCGCGATGTGGGGGCTCAGCTGGATCGCCGACTATCCGTCGCCGGACGACTTCCTCGGCGTCCTCCTCGGGAGCGATCGCTCCTCGAACTACACGCGGTGGCGGAACGAGGCGTTCGATGCCGCGATCGCGGACGCGGTCGGGGCGCGCGACCCGGCCGCCGCCGCCGCCGCGTACGCGCGCGCCGAACGGATCGTCCGCGACGAGGCACCGGCGATCCCCGTCTCGTACTCGACGGGCTGGACGCTCGTCCGCGAGGGCCTTCGCGGGGCACGCGAGAACGGGCTGGGGATCCTCCGCCTCGCCGGCCTCGCATGGGAGGCGCCGTGATCCCGCCCGCCTTCCGGGCCGCGTCCGCCGGACTCGTCCTCGCGCTCACGCTCGCCGTCCCTCCGGCCGCGGTCGCCGCGGAGGAGGTCCGCTTCGATGTCCCGACGGCGAGCGCCGAATGGGGCGAGGGGATCCTCTTCGAGCAGCTCGCGACCCTCGAGGTGCCGGCGATCCGTGCCGAGCTCCTCATCGCGACGCCGTTCACGGTCGACGAGTTTCTCGTCGCGGACGTCGGTCCGCAGGAGCCGGGTCGCGTCGAGCTGGTCCACCAGGTGGACGCCGCGCTCGGTGCGCTGCTTCCGAACACGACGCTGATCGGCCGCTGGCGGATCACCCTCGAGGACGGGGGGCGGATCCTCGGTCCGGAGGTCCGGGCGACGTACGAGGACACTCGCTTCGAGTGGCGGAGCCTCGCCGGGGACGTCGTCCGGGTCCACTGGCACGTCGGGAGCGAGGCGTTCGGGCGGCGGGCGCTCGCCATCGGGGAGCGGGCGGTGAGCGAGGCGGCGGCGCTGCTCGGGGTCGAGGAGCGCCTCCCGGTGGACTTCTTCATCTACGCCTCGACCGACGAGCTCTACGACGCGCTGGGGCCCGGGATCCGCGAGAACGTCGGCGGGCAGGCGAACCCCGAGCTCCGGACCCTCTTCGCGCTCATCAGGCCGGAGGAGATCGACGACGACTGGGTGTCGGTCGTCATCACCCACGAGCTCGCTCACCTCGTCTTCGACACGGCGGTGAGGAACCCGTACCACTACCCGCCGAGCTGGCTGAACGAGGGCCTCGCCGTCTATCTCGCGGAGGGGTACGGGCCGTCCGACCGCGACGAGGTGGCCGACGCGATCCGGGACGGGACCCTGCTGCCGCTCGAGGCATTGACCGGGCAGTTCCCGACCACCCGCGAGCGCTTCTCGCTCGCCTACGCGGAGAGCGTCTCGGCGATCGACTTCCTCGTCCGCACCGAAGGGACGGCGGCGCTCGTCGAACTGATCCGCGCCTACGGCGCCGGGAAGAGCGACGACGAGGCGATGCGTGCGGCGACCGGGCGCTCGACCGCCGAGTTCGCCGCGGCATGGCTCGCCGACCTCGGTGCGACGGCTCCCGTCCGGTACGGACCGCGGGTCCCGCCGCCGGGTCCGCTGCCGGCCGGGTGGACCGGTCCGGCGCCGACCGCCGGGATCGCCTCGCCCGGGCCGGTCGCACCGACGCCCACGGACTCGACGGACGAGGGGGCCGGTGCGGGCCCGGCCTCGACGGGTCTCCCCGGGGGGATGCTCGTCGCCCTCGTGGCGCTCGTCTCGCTCGGCATCGCGGGCGGGTTCCTCCTCGCGCGGGCGCGGCGGCGGATCGACGGCGCGGAGCCCGCCGAGGCGGACCCGTTCGACGAGGTACCCGCGGACGAGGAGCGCAGGTGACCGTGCGCCGAGAGCGGCTCGTCGGGGCGGCGAGCTGGCGGCTCACGCTCGGGATCGCGCTCGCCACGCTCGGGTTCCTCGTCGCCGCCCAGCTCCAGTCGAGCGCGCCGCGCGTCCGGTACACGTCCCAGGAGCGCGGGCCGCTCGTCGAGGCGGTCGTCGACCTCCGGGCACGCCAGGAGGAGCTGAAGCGCGCGATCCTCGAGGAGCGGGCGCGGATCTCCACCCTTGAGGAGACCGATGCCGGCAGCTCGACGCGCGTCAGGAGCGTCAACGAGTCGCTCGAGGTCGCGCGGCGGTCCGCCGGACTCTCGCCGGTCCGGGGCCCCGGGCTCGTCGTGCGCCTCGAGGACGGGATCGCCGGCGGCGCGGACGATCCGGGCTCGCTCGTCGTCCGGTCGCGCGACGTCCGCGCGGTCGTCGAGGAGCTCTGGCTGGCGGGCGCGACCGCGATCGAGGTGAACGGCGAGCGCGTCGTCGTTTCGACCGCGTTCCTCGACGTCGGCGGGAGCGTGCTCGCCAACGCCACGTACCTGACGCAGCCGTACGACGTCGCCGCCGTCGGACCCGCGGGGTTCTACGGACGACTGCTGCTCTCCCCGGGGTTCGCCGACCTCCTCGCCGCGCGCGGAGGGATCGGCGGGATCGGGATCCGGCACGCCGAACTGCCGGAGTTCCGGGTCGCCGCGTACGCCGGCGTCGAGCGGCTGCGTTTCGGTCGACCCGCGGCGGAGGCGGCTCGATGAGTCCGCGTCGACCGCTCATCGGCCGCCTTCCGGTGGGCCTCCTCGCGCTCGTGCTCGGGGCCGCCGCGGTCGGCCAGCTCCGACTCCTCGAGACGGGCACCGGCCTCGAGGGCCTCTCGACCCAGGAGCTGAGCGTCCTCGTCAGCAACCTGACCGCCCGGAACGACGAGCTCGCCACGGAGGTCATCGCGCTTCGAGCCCAGACCGCCGAGCTCGAGCTCGCGGCCGAGCGGGGCACGAGCTCCCTCGTGGGGCTCGAGCGGGATCTCGCCCGCGTCCGCGCGTGGGCCGGACTGGACCCGCTGACCGGGCGAGGGATCCGGGTCGTCGTCGACGGACCCCTCGACGGCGCATCGATCGAGGATCTGCTCAACGAGCTGCGCAACGCCGGGGCGGAGGGGATCGCGGTGGCCGGCACCCGGATCGCCGCGGGGAGCGTCGTCGCCGGGTCGGCCGGCGCGGTGCGGCTGGAGGGACGGACGCTCGGGTCCCGGATCGAGATCGACGCGGTCGGCGATCCGGCGGTGCTCACCGGATCGCTCACGAGGGTCGGCGGGATCGTCGGGCAGCTCGCCGCCATCTCCCCGGCGGCGACCGTCACGGTCACGCCGGTCGAGGCGATCCTCCTCCCGGCATCGGAGCGGGATCTCGACCCGACGCGGACGGGCGCGGGCGGGTAAGGTCCGGACCATGAACGAGCGAGGCGAAGGGGTGCGTTCCGGGGGCGCCGCGCGGGGCCGCCGGGATACCTCCCCCGGCGATCCACTCGCGGCGCTCGACGCCGCCGTCGGTCTCGGCGGCGGGGTCGACCCCGAGGGACCCGACGCGCCGGACGAGGCCGGCGTCCTCGCGAACCGCCCGTTCCTCCTCCTCTGGCTCTCGCAGGTCGCGACCCAGGTCGGCGCGAACATGGTGATCTACGGTCTGACCCTCCTCGTCTACCGCATCACCGGGGCGAACGCGGCGGTCAGCGTCCTCTTCCTCACGTTCCTCGTCCCGGGTGTCCTCTTCTCGGCGCTCGCGGGCGTCTACGTCGACCGGCTCGACCGGCGGCGGATCCTCATCGCGACGAACGTCCTCCGGGCCGCGGCCTTCGGCCTGATGCTCGTCGTCGGCGACGCGCTCATCCCGCTCTACCTCCTGAACTTCCTCGTCTCGATCCTGACGACGTTCTTCGCTCCCGCCGAGGCCTCGATGATCCCGATGCTCGTCCGGCGATCGCAGCTGATCGCCGCGAACGGGCTCTTCACGCTGACCCTCAACGCGGCGTTCGCCTTCGGGTTCGCGCTCCTCGGGCCGCTCGTCGTCACCCTCTCCGGGCCGGAGGCGCTCATCGCATTCGTCGGCGTCCTCCACCTCCTCGCGGCGGTCTTCTGCTACACCCTCCCGCGAACGCCGCGGGCAGCGGAGCGGATCTCCGCGGCGAGCGCCGTGGGGGAGGCCGGGGCCGCGATCGGCGCGACGGTCACCCAGTTGCGCGAGGGGTTCGCCTACATCCGCGCGCACCACAGCGTCACGTGGTCGCTCGGCTACCTCGGGATCGGGTCCGCGCTCATCGGCATCCTCGGCGTCCTCGGCCCGGACTTCGCCACCCGGAACCTCGGGCTCGCGGACAAGGACCTCATCGTCGTCGTCCTCCCGCTCGGCCTCGGCATCGTCACCGGGGTCCTCCTCCTCGGTCGCGTCGGTGCGTACGTGCCGCGCCGCCGCCTCATCGAGGGCGGCCTGCTCTCGCTCGGGGTCCTCCTCCTCCTGCTCTCCGCGGCCGGTCCGCTCACGCGGTTCCTCCAGGGGGTGGGCGAAGGGACGAGCACCATCGTCGACGTGACCGCGCTCATCTCGCTCCTCTCGGTCGTCGTCGCGATCGCGTTCCTCGCCGGGGTGGCGTACGCCTTCGTCCTCATCCCGGCCCAGACGCAACTGCAGGTCGAGCTGCCGGAGGATGTCCGCGGCAGGGTCTTCGGCGTGCTGAACACGCTCGTGTCGGTCGGCAGCTTCGTCCCGATCATCGTCGGCGGGGCGATCGCCGACGTGGTGGGCGTCGGGATCGTCATCGGCGCGACGGGGACGCTCGTCTTCCTCTCCGGCTGCTTCTCGATCGCCCGGCGACCGCGCCGGCACGCGGCCGGATGAAGCTCGACGTCCTCGTCACCGGGCGGATCGCGACCCTCGCGGGCGCGACCGGCTTCGGCTGGGTGGAGGCGATCGGCATCGCCGGGGGACGCGTCGCGGTGGCGGGCTCGGTCGCGGACGTCAGGAGCGCCGCGACGTCGGTCGGGCGCCGTCTCGCCCTCCCGCCGGACGAGCTCGCGATCCCCGGCCTGACGGACGCGCACATCCATCTCGCGGATCTCGCGCTCGCGGCCGAGGAGATCGACCTGGGCGACGCCCCGACGCTCGAGGCGGGGCTCGCGCGGATCGGGCAGGCCCACGCGGCGCTCGGGGACCCCGATGCCTGGCTGAACGGGCACGGGTGGGACGCGGTCCGCTGGGGCGGCTGGCCGACCGCGGCGGCGCTCGAGACCGTCGCACCGGGACGGCGGATCGCGCTCTGGGCCCACGACCACCATTCGATCTGGGCGAGCGAAGCGGCACTCCGGTCGGCCGGGCTCGCTGCGTCGACGCCGGACCCCGACGGCGGGGTCATCCGGCGGAGCGCCGACGGCACGCCGGAGGGCGTCCTGCAGGAGGCGGCGGTGCCGCTCGTCCTCCGCCATGTCCCGGCCCCGACGGACGAGACGCTCGACGAGCTCGTCGTCCGTGCCTGCCGCTCGCTGCTCGCGCTCGGCATCGTCGCGGCGCACGACCCCGGCGAGGTCGCCTCCGACGTCGACCTGACGGGCGGCTTCGCCGCGTACGAGCGCCTCGGCTCGCGCGGCCGGCTCCCGATCAGGATCCACGCCTCGGTCCGGCCGGAGTCCCTCGACCTCGCGATCGGGCGCGGGGCGAGGAGCGGCGCCCCGCTCGGCGGGGAGGGGAGCCGCGCCACGGTGGGGTGGCTGAAGATCTTCGCGGACGGGACGCTCGGCGCCCGGACGGCGCGGATGCTGTCCCCGTACGAGCCGGCGCCCGACGCCGGGGAGCCACCGAACGGCGGGTACGGCGTCGACGTCCG
>JBJOLT010000074.1:0-11437 GCA_046045415.1 Chloroflexota bacterium | reverse complement strand
GCGGCCCCCGCCCCGGGGCCCGCCGCCGCGGCCCCGGCCGCGCCGGACGTCGCGGCGCCGCCGCCCGCCCCCGAGGCGGAGACCCCGTGGGTGCCGGTCGAGACCGACGTCGCCGCCCCCGACTTCATCGGCGCCTCCGGCACCGCGTCGGTCCTCCCCGAGCTCGATGCGCTCCCCGAGGCGCCGGACCTCGAGCGCGCCCTCGGCCTCGACGGCGCGCCACCGGGACCGGTCACCGCGATCGCGCCCGAGGACGTCTCCGCGATCGAGGAGCCGGAGGACGGGGCCGGCACCGGCAGCGCCGGGAGCGCCATCTCGTCGCCGACCTCGACGGCCGCCGGTCGCCCCTCCCGGCAGCGGCGCCCCGGCGGGCGCCGCCGCGGCGCCCCCGGAACCTCGCGTCGGATCGCAGGCTTCGGGCTCGTCATCGTGATCCCCGCCGTCGCCGCGATGCTCGTCGGCGGCGGACCCGACGCCGGGGCCGCCGAGGCCGGCGTCGCCGGTGCGCTCTCGACGCCGTCGGTCGCGCCCGCGACGCCGACGCCGCTCGTGACGCCGGTCCCCCCGGCAGGGGTCGACCCCGCGATCGTCCCGATCGGCGACGACCACGGGACGGCCGGGCCGCCGATCGGCACCGCGATCCCCACCTACGGCCCGACGAGCGAGCCGAACGTCCTGCCGACCGGCGAGGTCGCCGGCCAGGTCGCGACGGGGAGCGTCTCGATCGTCACCCGCGGCCCGGCGGACCGCGACGTCGTCGCGCTCACGTTCGACGACGGCTACGCGCCGGCGAACGTCCGCGCGATCTTCGAGATGCTCGTCCGCGAGGACGTGAAGGCGACCTTCTTCATCAACGGCTACTACCTGTCGCGCGACCCCGCGCTCTGGAAGGAGATCGCGGCGGCGGGCTTCCCGGTCGGCAACCACACCTACTACCACGTCGACATCCGGACGCTCTCCCCGGAGGCGATCGCGACCGAACTGAAGATGACCTCGAACGCGTGGAAGCGGGTGACGGGGACGCGGATGATCCCGTACTTCCGCCCTCCGTACGGGGCTCACGATGCCGCGAGCGACGCCGCGGTCGCCGCCGCCGGCTACGAGCACATCGTCATGTGGGATACGAGCAGCGCCGACACGAAGGCGGGGATCAGCGAGTCGCAGGCGATCGCCGGGGCCCTCTCGGGCGGACCCGGGTCGATCGTCCTCCTCCATGCCGGCCCCGACATCACGCCCCGGATCCTCCAGGCGGTCATCGACGGCTACCGCGAGCGCGGCTTCGAGTTCGTCACGATCCCCGAGCTCCTCGGCTCCTGACGCCCGCCCGGCGATCGGCGCGGGGTATCGTTCGGACGGGCCGGTAGCTCAGCGGTAGAGCGAGGGACTTTTAATCCCGAGGTCGTGGGTTCGAATCCCACCCGGCTCGCAGGCGCTCCGCCCCGGGTCATCGGAACCCGCGGCCGGGCGGCGCCTAGAATGGCGCGTGGCTCTCCTCCGGCCCTTCCGGGCGCTCCGTCCCCGTCCCGAGCACGCCGCCGCGGTCGCCGCCGTCCCCTACGACGTCGTCGACGCCGCCGAGGCGCGGACGCTCGTCGAGGGGGCGCCGCACAGCTTCCTCCGGGTCGGGCGCGCCGAGGTCGAGCTCCCCGTCGGGACCGACCCGTACGACCCGGCCGTCTACCGCCGCGCCGCCGGGAACCTCGCGCGGCTCCGCCGCGACGGCGTCCTCGTCGACGAGGACGAGCCGAGCCTCTACGTCTACCGGCTCCGGATGGGGGACCGCACGCAGGTCGGCGTCGCCGGCTGCTTCTCGGTCGACGAGTACGAGCGGGACGCGATCCGGAAGCACGAGCGGACCCGCCAGGCGAAGGAGGACGACCGGACGCGCCACATCCTCGCGACCGGGGCGCAGACCGGGCCGGTCTTCCTCATCCACCGCGCCGCCCCGTCGGTCGACGCGGTCGTCGATCGCGTCGTCGGACGGCCCCCGCTCCTCGCGCTCACCGCGGCGGACGGGATCGGCCACGAGGTCTGGCGGGCGGAGCCGGCGGAGCGGGACGCCCTCGTCGCCGCATTCGCCGCCATGCCGGCGCTCTACATCGCCGACGGCCACCACCGCGCTGCGAGCGCGATGCGCGCCCGCGCGGAGCTCCGTGCGGCTGCCGGCGGGGGCCCCGTCGAGGCGGACGGCTTCCTCGCGGTCGCCTTCCCGGAGGAGCAGCTCCGGATCCTCCCGTACCACCGGGTCGTCGCCGACCTCGCGGGAGCCACCCCGGACGCCTTCCTCGCGGCCCTCCGGGCGCGGCTCGACGTCCGCCCCGGGACCGAGCGCCCCGCCGGCCCCGGCGAGGTGGCGGTCTATCTCGACCGCGCCTGGCACGCGCTCCGGCTGGCGCCGGCCGCCGCCGACGCCACGCCGTCGGAGCGGCTCGACGTCGCGCGGCTCCACGACCAGGTCCTCGGACCGCTCCTCGGGATCGGCGACGAGCGGACCGACCCCCGGATCGACTTCATCGGCGGGATCCGCGGCCCCGGCGCGCTCGTCGAGCGCGTCGACCGGGGTGGCGCGGCGGTCGCGTTCGCGATGCACCCGGTGAGCGTCGCCGAGCTGATCGCGATCTCCGACGCCGGCGGGATCATGCCGCCGAAGTCGACGTGGTTCGAGCCGAAGCTCCGGGACGGGCTGCTCACGCACGTGATCGCCGCACCGCAGGGCCTCGACGGCCCCGCCGGCGATCCGACCGGGGAAGGAGGTCGCGGATGAAGGTCCTCGTCGCGGACAAGTTCGAGGAGTCGGGGATCGCCGGGCTCCGGGCCGCGGGCTTCGACGTCGTCGTCGACCCGTCCCTCGCGGACGCGGCACTCGCGGAGGCGCTCCGGACGAGCGGCGCCGAGGTGCTCGTCGTCCGCTCGACGAAGGTCACCGCCGAGATGATGGACGCCGGTGCCCTCGCACTCGTCGTCCGCGCCGGCGCCGGCTACGACACGATCGACGTCGCCGCCGCCTCCGCGCGGGGGATCCACGTCTCGAACTGCCCGGGACGGAACGCGATCGCGGTCGCCGAGCTGACGCTCGGGCTGATCCTCGCGCTCGACCGGCGGATCCCGGACAACGTCGCCGAGCTCCGGGCCGGGCGCTGGGACAAGGCCGGCCTCGCGAAGGCCTCCGGCCTCCACGGCAGGAAGCTCGGGCTGCTCGGCTTCGGGAGCATCGGCGTCGAGGTCGCACGACGCGCCGTCGCGTTCGGGATGCCGGTCGTCGTCTGGAGCCGCCGGCTCTCCGCGGCGCTCGAGCGGGGCGAGACGGTGGACCTCGCGTCGTACGGCCTCCCGACCGCCGGGCCGGCCGCCGCCCGGGTCGCTGGGCTCCCCCACGAGGTCGCGAGCGCCGCCGACGTCCTCTCGATCCACCTCTCGCTGGGCCCCGAGACGCGCGGCCTCGTCGACGCGGGGCTCCTCGCGGCGCTCCGTCCCGGTGCGATCGTCGTGAACACGTCCCGCGCGGAGGTCGTCGATCACGCGGCGCTCGCCGTCGCGGTCCGCGAGCGGGGCCTCCGGGTCGGGCTCGACGTCTGGCCGGACGAGCCGAAGACCGGGACCGCCGAGTTCCGGCCGGCGATCCTCGACGCCGGACTCGTCTACGGGACCCATCACATCGGCGCCTCGACCGACCAGGCGCAGGAGGAGATCGCCGCGGAGACGGTGCGGATCGTCACGACGTACGCGGCGACCGGGCGCGTCCCGAACGTCGTGAACCTCGCGGCACGCTCCCCGGCGACCCACATGCTCGTCGTCCGCCACCGCGACCGGCCCGGCGTCCTCGCCCACGTCTTCGAGCACCTCGGGAGCGCCGGGATCAACGTCCAGGAGACCGAGAACGTCGTCTTCGAGGGGGCGGTCGCCGCGGTCGCCCGGATCAACCTCGACCACCCGCCGACCCCCGACCAGCTCGCCGCGATCGGCGACCATGCCGAGATCCTCAGCCTCCGGGTCGTCGAGATCCGGTAGGGACGGGGCGCCTGCCGACCGAAGGAGTCACCGATGAGCCAGCAGATCCCGACCCGGCCCGCCGCCGGGAGCGGCCGCATCCTGAACTTCTCCTCGGGCCCCGCCGTCCTCCCGATCCCGGTCCTCGAGCGGGTGCAGCGCGAGCTCTACGCGCTCCCCGGCGTCGGGATGAGCGTCCTCGAGATCAGCCACCGCTCGTCGACCTTCGAGGGGATCATCGCGAAGGCCGAGGCCGACATCCGGCGGCTCGCCGGGATCGGGGACGACCACGCGGTCCTCTTCCTCCAGGGTGGCGCGACGCTCCAGTTCTCGATGGTGCCCCTCAATCTCCTCACCGACGGCCGGACCGCGGACTACGTGATGACCGGCACGTGGGCCGACAAGGCGGTGAAGGAGGCGCGACGCGTCGGGGCGGTGCACGAGACCGGCTCGACGGCCGCGACGAACTTCGACCGGATCCCGCGCGACGACGAGCTCGCCCTCACCCCCGGTGCCGCGTACGTCCACATCACGACGAACAACACGATCGAGGGGACCGAGTGGCACCGGACCCCGGCCGTCGGGGCGGCGCCGCTCGTCGCGGATGCCTCCTCCGACATCTTCAGCCGTCCGATCGACGTCGCCCGCTACGGGCTGATCTACGCCGGGGCGCAGAAGAACCTCGGCCCGTCGGGCGTGACGCTCGTCGTCATCAGGCGCGACCTCCTCGAGCGCTCGTCGGCGTCGCTCCACACGATGCTGAACTACGCCGTCCATGCGGAGAACGGCTCGCTCTACAACACGCCGCCCGTCTTCGGCGTCTATGTCCTCGGGCTCGTCGTCGAATGGCTCCTCGAGCACGGCGGCCTCCCGGCGATCGCGGCGGTGAACGAGCGGAAGGCCGGGGTGCTCTACGCGGAGCTCGATCGGACCGGCTTCTGGCGCCCCACCGCGGAGCGCTCGAGCCGGAGCCTGATGAACGTCACGTTCCGCCTCGCGAGCGAGGAGCTGGAGAGCGCCTTCGTGAAGGAGGCGACCGCCGCCGGCTTCGACGGCCTGAAGGGCCACCGCTCGGTCGGCGGGATGCGCGCCTCGATCTACAACGCCTTCCCCGAGGCGGGGGTGACCGAGCTCGTCGAGTTCATGCGGGACTTCGAGCGGCGGAAGGGCTGAGGCCGGCGGACGCGAGGCCCCGCGCCGGGGTCCGGGCCGACCGGCGTCGGCGCCCGGGCGTCAGCGCGTCGGCGTCGGGACGCGGATCTCGCTCCCCGGCTCGAGCGCCGACTCCGGCGTCAGCTCGGGGTTGAGCGCGACGATCCCGGTCCGCGTCACGCCGAGGAGCTCGCCGACGGAGGCGATCGTGTCGCCATCCTGGACGGTGTAGCGGAAGCACTCCGGGACGTCGTCGCAGCGCTCGCCGAGGCCGACGGCCGGGCCGGCGCTCGGCGCCTCGGTCGCGGGCGCGGCGCTCGCGGAGGCGGCCGGGGTGCCGGAGGCGACGGCGGTCGCCGTCGGCTCCGGGGACGGGCTCGCGACGGCGACGCTCCCGGTCGGGGTCGGGCTCTCCTCCTCGGCGGGCGGTGAGGCGATGAACGAGCCGACGAGGATCACGACCCCGAGCGTCGCGAGGACGGCGGCGGCGTCGAGGAGGAGCCGCCGGACGGAGAGACCTTCGCGCGGCTCCGGCGGGACGCCGCTCGGTGGGGCGACGAGCGAGAAGTCGCCGGGTCCGCCGGGTCCGGTGCCCCCGCCGGCCGATGCCGCCGGACGCGCCGGTGCCGCAGGCTGCTTCGCGGCGGCGCCGCGCTTCGCGGGTCCGGCGACGACCATCTTCCGGGGCTGGATCCGGACCGGTCCCGTCGGGACGGTGGCCCCCTCGTCGGACTCAGGCGCGGTCGGGCGGTTCGGCGTCGGCACGGTCGCCCGATGCTAGCACCTCGCCCCGTGCGGCGAGGCCGTCCTCCCCGGTCGCTCCCCCGGTGCCGGGTCCCACCTGGCGGACCGGGCCGGACCTCACGACCGGCGGCCGCTCCCTGTGCAGGAGCCGGTCGATCCCCGCGCGGAGCGTCACGAACGGCGCGACGTACGCGACGAGGAACGCGGCGAGGAAGGGGCGGGAGAACCCGCGAAGCTCCGTGGCGAGGAGCCCGAGCGCGACGAGTCCGAGCCAGTAGAGCGCGAGCCTCCCAGGCGGCCATCCGGCCTGCGCGAGCCGCCGGACCGGGTAGAGGGCGGTGAGGGAGATCGCGAGAGCGAGGAGCAGGAGGAGGACGGGCGACATCGTCGCGATGATACGCGCGGCGGTCGCACGGCCCGGCCCGGCCCGGAGCGCGGCGGCCGGGGTCGTTTGACGGTCAAGGGCGCCCACCGTACCATTCGCGGTCGCGGGGTGGAGCAGCGGCAGCTCGTCGGGCTCATAACCCGAAGGTCAGGGGTTCGAATCCCCTCCCCGCAACCAGCGCATCCACCGAACCCCGGGTCCGCCGCCCGGGGTTCATCCTTTTCCGGCCCCCGCCGCTTCGGGCGACCGCCGCCCGAGCGCTGCCGCCTCCCGCCGACCGCCCGGTCAGCCGCCGCGGACGAGGTCGATCAGCCGGCCGAGGACCCGCTCGCCGTCGGCGCGGAGCCCGTTGTGCTCGTACTCGTCGGTCTCCCAGATCCGGCACGCGCCGATCCGCGTGGCGGTCGCGACCGCCAGGTCGCGGTCGACGTACATGTCGTTCGTGTAGATCGCGGTCGCGACGGGGACCTCGTTCCGGGCGAGCCGGCCCTCGTCGTAGAGGCGCGGCCACGGATGGCTCGCGAGGAGGTCCGCCGCCGCGGCATGGCCCCGGAGCCCCCCGAACTCCTCCCACATCCACGGGAAGAGGTGCTCGCCGGTGAAGAGCCCCTCCTCGTCCCAGTCGGCCGGGTAGGCGGCCGCGCCGGCCCATCCGGTCGCGACGCCGTCCGCATAGGCGGCCTCCTGGAGCGTCGCGTAGAGCGGGTTCCGGGCGAACTGGGGACTCCGGTCGAGGTCGGCGAGGAGCGCGGCCGAGCCCCACGGGAGCTCGAGGATGTGGTGGAGCTGCTCGAAGCCGGCGCTGTCGCCGAGGGCGAGGCCGAGCGCGCGGATCCGCCGCCCGGAGAGCCGGTCGCCCGACGGGAGCAGGACCGTCTCATCGTCGGCGCGACGGCAGAGCTCGCGGAGCCGCGCCCGGTCGCCGGGGTAGCGCTCGAAGTAGCGCGCGTTCCGCCGTCGGCACCGCTCGTACGTGAGCGCGTAGATGTCGCGGACCGGCATCGCGAGCGGCGCGATCCCCCCGGTGATGAACGCCTCGCGGAGCCCCTCCGGCGCGATCGAGAGGTAGGTCTGGGCGCAGAAGCCGCCGAAGCTCTGGCCGAGGATGCTCCAGCGATCGACCCCGAGCTCGCGACGGATCGCCTCGGCGTCGCGGACGATCGAGTCCGCCCGGAAGCGGGTGAGGAAGCGCGCGCCTTCCTCCGCCGTCGTACCCGGGAGGATCGGCCCGATCGGGGAGGAGCGGCCCGTCCCGCGCTGGTCGAGCAGGAGGACGCGGTAGTCCTTCAGTGCCCGCGCCATCCAGCCGGTCGGCGGGCTCGTCGGCCGGGTCGCCTCGATCCCGGGGCCACCCTGGAAGAAGACGAGGTACGGGCGGTCCTCGCCGCCGGGTGCCACGACCTCGCGGGTGAAGACGACGAGGGAGGGACCGGACGGGTCGGCGTGGTCGAGCGGGACGAGGTGCTCGCGCTCGGTGACGACGGCGCCGTCGAGCCGGTGGACGACGGGCGGGGCGGGTCGAGGCGTCATCCGCGCATCGTAGCGAGCGCGATGCCGACCGTTCGCGGCGCGCGCGGCGCCCACCCGGCCGTCACGGGGCGAGGATCGCGGTGAGCTGGCGGTCGAAGTCGGGCCCGGTGACCTCGCCGATCTGGATCGAGCGGAGGATCCCGGCCCGGTCCACGAAGTAGGTCTGCGGGCGGGCCGCGACCCGGTAGGCGGCCGCGATCGAGCGACCCGGGTCGACGACGGTCGGCCACGAGCCGCCGTACGCGGCGACGAATTCGCGGGCGCTCTCCGGCTCGTCGAGGTAGAGCACGCCGACGATCGCGAGCCCGTCCGCCTCGTGCGCCGCGAGCCGGTCGGCGAAGAGCGGGAACTCGTCGCGGCAGGGGACGCACGATGGGCCCCAGAAGTTCACGACGACCGGACGGCCGCGGAGCGTCCCGAGGTCGAACGGCTCGCCGTCGAGCGTCGTCCCGGCGATGGGGGGGACCGGCTCGCCGACCCGGATCTCCGCGCGGGGGGTCGCGGCGGCCCCGTCGCCGTCCGCAGTGGCGTCCCAGCCGGCGATGAGGAGCCCGACGCCGATCGTCGCGAGGGTCGTCGCCGCGGCGGCCGCGAGGAGGAGCGTGATCCGCGTGCGCGTGGCAGGGCCTCCGACCTACTGGACGGTGAGCGTCCCCACCATGTTCGGATGGACCGTGCAGACGAACGCGTACGCGCCGGCCGGGAGCGCCGGGATCTCGTAGACCCGGGTCTCGACCCCGTTGAAGATGTCGCCGAGGTAGACGACCTCGCCGGTCGCGGTCTCCTTGTGGATCGCCACGTTGTGCGGGATCCCGGCGTCCTCGTTCACGAGCGCGATCGTGAACGGCGTGTCTGCCGCCGCGGTGAGCGCGTCGAGGTCGAACTCGATGTTCAGCGCGACGAGGACGATGTCCGCCTCCACGGCCGGCGCCGCCGACTCGGCCGGCCCGCCGCCCGCCATCCCGCCCGATCCGCCGTCCCCGGTCCCGCCGGCAGCACCCTCGCCCGCGGGTGCGCCACCCTCGCCGCCCGCCGTCGCCTCCGACGGGCCGCCGACGCCGGCGCTCAGGCCGATCCCGACGACGAGGACGAGGACGAACGCGATGAGCGTCCCGATCGGGAGCGGCGGGGACTGCTCCGTCTCGAGGTGGCCGGTCGAGTCGGCGACGACCGTCGCCCGGTACTCCCGCCCCGCGTCGCCGAGCCAGCCGGTCATCGTGATGAAGAGGAGGATCACCCCGCCGACGAGGAGGGCCGGACCCACGATCAGGCCGGCGAAGAGGACCGCGGCCGCGGCGGAGACGAGGAGCGGCCGGAACGAGGGACCCGGCATGTGGATCCCGGGGGGCGGGCCGCCGTAGGCGAGCGCCGGGACGCTCGCCGGCGCCTCGATCGCGTCGTAGTCGCGCATCCCCTCGCGGAGCCAGTAGACGAGCGTGAGGAAGAGGGCGATCACCCCGAGGAGGAACGGGAGGCTCCCGACGCCGAGGATCAGCCCGAAGAAGAGGAGGAACGCCCCGACGGCGACGAGGAACGGGGCGAGCGACGGCCCCGGCATGTGGATCCCGTCGGGCGTCCGCGGGGCGACCCTCCCCGGGCCGCGGCGGGTCGGCCCCGCCGCCCGGTAGCGGATCACGAGCCAGCCGAGGAAGCCGAGGACCCCGAGGAGGACGCCGACCGGGAGGAGGCCGATGAGCGCTCCCCAGTCCGGGATGACGAACCGCGCGGTCAGCTCGATGAGGCCGGCGAGGGCCGCCTCGAACGCCGCGGCGAGTCCTTCCATCGGGCGGTCAGCTCTCCGAGGGGGTACCGGAGAAGAGGACGTACCACATGACCGTCATCCCGATCGCGAGGGCGCCGAGCATCGTCGCGCCGCCGACGTCGCCGCTGACGACGAGGTAGACGACCGCGATGACCGCGAAGAGGAGTCCGATCGCGAAGGCGAGTCGTGGCCGCATCGGTCGCTCCGCTCAGCCGTGCCCGGGAAGGAGGTAGAGGATCGAGAAGAGCCCGATCCAGACCACGTCGACGAAGTGCCAGTAGAGCGAGGTCGCCTCGACGGCGTCGTGGTGTCGCGCGGAGAACTGGCCCGCGGTGCCGCGGTAGAGGGCGACGGCGATCATGATCACGCCGGCAAGGACGTGCGCGCCGTGGAAGCCCGTGAGCGCGTAGTAGGTCGTCCCGAACGTGCCGGAGTCGAGCCTGACGTCCTCCGAGTAGAGGAGGATGTAGTCGGCGGCCTGCATCGCGAGGAAGACGATCCCGAGGAGGAGCGTCACGCCGAGCGCCCGGTTCATCCCCGTCCGGTCGCCGCGGCGGATCGCCCGGACGCCCGCGTGGATCGTGAACGAGCTGATCACGAGCAGGATGGTCGCCGGCCCCACGATCGGGAAGACGTGGAGCTTGTCGGCGTAGTCGGCCGGGGGCCAGACGGTCGCGTTCGCGCGGACGTTGAAGTACGCGGCGAAGAGGCCGGCGAAGAACATCACCTCCGACGCGATGAAGAGGAGCATCCCGAGGATCGGGTTGCTGATCCCCCCGCGCCCGTGCTCGAGCGCCTCGCCGTGCCCGAGGGCCGGGCTCGTCACCGCCATCTCAGACCTCCGCCGGGATCGCGGGCCGGCCGTGGGCCGCACCGCCGTGACGCTCGTCGAAGAGCGGCCGCTCGCTCCGGATCTCCGGGAGCCGGTCGAAGTTGTAGGGCGGCGGCGGGGAGCTCGTCGCCCATTCGAGCGTGTTCGCCTCCCAGGGGTCGTCCCCGGCGACCTTCCCGCTCCGGAGCGAGATGAAGACGTTCCAGAGGAACGGGAGCATCGCGATCCCGAGGATGAACGAGCCGATCGTCGCGGCGAGGTTCAGCTCGTTCCAGCCGGCCGTGGAGCTGTAGTCGGCGATCCGCCGCGGCATCCCGGAGAGGCCCAGCTGGTGCATCGGGAAGAACGTGAGGTTCGTCCCGATGAACATGAGGACGAACTGGAGCTTGCCGAGCCCCTCGTGGAGCATCCGGCCGGTCATCTTCGGGAACCAGAAGAAGATCCCGGCGAAGACCCCGAAGACCGAGCCGCCGAAGAGGACGTAGTGGATGTGCGAGACGATCCAGTACGTGTCGTGGACCGCGAAGTCCACCGGGACGGATGCGCTGAAGGCGCCGTTGATCCCGCCGATGAGGAACATCGAGAGGAAGCCGAGCGAGAAGATCATCGGCGTCGTGAAGGTGAGCTGGCCGCGGACCATCGTCGCGATCCAGTTGAACATCTTCACGCCGGTGGGGACGGCGATGAGGAAGGTCATGAGGCTGAAGAAGGGGAGGTAGACGGCGCCGGTCGTGAACATGTGGTGGGCCCAGACGCTGAACCCGAGCGCACCGATCGCCGCCGTCGCGAAGACGAACGCCTTGTAGCCGAAGAGCGGCTTCCGGCTGAAGACTGGGATGATCTCTGAGATCACGCCCATGCCGGGGAGCACCATGATGTACACGGCTGGGTGGCTGTAGAACCAGAAGATGTTCTGCCACAAGATTGCCGAGCCGCCCGTCGTTGGATCGAAGAAGCTCCCGCCAAAGTTGCGGTCAACAAAGAGCATGATCAGCGCGCTCGTGAGCACGGGAGTTCCCATGAGGACGAGCACGCTTGTGACGAT
>JBJOLT010000040.1:0-51996 GCA_046045415.1 Chloroflexota bacterium | reverse complement strand
CATCTCGCCGAGGCCCCGTCCCTGCGCCCGCTCCTCCGCGAGCTCGTCGGGTACGGGCTCGCCGGACTGGAGGTGCACTACGCCCGCTACTCGGTCCACGAGACGGCCGGGGTCGCCGCCGTCGCCCGGGAGCTCGGACTCGTCGCGACCGGAGGAGCCGACCACCACGGCCACGAGGGGACGTACGCCGAGTCGCACGCGAGGCTCTGGGTCCCGCCGGAGGTGGAGCCGCCGCTCCGCGACGGGCTCGCGCGGATGGCCGCCGGGGGCTGACGCTCTATCCTGACCGCGATGGCCGACCGACGTCCGCTCCCGATCCTCGAGCACGCCCCGCCGCCGGTCGTCGCCGCGGCGCGGCCCGATGCCGACGAGCGCGTCGCGGAGTTCCGGCCCGATGAGCTCGCGCTCCCGGCGTTCTACGTCTGGACCCTCGGGTGCCAGATGAACCGGAGCGACTCCGAGGAGATGGCCGGCCGCCTCGCCGCCGCCGGCTGCCCGGCCGCCGACGCCCCCGAGACCGCGGAGCTGATCGTCATCAACACGTGCGCGATCCGCGAGGGCGCGGAGCAGAAGGTGATCGGCCGGCAGGGACAGCTCGCGCGCCTCAAGGCGGCGAACCCGGCGCTCCGCGTCGTCCTCACCGGCTGCTCCGTCCGCGAACCCGATCGCGCCGGACTCCGTCGCCGCTACCCGGCGGTGGACCTCTTCCTCCGGCCGGACGAGGAACCCGAGCTCGTCGCCCGGCTCGGGCTCGCATCCGCACAGGGTCCGATCGGGCTCGGCATGACCGCGACCGTCGGACGGGTGACCGTCGGGGCGGCCGACCGGCTCCCGGCCGTCAGGGCGGACGCGGTCGAGCGCGGCGTCGTCCGGCGCGAGTCGGCGATCTCTGCATGGCTCCCGATCGTCTACGGCTGCGACAAGACCTGCACCTACTGCATCGTCCCGTTCAGCCGGGGCCCGGAGCGGAGCCGCCCCTTCGACGAGATCGTCGCCGAGGCCCGGTCGCTCGCGGCCGCCGGCTACCGCGAGGTGACGCTCCTCGGCCAGAACGTGAACAGCTACGGCCACGATCTCCCCGCCGAGGCGCGCTTCTCGCACGTCGACCGCGAGCGGCGGGTCGGACGACGGCTCGACGCGACGGCGCGACCCGATCTCGCAGAGCTCCTCCTCGCGATCGACTCGATCCGGGCGGCGGACGGAGCGCCCGCGATCCCGCGGCTGCGGTTCGTCACGTCGCACCCGTGGGACCTCTCCGACCGGCTCATCGACGCGCTCGCGACCGCGACGAGCGTCTGCGAGCACCTCCACCTCCCCGTCCAGTCGGGTGACGACCTCGTCCTCCGACGGATGGGCCGCCAGTACACGGTGGAGCACTATCTCGAGCGCCTCGCGGCGATCCGCGCCGCCGTGCCGGGGATCGCGCTCTCCACCGACGTGATCGTCGGCTTCCCGGGCGAGACCGAGGCGCAGTTCGAGGCGACGCTCCGCCTGCTCGACGAGGTCCGCTACGAGACGGTCTTCGCCGCCGCCTTCTCGCCCCGCCCCGGCACGCCGGCGGCACGGCTCGACGACGACGTCCCGACCGCGGAGAAGCGGCGGCGCCTCAACGAGCTCCTCGCGCGGCAGGAGGCGATCTCGCTCGAGCGGAACCGGGCGCGACTCGGGGCGACCGTCGAGGTCCTCGTCGACGCGATCGTCCCGGAGCGGGGACACGATCACGACGGGCCGGCCGGCGACGCCCGGGACCCGATCCCCGCGGGTGCCGTCCGGCTCTCGGGCCGGAGCCGCGGGAACCGCCTCGTCCACCTCGTCGGACCGTCGGAGCTCCTCGGGCGCCTCGTGCCGGTCCGGATCGACCACGCGGGGCCGTACGCGCTCCGCGGCAGGATCGCGTGAGGACGGCGCCGCTCGTCGTCATCGCCGGCGCCACCGCGACGGGAAAGACCGGGACGTCGATCGCGCTCGCGACGTACCTGCGGGACGCGGGCCGGGCGGTCGAGATCGTCTCCGCCGATTCGCGCCAGGTCTTCCGCGGCCTCGACATCGGCACGGCCAAGCTGCCGGTCGTCGAGCGGCGCGGGATCGTCCACCACGGCCTCGATCTCGTCGACCCCGGCGATCGCTTCACCGTCGGTGACTTCGCGAGGCACGCCCGGCCGATCCTCGAGCGGCTCGGGACGATCGACGGCGCCGTCGCGATCCTCGTCGGCGGGACCGGCCTGTACCTCCGCTCGATCGTCGCCGGGCTCGATCTCGCGGGGCTCCCGGAGGACCCGGCGGTGCGGGCGACCCTCGAGGAGGACCTCGCCCGGCACGGGCGGGAGGCGCTCGCAGCCAGGCTCGTCGCGACCGCCCCGCGCCTCGCTGCATCGACGGATCTCCGCAACCCCCGGCGCGTCGTCCGGGCGCTGGAGCTCGCACAGCTCGGCGGGGACCGGGAGCGCCCTGCGCCGACCGGCTATCCCGGGCCGCACCTCCGGCTCGGACTCGTCGTCCCGGAGGCCCGCCTCCATGCGGAGCGGATCTCGGCCCGGGCGCGCGCCCAGTTCGACGCGGGACTGGTCGACGAGGCACGGGCCCTGAGGGAGCGATACGACCCCGGCCTCCCCGCGTTCAGCGCGATCGGCTACCGTGAGGCATGGGCGTTCCTCGACGGGGCGATCGACCGCGAGGCGGCGATCCAGCTCGACGCCCACCGGAACGTCGCGTTCGCCCGCCGGCAGCGGACCTGGTTCCGGTCCGAGCTCGGGTACGAGTGGCTCGACGCGACCGACGACCCGGCCGGAGCCGTCATCGGACGGGTCGACCGGTTCCTCGCGGCGCTCCCGGTATCCTGACCCGATGGGAGGGAAGGGTCCGGTCGAGCTCGCGCCGCCCGTCGAGAAGGCGTTCCTTGTCGCCGTCGACACGGGGAACGACCCCGGCTGGACGGCCGAGGACTCCCTCGCGGAGCTCGCGTCCCTCGCGGCGACCGCGGGCGCGGAGGTCGTCGGTGCGGAGTGGCAGAACCGCCGCCACGTCGACCCCAACTGGTACATCGGGAAGGGCAAGGCGGAGGAACTCGTCGCCGCCCGATCCGAGACCGGGTTCGAACTCCTCATCGCGGACGACGAGCTCTCGCCGAGCCAGCAGCGCGCGCTCGAGGAGCTCCTCAAGGTCAAGGTGATCGACCGGAGCCGGCTGATCCTCGACATCTTCGCGCTCCACGCGGCGACCCACGAGGGACGGCTCCAGGTGGAGCTCGCGCAGCTGGAGTACCAGCTCCCGCGGCTCACCCGCCTCTGGACCCACCTCTCGCGGACGGGCGGCGGGATCGGCACGCGCGGCCCCGGCGAGTCGCAGCTCGAGACGGACCGGCGGCTCATCCGGGAGCGGATCAAGAAGATGAAGGAGCGGGTGGAGCAGGTCCGCCGGCAGCGCGCGACGTCGGCCCGCGGCCGCGACCGGCGGCTCATGCCGTCGGTCGGCATCGTCGGGTACACGAACGCCGGCAAGTCGTCGCTCCTCAACGCGCTCGTCGGGAGCGAGGTGGCGAAGGCCGAGGATAAGCTCTTCGCGACGCTCGATCCGACGAGCCGCCTCGTCCGGCTCGGCGACGGCCAGACGGCGATCGTCACCGACACGGTCGGCTTCATCCACAAGCTGCCGCATCAGCTCGTCGACGCGTTCCGGGCGACGCTCGAGGAGGTGACCCGCGCGGACGTCCTCCTCGAGGTCGTCGATGCAGCCGACGCGCATGCGACGGAACACCGGGCGACCGTGCAGGCGGTGCTCGGCGAGCTCGGCGCGGGCGACAAGCCGCGCCTCGTCGCTCTGAACAAGGCGGACCTCCTCGACCGCAACGCCGTCGCCGGCTCGGCGGCGCCGATCGTCGCCGGCTCCGTCCTCGTCAGTGCCCGGACCGGGTTCGGGCTCGACGAGCTGCGTCTCGAGCTCTCCTCCCTCCTCGCCTCGCTCTGGGTCGACGTCGATCTCCTCGTCCCCTATGCGGCGGGGGAGCTCCTCGCGCGCGTCCGGGAGCGGGGGAGCGTCGAGCTCGAGTACGACGAGCGTGGCGTCCGCGTCCGCGGTCGGCTCGCTCCCTCCCTCGCGGGCGAGCTCGAGGCCGCGGCCCGGGACGCCGCGACCGCCGCCGCCCCGGCCTCCTGAGCCCGGACGGTCCGGTGACGGCCCCACGGCGCGAAGGCGGCCGGGTCGACCTCCCAGGCGGAGGTCGGACGATCTGGACCGTCGCGGAGGGCACGCGCGGTCGGCGCCGGCGCTGGGTGCGGGAGGACGGGCGCGGGCTCCTCGTCGTCCTGCTCGAGACCGACCCCGGCGGGTCGCCGACCCGGCTCGAGGTCTCGAGCGCGGCCGGGCTCCTCACCCTCCATCCCGAGGCGGACGGCCGCGAGGCGCACGGCAACGTCGTCGGCCCGGACGGCGTCCGACCGCTGGCGTTCCCGTGGGGACCGACGCACGGGTTCGACGTCGTCGATCTTCCTGAGGTCCTCGCGGCGTGCGGCGGTGAGTCGGCCGGCAGGGGAGGGGACGGCGCGCGCGGCGGCGATGCGACGGGCGTCGTGCGGCGACCGGTCCTCCTCGTCGATCGCGAGCTCCGGGTCGTCGAGGCGACCGCGGAGATGGCCGGGGAACCCGCCGGGGCGGACGGCGCGAGCGGTCACGTCTGGCCGCTCGAGTGAGCGGCATTGTGGGGAGCGGGTGGACAACTGACGGTCCCGGGCGGTCGGAACTTCGAAACTCGTGGAGAACCGTCTCGACGCGCGCTGCCGACGGCCCGTATCGTCATCCCTGCCCGGAGGGGCTGGCGGACCAGGAAACGGACTCGGCGGTGCTTGCATCGCGGGGCCGGGGCCGGGGCGGCGGTTCCTCCGGGCGTTTCGTTTTCACGCGCGGCTCCGCCGCCCGTCCGGAGGTCAGGCCGTGACTCGCGTCGACAAGGAGCTCGAGCCGGCGGCGATCCGGTCGGCGATCGAGCGCATCCCCGCCGAGCTGCGCGGCGGCGCGCAGTACGTCGACGAGCGACTGAGCGAGCGTGCCGGGATCCCGGTGATCGTGAAGGTCGAGACGGTGAACCCGGTCCGCTCCTACAAGGGGCGCGGGACGTGGCTCGCGATCCGCGAGCTCGCCGCCCGGGGCCGGCTCGGACCGGATCGTCCCGTCGTCGTCGCCTCGACCGGCAACTTCGGCCAGGGCGCCGGCTACGCCGGGCGCGCCCTCGGCGTCCCCGTCCGCGTCTTCGCCGACGACCACGCGAACCCCGTCAAGCTCGAGCGGATCCGGCGGCTCGGCGCCACCGTCGTCCAGTCCGGCCGCGACTTCGACGAGGCCCGTGAGGCGGCAGCCGAGGACGCACGCCGGAGCGGCAGCCTCCTCCTCGTCGACGGGGAGGAGCCGTGGGTCGCGACCGGTGCCGCGACGATCGCGCTCGAGGTGACCGACGCCGTCGCGCGGGGCGAGCTCCCCGCGCCGACCGCCGCGTACGTGCCGGTCGGGAACGGGGCGCTCATCGTGGGGATCGGCGCGTGGCTCCGTCACGCGGCACCGGCGTGCCGGATCATCGGGATCCAGTCGGACGCGGCGCCCTCGATGACGCTCTCGTGGCGCGCGGGACGGCCGATCGAGACCGAGGACGCCGCGACGATCGCCGAGGGGATCGCGACGCGCGTCCCCGTCCCGGAGGCGCTCGAGATGATGGTCGACCGCGTCGACGACATGCGACTCGTGCGCGAGGGTGACCTCCCGGCTGCCACCACGGAGCTCGGGGGTGCCGTCGGCGTGACGGCGGAGGCGGCGGCAGGCGCGTCGTGGGCGGGCGTGCTCGCAGACGCGGGGCGGACCGGGGTGGCCCTCGTCATCGTCACCGGGGCGAACGTCGTCCCGCCGGCGGCGACCCGCTGAGGAGCGGCGCGACGCGCCGAGCGTCGGCCCGACGAGCGTCCCCGGGGATCGAGGGCGATCTGCCCGGGGCTAGCCGATCTCGATGAGCCGCTCGTCGACGAGCGCGAGCTCCCGCCAGTCCTCCGTGTACGGCGCGCCGTCGACCTTCAGCGCCCCGGCCTCGAGCCCGGCGAGCGCCCCGGCGAGGATCGGGGAGTCGGGATAGGTCGCCTGCCAGACGGCGACGAGATCGCCGAGCGTGACCGTCACGTTCTCCGGCGCCTCGACGTGCACGACGCCGCCGGTCCCCTCGTGGACGTGGACCCAGTACATGCACCGCTCGCCGTCGACGCCGATGTCGTCCTCCGGGTCGTAGAGCTTCCCGTCGATCGTGACCCGGAGCATCGAGTGGATGTGGTACGCCGCGTCGTGGCCGCCCCGGTCGCACTCGACGTCGCCCACCGGGTCGCCGAACGAGACCGTCGCGACGCCGGGCGAGGAACCGGGAACGTCGGCGGGGCCACCGCCGGACGAGCACGCGGCGAGGAGGAACGCTGCCAAGAGCGAGAGCGAACCTGCGGAGCGTCGTCGTACAGTCATGGCTGAATCCTAGCCGAGCCGGGCATCGAACGCGCGCACACCAGGATCAGAGCGTCCGGAAGGTGACACGCGGGGCCGATGCCGGGCCCGTCCCGACCTGGTTCGTCGCGGCGACGTCCACGTAGTAGGTGGTCCCGCTCCTGAGTCCGGTGATCGTGCAGCTGAGCGTCCCGGTGGTCCAGGTGCACTGGCCCGTCGGACTCCCGCCGGTCGTCCGGGTGTAGGCGCGCGCGACGTAGCCGACGACGGTGCCGCCGGACGTCGGCGCCTTCCACGAGACGGCGATCTGGCGTGCGGCGCCACCGGTGCTCGCGCTCACGCCGGTCGGCGCCCCCGGAAGCACGTTCGGGACCATCGCGACGCGTGGGCTGGAGGGCGGGCCATCGCCGCGCACGTTCGTCGCGACGACCGAGACCCAGTACGTCGTCCCGTTCACGAGCCCGGTGATGGAGCACGAGACCGTCGTCGCGCTCGCGGTCGAGCAGGTGGCGATCCCGGTCCCGCCGGTGGACGCGTCGTACGCGGTCGCGGTGTAGCCGCTGATCGTCGCGCCGCCGTTCGACGTCGGTGCGACCCACGATACGCCGATCGCGCGATCGCCCCGCGTCAGCGCGACGCCGGTGGGCGCGCCGGGGGCGACGGCCTGCGGTGTGACCGACACGCGCGGCGTCGAGGCAGGACCGGACCCGACGGCATTCGTCGCGACGACGTCGACGTAGTAGGTCGTCCCGTTCGTGAGGGTCGTGAGCTGGCAGGTGAGTGCCCCGGTCGTCCACGCGCAGGTACGGACCGGCGTCGTCCCGCCGCTCGCAGCCGCCCAGGCGCGCACCGTGTAGCCGGTGATCGCGCTGCCGTTCGCACTCGCGGCCGTCCACGTGATCGTCGCGAGTGCGTTGCCGGCCGAGGCGTCCACGCTCGCGGGCGCCGACGGGAGCGCAGCAGGGGTCACCGACGTCCGGGCCGAGGACGGTCCGTCGCCGAGCGAGTTCCTCGCCACGACCGAGACCCAGTAGGTGGTGCCGTTCACGAGACCCGTGATCGCGCACGAACGACCGGCGCCGTCGGTCTCGCAGCCCGTGCCGACGGCACTACCGCCGGAGGCAGCGCTGTAGGCGGTCGCTACGTATCGCGTGATCGCGGCGCCGCCGTCGTTCGTCGGCGGCACCCACGTCGGGGTCGCCGATCCGTCGCCTCGGGCCACCGAGGAGATCGTCGGCGCGCCCGGAGCGTTCGGGCGCGGCGTCACGGCGACGCGCGGGGCGGAAGCCGGACCGGTCCCGTCGGCGTTCGCCGCGACGACGTCGACGTAGTAGGTGACGTCATTCAGGAGGCCCGTGATCGTGCAGCCCAGGGTCGAAAGCGAGCCGGCACACGTGGCGGCGGGGGAGGCTCCTCCGGCAGCCGCCGTCCACGCCCGCGCCGTGTATCCGGTGATCGCGCCGGCGCCGGACGACGCAGGCGCCGTCCAGCCGATCGCTGCGGTCGTGTTCCCGGCCGTCGCGGTGACGCTCTGGGGCTCGGAGGGCGGGTTGGGCGCCGGGGTGACCGCGAGCCGGTCGGAGCCGATCCCGGTCCCGTTCACATTCCGTGCCGCGACGCTCACCCAGTACGTCGTCCCGTTCGTAAGCCCGGTGATCGTGCACGTGTAGACGATCCCGAGCGTACAACCGGTCCCGACGGGCGATCCGCCGAACTCCGCCGTGAATGCCGTGACGCTGTAGCCGGTGACGGCGCTGTAGCCGTCGCTCGTCGGCGCGTCCCACGTGACGGATGCGCGCGAGCTGGCCGCAGCCACGCGGACGTTCTGCGGGGCGGTCGGCGTGCTCGTGATGATGACCCGCGGGCTCGAGGGTGCGCCGACACCGACGGCGTTCCGCGCGACGACGTCGACGTAGTACCTCCCATACGGCGCGAGCCCATACGGCGAGAGGGGACCGACGACCGTGCACGACGTGATGGCCGAGACGCACGTGAAGGCAGGCAGGGCGCCGGCGGGGCTCGTCGCTTCGGTCCAGACCTGGACCGTGTAGTCGATGACGGGCGACCCGCCGTCGTTCCCGTTGTTCCACGTGACGTTCGCCTGGCTGTTCGACGCGACGGCGCGCACGTTCGCGGAAGCGACGGCCGCGGGCACCGTCGGCGTGGTCCCGGGCGTCACGAGGACCGGGTTCGACGCGTTGCTCGTTCCCTGGGAGTTGATCGCGACGACGTCGACCGAGTACTGGAACCCGTCGGTGAGCCGCCCGATCGTGCACGCCCGGTTCGCGGGGACGTCACCCGCGGCGGTGCAGCGCCCGATGAGGAGGAGCGTTGCGTCGTACGCGCGCGCCTCGTACGCGGGCGTCGTCCCGCTCCCCATCGAGCCGCCACCGGGGCTGAGGGGGAGCGCCCACTTCACCGTCACCTGCCCCGGGCCGGGGACGGCGGTCACGAGGGTGGGCTTGCTCGAGAGCGCGACGGCGTTCAGCGTCGCGGGGGCGTTCGCGATGCTGATGGTCTGATCGAGGAACTGCAGACGCTCGACGTTCCACAGGACGTCGGTGCCTTCGATCCCCTCCACGACGTAGTAATAGAGTCCGCCGACCGGAGCGCTCGACCGTCGGATCGTGTAATCGGCGCGGCTTCCGGCGTAGGCAGCCGTATCGATCGAGCCGGCCGCCGAGCCGGCGAGCAGTTCCCTTCGGATCCGCGTCTTCGTCGCGGTGCACGCCTGGGCCGGATCCGCGACGGTCGTCCGCGTTTCGACGAGCGTCCGAAGGTCGCCGAGCGTCGTCCGCACCCACGCGCCGGTCGGGTTCGAGGCGGTGACGCAGCTGTGCTCGAGCCAGACGCTGAGCGAGGCGTCCCCGTCGATCAGGTCATTCCCGAGCCGACCGGAGATCACGTCGCTACCGCCGCCGCCGACGAGGATGTTCCCGTCGAGGCCGACCGCGATGCCCGCGTCATTCCCGACCCTCGTGAGCATCCGCGCGAGTACCGTCCCGCCGATCCGCGCCGTCGCCGCAGCGTCGAGCGCATCGCTCGGACCGAAGGGGTTCGCGAAGGTCGTCCTGATGTCGCCGTAGATCGTGTCGTTGCCGATCGAACCGGATGCCGCCTCGACGTCCCCCGAGATGAAGAGATCCATCCCGATCTGCGTCGGGTCGCCCGGTACCCGGGCCATGAGGCCGAGATCCGCGATGACCCCCGGCTTCGACGATCCATACCAAGCCGTCGTGTAGGTGATCCAGTCGAACCCGGTCCCACCGTCGACGACGTCCGCGGTCGACGCGAGCGTCGACGTGTCGCCGCCGCCGAAGACGTCGTCGAGCCCGCCGCCGGCGAGGGTGTCGGGGCCCATCCCGCCGACGACCACGTCCGGCCCCGGCGGGATCAGATCGAACCCGAGGGCGGGGAGCGCGGCATCGCCCTGGAGGAGGTCGTTCCCGGGTCCCCCCTCGATCCAGTCCTCGTCGCCGTCGCCGGAGACGAGATCGGCCCCCCAACCGCCCTGCACGAGGTCACGGCCGCTTCCGCCGTTGACCGTCGGGCCGTCTGCATCGAGCTTGAAGAAGTCGTTGCCGAGCCCACCTTCGTTGACGTCCGCGCCGGGCCCGGAATTGACGTAGTCGTCGCCGGACCCCGCGAGCGCGAGATCGATCCCCGTGAAGCCCGTATCGACGAGCACGTCGTTCCCCGCGCCACCCTGGAGGTTGTCGTTCCCCTCGTCGCCGTCGACCGTGTCGTTCCCGGCGAAGCCTCGCATCGTGTCGTTCCCGGCGCCCGAGCGCATCTTGTTCAGCGCGCTCGTCCCGACGAAGACAGCGTTGAGTGAGCCGTCATAGCGGACGGTCCCGTCGGCGAGGGTCCGCGCTCCCGCCGCCTGGATCGAGGAGCCGCTCGAGAGATCGATGACGATCTGCGGGGCGGAGAAGAGGTCGGCCGGGAGGCTCTCCGCATCCGTGTTCCTGACGAACATGTCGGCGAGCGTGTTGTTCGCGACCTGGGTGAGCAGGTTCGTGCCGGCCAGCCGGTGCAGGTAGTAGAAGCGATCGCCGTCCTGGAGCTTCTCCATCTGGGTCTTGAAGACGAAGGTGAACGTGCTGCCGAGGAGGCTTGCGGGGCTCCCGCGGGTCTCCGCGAGGCCGCCGATCCAGAGATCGACCGCGTCGATGCCTGAGGGGGCCGGGACGAGCTGACCGTCCGGTCCCATGAGCGGGATCCCCCACTCGTCGTACTGGCGACGCCAGTCGAACTTCACCGTGTTGCCGGAGGCGTCGACGACCTCGTAGAGCTCGCCCGCGAGGAAGTGGGACCGATCGGCGTAGGCGAGATCGGTCCCGGCAAGGTCGAGCGGGAGGTCGTCAGCGGGATCGAACCGATCGGGCCCCGGGGCGGCGCCGACCGCGAGCTTGTACGCCGCGACCCACCGATCGCCCGTCGTGTTCGACGGCTCGAGGATGGTCGCATGGGTCCCGTAGGCCGCGATGAAGTTGACGAGCGATTCCGGGTGTCGGAGCCGCCGGCGGAGGTCACCCCAGGAGTCGTAGGGGATGAGCGAGCCGCTTCCCGTCTGCTGCCAGAGCTGCATGCGGACGTTGTTGAGCGACGGCATGCCCGTGTCGCGACCGCGAGCGAGGTTGAGGCTCGCGAGATCGAGCGGGACCCCGACGAGGTTGTTCCGAAGGGCGCCGGTGACGAACTCGTCGATCTCATTCCCGATCTGCCATGCGCTACCGCGTGCGACGCTCGCCGCCGCCGAACCCGCGGACTGGTAGCCGGCCATGAAGGAAGCAGGGTTGAGGAAGCCCTCGAAGAGGGAGATCGTCCGGTCGTTCCCGTTCGCGTCGCGACGGCGGATCGTCTCGTTCAGCATGGAGTGACCGAAGCGGTAGACGGCGTTCGCGAACTCGGCCGTGATGTCGGGCTGGACGTTCTGGTCGTAGCCGAAGAAGGGGTGGATCGTCGGCTCGATCCGCCGGACGAACGTGTCGAAGACGAGATGCTGGTATTCGTTCTCGTTCACGAACCGCGCCGCCTGGAAGAGCCGCTCCCCGTAGCCCCACCCGGTCGCGAGCGTGAACCCGCCGAGCGTCGCAAGGTTCGCCTGGATCGTCGCGTGGATGTCATCGCGGAGCCGGTTGTGTTCCGCGTGGAAGACCGTGTGGATCGCGGTCAGGCCGATGTTCTCGTTCCCGCGGCCGTCGCCGGTGATGTAGTGAACGCCGAGCAGCTCGTCGTCGTAGGTGCCGGGCGCGAGCGAGGCGGTCGTGCTCCCGATGGTCGAGTCCGCGTCCGCGACGAGCGCGGTCCCGAGCGGCGAGTTCGGCGAGGCGTTGTGCGCGATGTCGTCGAGGAAGGCGTGGCCGGTCCCGACGACCCCGGCGGTCGAGACGGGCGCCCCGGTGCTCGCGTCCCGGACGGTGAGCGGCGCGGTCGAGAGGACGAGCTGCGGAAGCCCGAAGCGACCACGGAGGAAGCGGCCGTACTCGTCGGTGAGGACGAGCGGGATCCGCGTGACGTCGGCGTCGGTGAGCGCGATCCCGAGCACATCTCGTGCCTGCTGCTTCACCTTCGTCCAGTCGGCGATCTCACCGTTCGGCCCGGTGAGGAGCCGACCGGTCGCCCGGACCTGGCCACCGACGACTTCGTACTCGCGCAGGAAGACCTGCTTCGATGCGATCGATGCGTAGGTCTGGTTCTGGTCGACCCACGGGGTCGTCAGATTGCGCCCCGCGGTGAGCGTGATGTTCGAGCCGGCAGGGTAGGCGGTCCGACTCAGGAGCATCGGGCCGGTCCGATCCGTCGCGAGGTCGTCCCCGGCCGGGAGGGGGAGTGCGACGAAGCTCGTCGACGACTTCCCGATGAGGTCGAGGCCGTGGTCGAAGAACTGGCCGAAGAAGGTGAACATCGCGTTGTAGGGCGCGACCACCGGGGCGACACCGCCTGCCGGCGCGGTGTTCTCGATCACGAGCGACGGACGCCCGAAGCCGCCGGAACTGGGGTCCGGGACGGTCGTCCCCGCCGCCGCGACAGCGGCCGGGTTGTCGATCGACTGGTTCGCGATCAGGTTGCTGATCACACGCGGCTCCAGGTCGACGATGGAGCCTGCGAGCGGCGAATACGTCGTCGCGTCGCCCGACGAGATCGCGTGGCCGTTCATCACCATCGTCGCGACTCCGTCGCGCCACTGCGGGTTCGTCAGACGTGGGAAGAGACCGTCCACGGCGCCGTAGCGGTTCCGTCCCGGGGCGAGGTTGTTCCCGCTCCCGTCGACCGCACGGAGACCCCACGGGAAGGTGGGGTCCGGAACGTCGTTCGTGCCCACCCCGAGGACGGAGGTCGGCGGGGTCACCGTCCCGAACGACGGCCCTTCGCGGGTGGCGTGCGCTTCGGCGATCCGGATCTGCTGGAGGATGAACTGGAGGTCGGCGACCGAGACGTTGAACTCGCTCGAGCCAGTCAGCGCGCGCGCCACGGGGACCGAGGGCGCAGGGGCGAGACCGCTGACGAACGAAACGAGGACGGCGACGAGGATGGCACGCCTCGTGGCGAGCGGATGACGCATCGAACACCCCTGAGGGAAACCGACCCGCGCGCGCCCCGTGCCCTGGACGCCCCGGACTGGACCGCTCGACGGTACGGGTGACACGCCTCGAGCGTCAAGACGCAACTGCCGATAAGGTGAGTTATGTCTGCGGGAGCAACCACGCACGAGCCGCGAGCGCCGTACCGTGGCACCATCACGTGCCGGTGAGGCGAAGACGGTGCGCCGCCGCACACCGCCCGCCGGCAGGCTGACCCGCAGGTTGCCGACGACGGCGTGCCGGTGGGGCCGGTCCGGCGCCGCCGTCGCCCCGCAGCGAATACCCTAGCGACCGACGCGCCCCAGCGCCCCCGGAGGACCGATGCGCCCGACGCTCACCATGCTTGAACCGGAGCTGATCGCCCGGATCGTCGACGAGGCGAAGCGGATCCTGTCCGAGATCGGCATGGAGATCCGCGGCCCGGAGCTGAGGAAGCGGCTCCTCGCCGCCGGGCTGCCGACCGACCCGAGCGGCGAGCGCGTCCGCTTCCCGCCCGACGTCGTCGAGCGGGCGATCGCGTCGGCCCCGTCGTCGTTCGTCCTCTACGACCGCGACGGCGCCCCGCACGCCGATCTCGGCGGGGATCGCGTCCACTTCGTCCCGGGCTCGTCGGGCCTCAAGGTGGAGGATCACCGGACCGGCGAGGTCCGGCTCGCGTCCACCGCGGACTTCGTCGAGTACGTCAGGCTCGCCGACGGGCTGCCGAACATCGCCTACCTCGCCACCGCCTTCTCGACGAACGAGGACATCGAGCCGCAGGTCTCCGATGCGTGGCGGCTCCACTGCGCGCTCCTGACGAGCCGGAAGCCGATCGTCACCGGCGCCTTCACGGAGCACGGCGTCGGCCGGATGGCGGAGATGATGGCCCTCTTCCGCCGCGACCGGGCGGACCTGGCCGCGCGGCCGATGTCGATCTTCACGATCACCGCGACCGGGAACTTCCGGTACAGCGAGGACTCGTGCCAGAACCTCCTCGACTGCGTCGAGGCCGGGATCCCGGTCGAGATCGTCCCGGTGACGCTGATGGGGCTGATCGCGCCGGTCAGCCTCGTCGGTGCCGCCGTCTTCCACACGGCCGACGTGCTCGCGGGGATCACGATGGCGCAGCTCGTCCGTCCGGGCGCCCCGGTCCTCTTCGGCGGAGCCCCGGCGACGTTCCACATGAAGGTCGCGAGCTCGCCGATGGCGGCCGTCGAGGCGCTCGCGCTCGATGCCGCGTACGTCGAGATCGGCCGCTCGCTCGGCCTCCCGACCCAGTCGTACCTCGCGCTCTCCGACGCCAAGGTGCTCGACGCGCAGGCGGGCGCCGAGACCTTCGCGAGCGCGCTCGTCGCCGCGCTCGCGGGCGTCAACTCGGTCTCCGGTGCCGGCTTCCTCGACTTCCTCCTCGTCTTCAGCCTCCCGAAGCTCGTCTTCGACGACGAAGCGTGCGGACAGGCGCTCCGATTCGTTCGGCAGACCCGGCCGCGCGACGACCTGCCGACCCTCGAGCTCGCAAGGACGCTCCTCGCCGACCAGCACCTCATCATGGCGGGCCACACGACGGCGAACTGGCCGGCGGAGCTCCACCTCCCCTCCCCCGCCTGGGAGCGGGACAATCGGGAGAACTGGCTGAAGGCGGGCGGCCTCGACGCGCGCGCCCGCTGCGTCGCCGAGGTGGACCGGCGGCTCGCGGCGTATCGGCCGATCGAGACGGACGACCGGCTCGTCACGGAACTGGAGCGGATCGTCAGGAGCGGCCTCGTCGGCCAGACGAGCCTCCCGACGCTCCCTCCCCTCCCCTCGGGCGGGGACGCCCCGGCGGTCGCCGGCCGGGGCCGACGGCCCAACCCTCGCCGCGCCTCGTAGGCCGACGCCTCCGAAACACCCCCGTCCGGGCCGCAGCCTCCCGGAGCGCACGCCACCCCAGCCGACGGCGGTGCGGCCCGACACCGCGAACGCCCGGCGGCGGTGGCCGGGCCTCGGCGGCGCGGATAGCGTCGTGACCGGGCCGCGCCGAGCGGCCGGCACCGCCGCGGACGCACCGACGACGGGGCCGGCCCGAGCTCGAGCGAGTCCCGCGAGGAGGCGGGCGACACCGATGAGGAGGGTTCACCGGCCGGTCTCGATCGCGCTCGCCCTCGGCGGCGTGGCGCTCCTCGGGATCGTCCGCGCGACGGCCGTCGACGTCGCCCCCGGCCCGTCTCCTGTCGCGGCCGACGAGCCCACGGGTCGGGCGGGCATCTCGCCCGTCGCGGCCGTCTCCCGTCCCGCCGCCGTCGCCCGGGAGGACCGAGCGGTCGTGATCAGGCGCGCCGCGCGTGCCGACCGGTCCCCGGCGCTCGGGACGATCGCGCCGAGCCTCGAGCGGCGCGCCTACGTCGACAAGGGTCTGAAGCCACGTCGCCAGCTCGGTGCGCGCCTCGCCCCGGACGGCACCGGGCGCGACGGACCGGCGACGCCCGACGGCGCGCTCCAGGACGGGGTGGCCGCAGCGGGTCCGTCGCCGCACCTCGCCTTCGCCGGGATCGCGAACGTGAACGGACTCCTCCCGCCCGATCCGACCGGCGAGGCGGGACCCGACCACTACGTCCAATGGGTGAATGCGAGCTTCGCGGTCTTCTCCCGCGACGGACGGCTCCTCTACGGCCCGGCGGGCGGGAACACGCTCTGGCGCGGGTTCGGCGGGCCGTGCGAGACGCGGAACGACGGGGACCCGATCGTCCAGTACGACCATCTCGCCGACCGCTGGCTCCTCAGCCAGTTCTCGATCCCGGGACGGACCGCGGGCTACCACCAGTGCGTCGCCGTCTCGGCGACCGGCGATCCGCTCGGCGCGTGGTACCGCTACGACTTCCTCGTCTCCACCCGGAAGATGAACGACTACCCGAAGTTCGGCGTCTGGCCCGACGGCTACTACCTCTCGGTCAATCAGTTCACGAACGGGACGTCGTGGGGAGGCGCCGGGGTCGCCGTCCTCGAGCGCGAGCGGCTCCTCGCGGGCGATCCGGGGGCCCGGATGATCATCCGCGACCTCTATGCCGTCGATCCGAACCTCGGCGGCCTCCTCCCGGCCGACCTCGACGGACCGGCGCCGCCCGCGGGGACGCCGAACATCTTCGCCGTCGTCGACGACGGCGCGTGGGGCTACACCGACGGGCGGGACCAGCTCCAGCTCTGGGAGTTCTCGGTCGACTGGTCGAGCGGCTCGTCGTCGTTCTCCCGCCGTCAGACCCTCCCCGTCGCGGCGTTCGACTCGAACCTCTGCGGCGGGAGTCGGAGCTGCATCCCGCAGCGGAGCTCGACGGCGAGGCTCGATCCCATCCCCGACCGGCTGATGTATCGGCTCGCCTACCGGACCCTCGGGGGCGTGCCGACGCTCCTCCTCGACCACTCGGTCGACGCGGACGGCGCCGACCGTGCCGGGGTCCGCTGGTATCAGCTCGCGCAGGGAGGGAGCGGCGACTGGGCGGTCCGTCAGGCCGGGACGTGGGCGCCCCGGGACGGGCTCTCACGCTGGATGGCGAGCATCGCCGCGAACAACGCCGGCGACATCCTCGTCGGGTACTCGGTGGCCGGCACGACCCTCGACCCCTCGCTCCGGATCGCGGGACGCCTCGGGACCGATCCCGTGGACGGGCAGCTGACCCAGGGCGAGGGCTTGCTCGTCGAGGGGAGCGGCGCCCAGACCGCGACGGCATCCCGGTGGGGCGACTACACCCATCTCTCACTCGATCCCCGCGACGACTGCACGTTCTGGTACACGGGGCCGTACGTCGAGACGACCGGGACCGCGACGTGGCGGACCCGGGTGGGCGCCGTCCGGCTCTCCTGGTGCGGAGCGACGGCGGGACGGCTCGCGGGCGCGGTCGTCGACCGCTCGACCGGGGCCGCACTCCCGGGCGCCGTACTCACGCTCGAGACGGTCGGGGCGACGGCCGCTGACGCCGCGGGCGCCTTCGCGTATCCCGGCCTCTACCCGGATCGCTACGTGCTGCGGGCGTCGGCGCCCGGCTATGTGGACGCGAGCGCCGGGGTCGTGGTCCCGAGCGGCGGTGTCGCCACGGTCGTCGTCGCCCTCGACGCCCGCGCCTCGAGCGGGCCGGTCGTGCCGGTCGCCGCGACCGCGGGGCCCGGCGGCGACGGGAACGGCTACGAGACGAACGGTGGGCTCGCCTCGTTCCTCGCGGCCGACGGCGTCGCCGCGTCCGATGCCCGGAGCGGGACGAAGAGCGGTTCCCAGTGCGATGCCGCGACGAGGGACAGCCATCTCTTCACCGTCCCGATCGCCGCCCCCGCCGGGAGGAGCATCGCGGGGATCTCCGTCAGGCTCCGTGCCGCGGTAGCCGCCACGAGCGGCAGCCCGCGCCTCTGCGCGTCGCTCTCGTGGGACGGGACGAACTGGACCGACCCGAAGTCGACGACGACCCTGACGACCGCGTTCGCGGATCTCGTCCTCGGCAGCCCGACCGATCCGTGGCAGGTGGGCCGGGTGGACCGCGCCTGGACGACAGCCGAGCTTCGGAACCTCCGCGTCCGCGTGCTCTCCGCCGGGACGAGCACGACGAACACCTACCTGCTCGACGCCCTCTCGGTGACCGCGACCTACCGCTGATCCGGGCGCACGTCGACCGAGACCCACGCGGGATCGAGTGCGAGCTGGACGAGCGTCGGCCTATCCGAGGCGAGCGCCTCGCGGATCGCGGCGTCGACCCCGGCGTCGTCGACGACCCGGATGCCGCGGGCGCCGAAGCCCTCCGCGACGGCCGCGAAGTCCACCGGACCGAGCTCGGTCGCGACGCCGACCCCGCTCCCCCGCCGCTCCTGGTGCATCCGGATCGTGCCGTAGCGACGGTTGTCGAAGACGACGACGATCGGCCGGACACGCTCGCGCACCGCGGTCTCGAGCTCGGCGATCGTCATCGCGATCCCGCCGTCGCCGCAGAGCGCGACCACCGGCCGGTCGCGATGGACGAGCGACGCAGCGATCGCGGCCGGGAGGCCGTAACCCATCGCCCCCGACGTCGTCCCGAGGAAGGTGCCGGGTCGCGGGAAGGAGAAGCCGCGTCCGGCCCAGCCCGCATGGTTGCCGGCATCCGTCGTGATGATCGCGTTCGACGGGAGCAGGGCGCGGAGGGTCGAGATGGTCCGCCCCGGGTGGACGCCCGGCCCCTCCCACGCGCCCTCCCCGACGCGAGCCGCCGCCTCCCACGCAGCCCGATCCTCCTCGTTGCGGACGCGTCGCGCGTCGAGCGCCGCCGCATCGTGGACGGCGCCCGCGAGCCGCGCGACCGCCGCCCGGAGGAACGACCGGGCATCCGCCGCGAGCGCGATCGTCGGGCCCGGCCGCCCCGGCGAGCCGCGGAGCGGTTCGAGGTCGACGTGCGCCCAGCGCGCGCCCCGCGAGGGGACCCGATAGCCGTCGCTCGTCGGCTCGTTCAGGCGCGTCCCGACGGCGAGGATGACGTCCGCGGCGGCGAGGCGGGCACGGAGCTCGCGCGGGGCGGCGTAACCCGCGTGACCGAGGTAGAGGCGATGGTCGTTCGGGAAGACGTCCGGGCGGCGCCATGATGCGACGACGGGCACCTCGAGGATCTCGGCGAGCCTGACGAGGTCCGCGGTCGCCCTCGCCCGGAGGACCCCGCCGCCGGCGACGATGAGCGGCCGCTCGGCGGCCGTCACGAGCCGGAGGATGCGGGCGATCTCGTCCGTGTCCGGCGGCGGCGGCGTCTGCCGTCGCGCGATCGGCGGGGCGGACGGCGTGAACACCTCGTCGAGGAGATCCTCGGAGAGGGAGAGGAGGACCGGCCCCGGCCGACCGGAGAGCGCCCGGCGGATCGCCTCGTCGAGGACGCCCGGGACCTCGGCCGGCCGGCCCGGCTCCGCCGCCCACTTCGCGAGTCCCCCGAACGTATCGACGAGCTCCACCTCCTGGAACGCCTCGCGGCCGCGGTTCGCCCGCTCCACCTGGCCCGCGATGACGAAGAGCGGCGTCGAGTCCTGCCGGGCCGCATGGATGCCGATGGAGAGGTTCGCGACGCCGACCGCGCGCGTCCCGAGGCAGGCCGCCGGGCGGCCGGTCAGTTTCCCGTACGCCTCGGCCATGAACGCCGCGCCGCCTTCGTGCCGGGCGGCGACGACGCGGATCCCGGCAGCATCGAGCGCGTCGAGCAGCCCGAGGAAGCTCTCGCCGGGGACCGTGAACGCGATGCGGACGCCGGCGGTCCGGAGCGCGGCAGCGACGTACGCCCCGACGGTCATCGGGGACGGCGCCGCCCTCGGGGGCGCGGTCGTCGCCGCCGCGGCATCCGCGTCGTCCACCGGCGCGTCGCCGACCGCGTCGGCCTCGGCGCTCCCCGTCGGGCGGTCCGGCGCTACCGCCCCGTCAGCGTCCCGCTCGTCGCTCGTCATCGCGTCACCTGCGTCCCGTCGGCGATGCCGCCGGCTTCGTGGATCCGCCGGGCCGGTGTCCCTAGCGGTAGTTCTCGAACTGCAGCGGCACCGGCTCGTCGAGCTCGCGGAGGCGCGAGATGACGCGCTGGAGCTCGTCCTTGCTCTTGCCGGAGATCCTGACCGCGTCGCCCTGGATCTGGGCCCGGCACTTCGGGAACTCGTCGCGGATCAGCTTGGAGATCCGCTTCGCCACATCCTCCCCGAGCCCTCGCCGGAGACCGATCACCTGGCGGACCTTGCTGCCGCCCGCGGGTTCGATCTTCCCCCAGTCGAAGATCTTCAGCGAGAGGTTGCGCCGGACCGCCTTCGACTCGATCAGGTCCTTCACGACGCCCGCGTGATACTCGTCGTCGGTCGTCAGGACGAGCTCGCCCTTGCCGTGCTCGATCTCGATGAACGCGCTCTTGAGGTCGTAGCGCTGCGTGATCTCCCGGCGCGCCTGATCGAGGGCGTTCCGGAGCTCCTGCTCATCGAAATCGCTCACGACGTCGAAGCTCACATCGCCGGCCATCGCGCTCCTCCGCTGCGTCAGACGGAGTATGGGGCCTCCCCGGGGGAGGCGCGACCGCTCGGCGAACGAGCGACGGCCGGGGCTCGCTGGGCCCCGGCCGTCGTGAGCGAACCGCCCCGGTCACCGCATCGAATGGCGACCGGTCGCCTGTGCGGGAAGCCGCCCGCGACCCGGTACGGCCCGTTCGACCCGGACCGGCTCGCTCCCGCGGACGGCGAGCCCCGGATCGCGGGTCGGCACCGCCGTCCCGTCGTGCTCCGCCACGCCGCCCGTCGGCGACCATCCGGCGCCGTCCTTCGGCCGCATCGTCTCGCACCCGGTGACGGATCCGCCGCCGCCACCCCTCGAGCACCAGTCGTAGCCGGCGCCGCCGTCGATCGCGTCGCGGCCGCTCCCGCCGTGGAGCCAGTCCGACCCGTCCTCACCGTAGATGGCGTCGTCCCCGTTCTGGCCGTGGATCCAGTCGCCCGACGATCCCCCGCGGAGCTCGTCGTCGCCGGTCCCACCCCACATCCGGTCCGGATCGTCGCCACCGAGGATCACGTCGTCCCCGTCATCGCCGGCGAGGAGGTCGTCCCCGCCGAGGCCGTCGAGCCGGTCGTCGCCGGACCCGCCGACGAGCTCCTCGTCGCCGGTCCCGCCGGTCAGCTCGTCGGCGCCGCTGCCGCCGAGGACGCGCTCGATCGTCGGATCGCCGGTGCCGCCCGTCACGTCACGGTCGGCTTCCGCCGTCGCACCGTCGTTCCGGATGCCGTCGAGCGCCACGTGAACGCCCGCGCTCCGGTCGGCGTAGTCGAGCGTGTCGCGCCCGGCGCCGCCGTCGAAGTCATCGGACCCGTTCGACGTCGCCTCCTCGTCGAAGCGGTCGTCGCCCTCGCCGCCGGCGAGCGCATCGTCCCCGCCCCCGCCGACGATCAGGTCGTGGCCGGTCCCGCCGGAGATGGCGTCCGCCCCGGCACCGCCCTGGAGCTCGTCGTCACCCCCGCCGCCGTCGATCGCGTCGGCACCGTCGTTCCCGAGCAGGAGGTTCGCGAGCCCGTTGCCCGTCAGCTCGTCGTCACCTGCGCCGCCTGCGGCCTCCTCGACGTCGCCGAACACCCGATCGGCCTCGCTCGTCGGCGAGAACTCGCCCGACGTCGCGTCGCCGCTCGTGGCGTCGACACCGAGCGCCACCCGGACGCGCGTCCCGGACGTCCGCTCGGAGTAGTCCGCGAGGTCGGCGCCGTCACCGCCGTGGAGCTCGTCACCCCCGTTCGCGACGGGGCCCTCCGCGAAGACGTCGTCCCCCGCGAGCCCGTAGAGGAGGTCGTCGCCCGTCCCGCCCTCGAGCCGGTCGTCGGTCGACGAACCGGTGAGCGTGTCGTCACCGCCCAACCCGCGGAGCGTGAAGTGCTCGACGTTCGTCACGCTCCCGAGGAAGGTGACCCCGAAGTCGTCGTCCGGCCGTCCGGCCGAATCCGTCCCCTCGAGGACGACCCGGTCGGCGATGCCGCCGCCGAGATCGACCGCGATCGCCGTGCCGTCCGAGAACGAGGAGTCCTTCACATCCGTGAACGTGACGATCTCGTCGTTCGACCCGGAGTCCACGACCACGGTCATCGTCGTGATGTCGGTGTGGCCGGTCGCGGTCGCCCCGGTCCCGGCGAACGCGTAGCCGTCGCTGTCGCAGCCGGACGTCACGCCGCTGACGAGGAAGACGCCGCCGCTCGCCGACGCGAACGCGACGTTCGTCGACGAGGCGGGGGCGCGGATCTCGAGGTTCCCGCCGGACTCGTAGCAGCCGGCCGCCGCGAACGCGGCGGGCGCGGTGAACGTCATGAGCCCGACGGTGAGCGCCGCCGAGCTGATCGCCGCCATGACGCGGCGGAAGCTCCGGGACATCGAGGACCCCCTTTCCCGTGCGCGAGCGGGCCACCGATCCGGGCCGACCGCGTCGACGGACGAGGCGGACCGCCGACAGCCGCCCCGGCCCGGCCCCCCGGCCGGTCCCGTACCTGGGCGCGTCGGTCCGCCGTTCGATCGTCGCCATGAGTGGCGAGCGCGGGAAGGGCCGAGCGGACCGAACTCGGCCGGAGCGCCCCCAGCCCCCTCGGACCGAACGTCCCGCAACTGGACGCGCGGCACGACCCGGCGCTCGACGCGCCGCTGGACGCGCGGCACCATCCCGCGCTCGACGCGCCGAGGCGGCCCGGCGCTCAGGGACGCGCGAGCGACTCGAGGAGGACCTCGCCGATCCGGTAGCTCCGACCGCCGCCCATGACGAGGACCGCGTCGCCGCGTCGCACGCGCTCGGCGAGCCAGCGCCCCGTCTCCTCCGGGCTGCCGGTCGCGGACGAGTGGACGCTCCGACGGGCCGTCCTGACGGCGGCGGCAAGCGACTCCGCCGAGGCGATCGTCGTGTCGGGGTCGCGCCCGGCCCAGATCTCCGCGATCGCGACGCCGTCGGCGGTCGCGAGGACCGTCGCGAACTCCTCGAGCAGCGCCGCCGTCCGGTGGTAGGTGAGCGGCTCGTATACGGCCCAGAGGCGACGCCCCGGTTCGCGCTGCCGGACGGCGGCGATCGTCTCCCGGATCGCCGTCGGGTGATGGGCGTAGTCGTCGTAGACGACCACCCCGCCCGCCTCGCCGAGGCGCTGGAGCCGCCGGCCGATCCCGGGGAACGACTCGAGGCCGGCCGAGATCCCCGACGCCGGGACGCCGAGCGCGAGCGCCGCGCCGGCGACCGCGAGCGCGTTCGCCACGTTGTGCCGCCCGGCGGTCGGAAGGCGGACCGACCGGGTGCCGTCGAGCCCCTCCACGTCGATCGACGTCCCCTCCGGATCGGCCGAGACGATCCGTGCCCGGAGGTCGGCCCCGCCGGGGACGGCGACCCCGAACCGGACGACGCGCCCGACCCGATCGCCGAGCCGCCCGAGGAGCGCGACGACGCCAGGGTCAGCGACGTTCGCGACCAGTGTCGGCCCGGGTCCCTCCGCTCCCCCGCTCCCCTCCCCCGCCGCGAGGAGCCACCGCTCGAAGGCGGCGATCACGGCGGCTCGATCGGCGAAGACGTCGGGATGGTCCCATTCGATGCCCGTGACGACCGCCACGACGGGTCGGAAGGGCTCGAAGTTCCCGGCGTATTCGTCGGCCTCGACGACGAACTCGGGACCCGTCCCGATCCGCGCCGTGCCGGGGACCCCGCCCGTCACCGAGGCCGGGAGAAGGGCTCCCACGAACGCCGACGGATCGCGGCCCGCGCCGGCGAGCACGTGCGTCAGCCATCCCGCCGTCGTGCTCTTCCCGTGCGTTCCTGCGACGGCGACGAGCCGCCGCCCCGTCGCCGCGTCGGCGACCACCTGCTGCCACGCCTCGATCGCCAGACCGGCCGCGCGGGCGGCGACGAGCTCCGGATGGTCCGGCTCGACCGCGGTGAGCGCCTTCGTCACCGCCAGCCGAGCCTCCCGCGGCCCGAGGCCGGCGACGTGGGCTGCATCGTGGCCCCCGGCGACGACGATCCCCGCGGCATCGAGGGCGGGCGTGTACTGCGACGGCACCCCCGGGTCGCACCCGTCGACGATCGCCCCGGCCGCGTGCGCGAGGAGCGCCGCGGCGGACGCGCCCGCGCCGGCGACCCCGACGACGTGGATCCGCTCCCCCCGGGCGATCGAGCGCGCGTCCCGTGCCGGGGCGAGCCCGGCCGCGATCTCGGCCGCGGACCGGGTCATCGCGACGCCTCGGCAGCCGCGAGAAGGAGGCGGAGCGCCGCGCGTGCGCTCGCACGCTTGTTCGCCGCACGGCCGCCCCGCCACCGGTGGCGCTCGACCCGGACGCTCCGGGCGGTCGAGATCGCGACGTAGGTGAGGCCGACCGGCTTCTCCACCGACCCGCCGCCGGGTCCGGCGATCCCCGTCACGCCGACGGCGAGGTCGGCGCCGAGTCGGTCCCGGCCACCGCGCGCGAGCGCCCCGGCGACCTCCGCGCTCACCGCCCCGTGGGCCGCGATGAGGCGTGCGTCGACACCCGCGAGCTCCCGCTTCGCCGCATCGGCGTAGACGACGAGCCCCCCGAGGAAGACCTCCGACGAGCCTGCGACGTCGGTCAGCGAATCGGCGACGAGACCGCCGGTGCACGACTCGACCGTCGCAACCGAGAGGCCTCGCTCCCGGCAGGCGGCGACGACCGCCGCCGCGAGCGCGTCGAGCCCGCCGCTCGCCACCGCCTCAGCGGCGCTCGGTCCGGACCGGCTCGTTCGGGGGCGCGAAGAGCCAGGTGCTCGGCGATCCGGAGGTGTCGAGCCGGCCGAGGTCGACGCCGTTGAGCGAGAAGTAGGTGACGGCCGAGTTCCCGGTCCGGATCTCGACCGACTCCTCCCCGGCGAACGTGAGCGACTTCTCGTTCCCGATCACTTTCCCGGCGCTGCCGAGCGTCGGGTCGACCTGGCCGTCGACCCACGCCTTGAGCCAAGCCCGTCCCCCCGTGATCGTCACGACGACGGCGACGCCGCTGTACCGGACGACGACCTCGCGCGTCAGCGATGCGGACTTCGACGCGGCACCGTTCGCCGTGACGGTGATCGCCCACCGGCCCGCGGTCAGCTCGAGCGGGGCCGAGAACCGGCCGTCGTCGGCGGGCGTGACGGTCACGCTCTCGGTCCCGGTCGTGCTCCCGCCGGTCGCGTCGCCGCTCGAGCCCGCGGCGGGGAGCGTCCCCTCGAGGAGGGTCGCCCCGACGGTGACGGAGATCGCGTTCGTCACGGCCCCCTCGATCGGGATCGCGCCGTTCTTGAACTCGGCCCCGTCGACCGGCTGGTCGACCGCGATCGTCGGCGCCTGGACCTGCGAGAACGGGACGGTGATGAAGATCGCCGAGGCGGCCTCCGTCTGCTTCCCGGTCTCCGGGTCGGTCGCGGTGACGCTGAACTGGTTGCGCCCCCGACGGAGCTCGACCTCGATCGCCCAGCTCCCGTCGACGTCGGCGTTCCCCCGGATCGGGTCGCGACCCGGCGTGACGATCGAGATCGAGGCGCCGGGCGACGCGTCGCCACGAACGACGTACGACGTCGTCGTCTCCTCTACCTCGATGACGGCGATCGCGGGGTCCGTTACCGCGACCGTCGGCGGCTTCGCGAAGCGGAAGAGCTGGAGCCCGAGGTACGCCGCGAAGGCGATCACCCCGAGGAGCATGAGCGCGCCGGCGATCACGCCGGGCGTGATCGTCAGGGGCTGGCGGGGAGCGGCGATCGGCCGTGGCACCGCGATCGTGGGCTGCGGGGCCTGCCCGTCGCCCCGCTCGACGTGGAAGCGGTCGAGGACGTCGTCCGGATCGAGCCCGAGGTAGAGGGCGTAGTTCCGGAGGAAGCCCTTCGTGTAGACGACCCCGGGGAGCTCGCGGTAGTCGCCTCCCTCGAGGGCGGCGAGGTACCGCGCGCGGATCTTCGTGTCCCGCTCCGCCCGGAAGAGGTCGACGCCCTTCCGCTCGCGCGCCTCGCGGAGCAGCTCGGCGAGCGACTCGTCGACCGTCTCGCCGAGGTCGAGCTCGAGGCGGCGGGGCGTGCCGAGCCGTCCGCGCGTCGAGAAGCGTGGGGTCTCGCGGGTCCTCATCGGCCGGGTTCGTCCTCGTCCTCGTCATCGGCGCCGACCGGCTCGTCGGCCGCGCCGCCGAGGACCTGACGGGCGTTCGACCCGTCGAAGGCCCCGACGTAACCACGCTCCTCGAGCTGGTCGATCATCCGCGCGGCGCGCGCGTAGCCGATCTTCAGGCGCCGCTGAAGGAGCGACGCCGAGGCGCGATCGTACTCCTGGACGACCGCGACCGCCTCGGCGAGCCGCGGATCGGCGTCCCCGTCGTCGAGGTCACCCGAGCGGCGGCTCCCGCCGTCGACCTCGGGATCGCGTGGCAACTCCACGTAGCGCGGCTCCGCCTGGCCGCTCCAGTGCTCGACGATCCGACCGATCTCCCGGTCCGAGACGAAGACGCCCTGCATCCGGATCGGCTTCGGGAGGTCGGACGGCTGGTAGAGCATGTCGCCCCGGCCGATCAGGTCCTCGGCGCCCGGCGCGTCGAGGATCGTCCGCGAATCGATCTGGGAGGCCATCGCGAACGCGATCCGGCTCGGGAAGTTCGCCTTGATCAGGCCGGTCACGACGTTCACGGAGGGTCGCTGCGTCGCGAGCACCATGTGGATCCCCGTCGCCCTCGCCTTCTGCGCGAGACGGACGATCGGGTCCTCGACGTTCTTCCCCTCGCGCATCATCAGGTCGGCGAGCTCGTCGATGACGATGACGATGAACGGGAGCCGGTCGCCGGCGCGACCCTCGGCGTCGCACCGCTCGTTGTACGCGCGGATGTTCCTGGCCGTCGCGTTCGCGAAGAGCTGGTAGCGCCGCTCCATCGTCTCCACCGCCCACCAGAGCATCCGGCGGGCCTCGACCGGCTCCGTCACGACCGGATGGAGGAGGTGCGGGAGTCCCTCGTAGGACGCGAGCTCGACCTTCTTGAGGTCCATGAGCGCGAGGCGGACCTCCGACGGCGTCGCCTCGCAGAGGATGCTCGCGATGAGCGCGTTCACCATCACGCTCTTCCCGGACCCGGTCGCGCCCGCGATGAGGAGGTGCGGCATCTTCGAGAGGTCGACCGCGCGCGCCTCGCCCGCCACGTTCCGGCCGAGGGCGAAGGTCGTCTTGGATCCCGTCGCCTCGAAATCGAGCTCCGTGAGGATCGACCGGAGCTTGACGACGTTCGGGTCGCGGTTCGGGATCTCGATCCCGACCGCCGCCTTGCCCGGGATCGGCGCCTCGATCCGGAGCGAGCGCGCCGCGAGCGCCATCGAGAGGTCGTCCGAGAGCGCCTCGATGCGCGAGAGCTTCACCTCCGGGGCCGGCTGAACCTCGTACTGGGTGACGACCGGGCCCGCGTTCCGGCCGACGATCGTCGCCGGGATGTTGAAGCTCGCGAGTTTCGCGAGGATGATCCGCTCGTTGAGTGCGTGGTCCATCTCGCCGCCGTTCGCATCGCTCGGCGGCGGCCCCGGCTCCTCGAGGACCTCGAGCGGCGGCAGTTCCCACGCACCGCGCGCCACCGGACGCGGCAGGTCCCCGTCCTTCTCGGCCCCGTTCCCCCGGTCCCCGTCCTCCGCGACGGTCGTCGCGACGCTCCGCTCCGTGACGGCGCCCCGCTGGACGGGCTCGCCCGTCCGTACCGGCGCGAAGGTGGACGAGGTGGGAGCGGCGCTCGGTGCGGCGACCGGGACGGCGGACGCAGCGGCGGCGAGCGCTCCGGCGGCGGCCTCGCCGTCGTCGGAGCCCCACGCGACGGTCTGACCCGGCGACGCGACCGCCGGCACCCCGCGGGTGCGACCGGTGCCGTTCGACCGCGTGCCCGCGCCCCCGGTGGCGGCCGCGCTCCCCCGCGACGACCTCTCGCCACGCGCGAGGACGCTCCCGGCGCCCGCGGCAAGGAGCGAGGCGCCGCGCGTCAGCGGGGACGCGACGGTCGCGAGCGGCTGATTGAACGCGATCATCAGCCCGAGCGCCCCGAACGAGCCGAAGAGGATGAACGCGCCGGGGGTCGTGATCAGACCCGCCACCCCCTCCTCGAGGAAGCGGCCGATCCTGCCGCCGCTCACCCCGAGCGTCTCGGCGAGGCCGAGCAGGGCGAGGTAGCCGACGACCAGCCCGACGACCGTCGTCTGCCAGTCGTCCGTGCGCCGCGATCCCGGCCCCCACTCGACCCACCAGCCACCGGCGATGAGGAGCGGCGGGAGCAGCCACCGGCCGGCGCCGAACCAGGGGGCGACGAAGTCGCGGAGGACGTCGGTGAGGCTCCCCTCCCCCGGGAGGACGAGCCCGATGAGGAGGATCGCGCCGATGAGCAGGAGCGAGAGTCCGACGAGCGAGCGACCGACGTCGGCCGAGATCCGGACCGATGGGAGCGCCGAGCGCCGCCGGCGTCGACGGACCGCCGGCTCGGTCCTGACCGTCCGTCGCCGACGCGCCATCAGACCTCGACGACGACCGGGAAGACCATCGGCCGCCGCTTCGTTTGGTCGTAGAGGTACCGCGAGAGGCCGTCCTTGATCTGCGCCTTCAGCAGGCCGATCTCGCTGATGTGGTCGCCCGGGTTCTCCGTCGCCTCGATGATCCGGGCGATCGCCCCCTCGACGACCGGGTCGCCATCCGTCGCGTGGACGAACCCGCGGGTGATCACCTCCGGCCGGCCGATCACCGTGCCGGTCTGCTTGTCCACCGTCACGACGACCATGAAGATCCCGTCGTTCGCGAGCGCCCGTCGATCGCGGAGGATGACGTCGCCGACGTCGCCCACCGAGAGGCCGTCGACGTAGACGTAGCCCGCCGCGACCGGAGCGCCGCGCCGGGCCGAGCCGTCCGCGGCGATCTCGATCGGCTGGCCGTTCTCGATGATGAAGACGTTCTCCGCCGGGACGCCCGTCTCGATCGCGAGGCGGCCGTGCTGGACCTGCATCCGGAACTCGCCGTGCATCGGGATGAAGTGACGCGGCTTCGTGAGCCCGAGCATCAGCTTCAGCTCCTCCTGGCTCGCGTGCCCGGAGACGTGCGCCCGCTTGATCGTGTGGTAGTAGACGTTGGCGCCCGCCTTGAAGAGGTTGTCGATCGTCCGGGCGACGTACTCCTCGTTGCCCGGGATCGGGCTCGCCGAGACGATCACGGTGTCCCCGGGCTGGATCTCGACGAACCGATGGTCGCGGTTCGCCATCCGGGCGAGCCCCGCCATCGGCTCCCCCTGGGCGCCCGTCGTCGCGATGACGAGGCGGCCGTCCGGGACCTCGCCGATCCGGTCCTTCGGGACGATCCGGCCCGGGTCGTACTCGAGGTAGCCGAGGTCGGAGGCGATCCGGAAGTTCTGCTCCATCGAGCGCCCGACGACGGCGACCTTCCGATCGAAGGTCTTCGCGGCGTCGAGGACCTGCTGGACGCGGGCGATGTTGCTCGCGAACGTCGCGACGATCACGCGGCCGTCGAGGGGCTCGATGATCTCCCGGAACGCCTCGCCGACGGTCCGCTCCGACGGCGTGTAGCCCGGGTTCTCCGCCCGGGTCGAGTCCGAGAGGAGGCAGACGACGCCCTCCTCCCCGAGCTTCGCGAGGATGTGGAAGTCGGAGAGCTTGCCGTCGACCGGGGTGTGGTCGAACTTGAAGTCGCCCGTGTGGACGACGACGCCGACCGGCGTCCGGAGGGCGATCCCCATCGCGTCGGGGATCGAGTGGCCGACGCGGAACGGGATGACCTCGAACGGACCGATCGTGAGCTGGTCGCCCGGGTCGAGCGCGAGAAGCTGCGTCTCCCGAAGGCGATGCTCCTTCAGCCGGTTCCCGAGGAGCCCCCGGGCGAGCGTCGAGGCGTAGACGGGGACGCCGGGGAACTCCGGGAGGACGTACGGGAGCGCGCCGACGTGATCCTCGTGGGCATGGGTGATGAGGAATGCCCGGACGTTCGCCCGGCGCTCCTTGAGGTAGGTCACGTCGGGGATGACGAGGTCGATCCCGTACATCTCCTCGTCGGGGAACATGAGCCCGCAGTCGATCACGACGATGTCGTCGCCGTACTCGAAGACGTACATGTTCTTGCCGATCTCGCCGACCCCGCCGAGCGGGATGATCCGGAGGAGCGGCGAGGTGTCCGCGCGCTGCTCGGCCCGCGTGCGCGACGGGCTCACCGGAAGAGCGGGAGCTGGTCGCCCGCGTCGGAAGCGGGCGCGGGCGCCGGTGGGGACTGCGTCGCCGGCGCGCCGGCGACCCGCCGGCGATCCCGTTGGGCGAGCAGGACGTCGGGGAGCCGCCCGATGTCGGCCTCGAGGACGGACCGGTTCGAGCCGTCGTAGAGCGCGAACGCCGGGTGGTACATCGCGAAGACGGCCGCGTCGCGTGGACCGAGCGACGGATCGCACGGCCGGGCGGTCCCGTGGACCCGGCCGATCCGCTCGCCCGGCATGAAGACGCCGAGCGAATGCTTCCCGGCCGTCACGACGACCGCCGGGTCGAGCACCTCGAGCTGTCGCCTGAGGAACGGCGCGCACGCCTCGATCTCGTCCGGGAGCGGATCCCGGTTGCCGGGTGGCCAGCACTTGACGACGTTCGTGATGTAGACCTCCTCGCGACGCCACCCGAGCGAGCCGATCAGCCCGTCGAGGAAGCGCCCGGATGCGCCGACGAACGGCCGGCCCTCGCGGTTCTCGTCACGGCCGGGGCCCTCGCCGACGAAGACGACCTCCGTCGACGCGCTCCCCTCCCCCGGGACCGTCCGGTCGCGGCTCTCGTGGAGGCGGCAGCGGGTGCAGGTCCCGATCTCGTCGGCGATCGCCGCGAGCGCCGTCGCGCGCTCGGACGGCGTCACGCGCCGCTCCGGGCCGCTCCCGCCCCGGCTCGGCGCCGGGAGGCGGCCGCGACCCAGTCCCTCGCGACGAGGATCTCCGCGAGCTCGACGGCGTTCGAGGCCGCTCCCTTGCGGAGGTTGTCGGAGACGCACCAGAAGGCGAGCCCGCGGTTCCCCGGGATCGAGGCGTCCTGACGGACGCGGCCGATGTAGACCTCGTCGGTCCCCGCGGCCCGGGTCGCGAGCGGGTAGAGGTTCGCGGCCGGATCGTCCTCGATGACGACGCCGGGGACGCGGGACATCAGCGTGCGCGCCTCGGCCGGGGTGACGGGGTCGCGCGTCTCGACGTGGACCGCCTCGGAGTGGCCGACGAAGACGGGGACCCGGACGGCGGTGCAGGAGATCGGCAGGTCCGGGAGGTGGAGGATCTTCCGCGTCTCCGTGACGACCTTCCACTCCTCCTTCGTGTAGCCGTTCTCGAGGAAGACGTCGATGTGCGGGAGCGCGTTGAAGGCGATCGGGTGCGGGTAGACGTTCGCCACCTTGGGCCGCCCGGCCGCGTGCGCCTGCACCTGCTCCTCGAGCTCGACGATCGCCTTGTGGCCGGTCCCGCCGACCGCCTGGTACGTGTCCACGATGAGGCGGGTGATCCCGACCGCATCGCGGAGCGCCATGAGCGGCGGCATCAGCTGCATCGTCGAGCAGTTGGGGTTCGCCACGATCCCCTCATGCCACTCGAGGTCGTCGGCGTTCACCTGGCTCACGACGAGGGGGATCGCCGGATCCATCCGCCAGGCGCTCGAGTTGTCGATCACCGTGCAGTCGCGCTTCGCCGCCTCCGGCGCGAGCTCCTTCGACGTCGCCCCGCCGGCGCTGAAGAGCGCGATGTCGATCCCCTCGAACGCATCGGGCGTCGCGACCTCGACCTCGATCCGTCGGTCGCCGACCTCGAGGACCCTGCCGGCCGAATTGGCGGACGCGAGCAGACGAAGCGTCGTGTACGGGAAGCGGCGCTCCAGGAGCACCTGCGTCATCGTGCGCCCGACGGCGCCGGTGGCGCCGACGACCGCGACGGTGAGGGAGGGTGACGTCATCGGGTCACTCCGTGATCACTGCCGGTCGACGAAGGGCACGGCGGGAGTATAGCAGCGGGGCCCCCGGTCTCCCGGGAGCCCCGCTCGTCGCTGGTTCGGTCTCGCGGCGGTCCGTCCGCCGCTCCGGGTCCCCGGGTCAGTTCCCCTCGCGGGCGAGATGACGCTGCATCGCCGCCTTGCGCGAGAGGTTGACGCGACCCTGGCGGTCGATCTCGGTCACGACGACCATCACCTCGTCCCCGACGGAGACGACGTCCTCGACCGTCGGGACGTGGTAATCGGCGAGCTCGCCGATCCGGACGAGCCCCTCCTTGCCGGGGAGGATCTCGACGAAGGCGCCGAAGCCCATGATCCGGGTCACCTTCCCGAGGTAGAGCGCCCCCACCTCGACCTCCCGGGTGAGCGACTCGATCCACTGGATCGCCTTCCGGGAGTTCTCGCCGGAGACGGCGGCGATCTCGACGGTGCCGTCGTCCTCGACGTTGATCTCGGTCTGCGTCTCCTCCTGGATCTTCCGGATCATCGAGCCGCCCTTGCCGATGATCTCGCGGATCTTCTCCGGGTTGATCTTGATCGTGATGATCCGCGGCGCGAACTCGCTCATCTCGGAGCGGGACGACGGGAGGACCTCGGTCATCTTCTCGAGGATCTCGAGCCGGGCCGCGAGCGCCTTCTGGAGGCCCTGGCGGATGATCGCCTCGTTGATCCCCTTCACCTTGATGTCCATCTGGAGGGCGGTGATCCCGTCCTTCGTCCCGGTCACCTTGAAGTCCATGTCGCCGAACGCATCCTCCTTGCCGAGGATGTCGGTGAGGACGGCGAACGAGCCGTCGGGCTCGCTCATCAGCCCCATCGCCGCACCGGCGACCGGCGCCTTGATCGGGACGCCGGCGTCCATGAGCGCGAGCGTCGAACCGCACGTCGATGCCATCGACGTGGAGCCGTTCGACGTGACGCACTCGGAGACGACCCGGATCACGTAGGGGAACTCGTCGTGGCTCGGGAGGACCGGATAGAGCGCGCGCTCGGCGAGGTTGCCGTGCCCGATCTCGCGCCGGCCCGGACCGCGCATCGGCTTGTTCTCGCCGGTGCTGTACGGGGGCATGTTGTAGTGGTGGAGGTACTTCTTCTCGGTGATCGGGCTGATCGTGTCGATCCGCTGGACGTCCGAGGAGGCCCCGAGCGTCGCCACGGAGAGGGCCTGCGTCTGCCCGCGCGTGAAGAGGCCGGAACCGTGCGCGCGCGGGAGGAGGCCCACCTCGACCGAGATCGGGCGGATCTCGTCGAGCCCGCGGCCGTCCATCCGGATCCCCTCGGTGAGGGTGACCTTCCGGACGGTCTTCTTGTGGACGAGGCCGAAGAGGTTCTTCCCGAGCCGCGCCTCTCGCTTCGCCTCGTCGAGGGCGGCCGACGGGTCGGTCCCCTTCTTCGCGGCCCGGATCGCGGCCACGATCGCCTTCTCGAGGGTCTCGACCCGGCCGGGCAGGTCCTTGGCGAGGACGAGGAGGAGCGCCGCGGTCGCCTGAGCGTCGGGGAGGGCGCGGTGCGGGGTCTTGTGCTCGATCCCGAAGGTCCGGACGAGCGTCTCGAGCTTGTGGTTCTCGAGCTCCGGATACGCCTCGCGGGCGAGGACCCACGTGTCGAGGTAGCGGCCCTGCTCGAAGCGCGTGCCGTCGCCGAGCGCCGCCTCGATGAAGCCGAGGTCGAAGCCGATGCTCTGGCCGACGATCGTGGCGTCGCCCGCGAACTTGACGAACTGCTTCGCCGCGTCCTTCGGCGACGGGGCGCCCTTCACGTCCTTGTCCGTGATGCCGTGCATCTGATGCCCGACGATCGAGCGGCCCGGATCGACGAAGGTCGCCCACGTGTCGGTGACCTTACCGCCGACGACCTTCACCGCCGCGATCTCGACGAGGTCCGCCATCTTCGGGTCGGTCCCGGTCGTCTCGACGTCGACGACGACGAACGGCTTCTTCCCGTTGACGAGGGCGACGAAGTCGAGGACCGAGTCGGTCCCGGGCTCGATGTACGGGAGCCGCTTCGCCTTGCCGACCGCCTTCTGGAGCTTCTCCTGGAGGTCGATGATCGGCCCGAGCGCCTTGTGGCCGAAGAGGATCGCCTCCGCCATGACGTCCTCGGGGAGGAGCTTCACCCCCGCCTCGACCATCATGATCGCGTCGCGCGTCCCGGAGACGACGAGATCGAGCTCCGACTCGTCGAGCTCGCTGTTCGTGGGGTTGAGGACGAACTTCCCGCCGATCCGCCCGACGCGGACCGCGCCGATCGGGCCCTGGAACGGGATCTCGCTGATCGTGAGCGCCGCCGACGCCGCGATCGTCCCGAGGATGTCCGGGTCGTTCTCCTGGTCGGTGGAGAGGACGGTGATGACGACCTGGACGTCGTCCTTGTAGCCCTCGGGGAAGAGCGGGCGGATCGGGCGGTCCGTCAGCCGGGCCGCGAGCGTCGCCGCCTCGGAGGCACGCCCCTCGCGCTTGATGAAGCCGCCGGGGATCTTCCCCGCCGCGTACATCCGCTCCTCGAACTCGATCGTGAGCGGGAAGAAGTCGAGCCCGGGGCGGGGCTCGGACCGGTTCGCCGTGCCGAGCACGAGCGTGTCGCCGTAGCGGACGGTGACGGAACCGCCGGCGAGGCGCGCCAGCTTGCCGGTCTCGATGGTCAGCGTCCGACCACCGAACTCGGTCTCGAAGACCTGGGACATCCGTTCCTCCTTGCCGTGGAGGAAGACCCTCGCGGGCCGGGCTCTGCGTGCGGTCCCTGCATCGCGGCTCCCGGCATCTCCGGGGCCGCTGCCGGCGAACGCTAGCGGCGGAGCCCGAGCTGGCCGATCACCGCCCGATAGCGGGCGTTGTCCTTCTTCACGAGGTACGCGAGAAGGCGGCGGCGCTGGCCGACGAGCTTGAGGAGGCCGCGGCGGGAATGGTTGTCCTTCGGGAAGCTCCTGAGGTGATCGGTCAGGCCCTTGATCCGCTCCGTCAGGAGCGCGATCTGGACCTCGGGCGACCCTGTGTCGCCCTTCGTCTTACCGAACGCCTCGATCAGCTCGTCCTTCGTCTCCCGCGCGAGCGGCACCTAGTCCTCCGACACGATGTGCGTTGACTTACCTTCGTTCCAACCGCCGGATGGTAGCAGGGGCGTCCCCACGCGGCAAGCGCCGCCCCCTAGCCGGTGAACGTGACGGCGATCCGCGTCCCGCCTCCGACGAGTGGCGTCGCGTCGTCGAGCGAGACCGTCCCGCCCTCGCGATCGACGGTCACCACGGCGTTCGCGCCCTCGCCGTCACGCACGTCGCCGAGGCGGACGCGGTATCCCCCGCTCGGCGGGAGCGCGACCGGGACGGGGAACCCGAGGGCGGGCCGGCCCGCGGCCCCGGGACGCGGCTCGCCGACCACGCCGTACGCCCGCCCGAGCAGGCGCGCAGCGGCGGCGAGATCGCCTGCCGCGATGAGCGCGCGGATCGCCGAGCTGCTCACCTTGTCCCCGTCGAGCCGGAGCGGCGAGGCGATCACGACGTCGAACCCGTCGCGGGCCCCGAGGCGAGCGACCGCCTCGGGCGTCCCCGCACGGTCCCGTCCGAATGCGGCATCCGGCGTCATAAGGAAGCCCGCGAGCGACGTCCGCGCCCTGATCCGTTCGACGAACCGGTCGTACGTGGTGGCGCGGAGCTCCGCGTCGAAGTGGACCACGACGACGACCTCGACGCCGGCGTCCTCGAGGAGGCGGATCCGCTCCCCGGGATCGACGAGGAGCGGCGGCGCCTCGCCGGAGATGAGCGCGTCCGGATGCGAGTCGAACGTGAGGACCGCCGGGCGGGCGTCCCGCCGCCCGGCCTCGGCGACGAGTCGTTCGATGAGTGATCGATGCCCGACGTGGATGCCGTCGAAGACGCCGACCGCGAGGAAGAGCGGTCCGTCGTCCGGCACGAGCGCCTCGATCCCGGCCCGCTCGCGGGCCGGACCGGCACCGCGCGGCGTCACGGCTCGTCCGGGCTCGCCGGATCGGCATCGACGCTCGGCGCCGGATCGCGCTCCGCCAGGACCGCCGGGTCGACCCGCTCGCTCGGCGGTGCGTCGACGAAGACCTTCTCGGGCGCCAGCCGACCCTTCACGAGGGACGCCATCGCCACGAGACGCCCGTCCGCGTCGAGCAGCCGGAACCGATCGCCGGGACCGCCGCCCGCCGGTCGATCCGGCGCGGCGAGGCTGCGGCCGCGCCCGATCTCCGCGATCTCCGCGGCAGTGAGGCGGACGGACGGGATGGCCTCGAGCCCGACGTCGGCGGGCAGGAGGAGCGATTCGAGCGTGCCCTCCGCCGCGGACTCGCGAAGGAGCTCGAGCGGGTGGGCGGCCTCGAGCGCGAACGGGCCGGACGCGGTCCGGACGAGCGCGCCGAGGTACGCCGCGCCCCCGAGGGCGGCACCCAGGTCCCGCGCGAGCGCGCGGATGTACGTGCCCGCCGAGCAGTCCACCTCGAGGATCGCCACCGGACGCTCCGGGTCGGTCCCGTCCCACTCGACCAGTTCGAGCCTCAGGATCGTCACGCGCCGCGGGGAGAGGGTGGGCGTCTCCCCGCTCCTCGCGAGCGCGTACGCGCGGCGGCCCGCCACCTTGATGGCGCTGTAGGCGGGCGGCACCTGCTCGATCTCGCCGCGGAACGAGCCGAGCGCCGCCGCGACCGCCTCCCGGTCCGGCACCGTCGGGACCGGCGACAACTCGCCCTCGAGGTCGTCTGTCGTCGAGCCGGCCCCGAAGCAGACCGTCGCCCGGTACGACTTCGGGTCCCCGAGGTGGTACTCGAGCATCCTCGTCGCGCGCCCGAGGAAGAGCGGCAGCACGCCGCTCGCGAACGGGTCGAGCGTCCCGCCGTGACCGACGCGCCTGGTCCCCGAGAGCCGGCGGACGAGGGCGACGACGTCGTGCGAGGTGGGCCCGGCCGGCTTGGCGACGACGAGGACGCCGTCCATCGTCAGCGCCGGACCGCCGACGCCAGCTTCGCGGCCTCCTCGAGGACGCGGCGCCTCGCCTCGGCGACCGGTGCCTCGACCGTCGCGCCCGCTGCCCGGGCATGACCGCCGCCGCCGAAGCGGCCGGTGAGCTCGATCGCGTCGACGCCGCCCGGCTTCGTCCGGATGCTCACCCGCGTCGCGCTGCCGACCTCCTTGAAGAGGAGCGCGACCTCCGCGCGATCCGACTGGGCGAGGAGGTCGATGAGCCCCTCCGAGTGCGCCGGATCGCTCCCGGTCGCCGCGAGGTCCGCCTCGAGGAGCGTCGACCAGATGAGGCGGCCGTCCGGCGACGTCTCGAGCCGGTCCAGCACCCGGCCGAAGAGACGGAGCTGGGCGTCGGGCTTCGTCCGGTAGAGCCGCCGGGAGATCTCGCTCAGCGGCGCACCGGCGCCGACGAGGGCCGCGGAGACGGCGAGCGTCCGCGGGGTCGCGTTCGGGTGGGCGAACGTCGCCGTGTCCATGACGATCCCCGCCATGAGCGCGGCGGCGAGTGTCCCGCCCCCGGCGTCGAGCCCGACGCCGAGCCTCGCGGCGAGGAGCGCGACCATCTCGCACGTCGCCGCGGCACCCGCGTCCACCCAGTCGGCGGCACCGCCGCCACCGTTCGACCGGTGATGGTCGATGACGACCCGCGGCAGCCGCTCGAAGAGCGCGGGATGGCGACCCCTCACCCCGCCGATCCGCTCGAGGGACCCGCAGTCGCAGACGACGAGGAGGTCGTGGCCGCCCGCCGGATCCGGATCGGTCCGGAAGCGCTCGATCCCGGGGAGGAACGCGTAGAGCTCCGGGATCGGATCGGTGCTGACGAGGTCCGCGCGGCCGCCGTGCGCCTCGACGACGATCGCGACGCCGAGCGCCGCCCCGATCGTGTCGGCGTCCGGGTTCTCGTGCGTCACGACGAGCGGGCGCCGGGCGCCCGCCACCGAGCTCGCGACGAGCTCCGGCACGGCGGAGACGAACGGCTCGAGCAGGCCGCTCACCGGCGCCCTTTCCGCGGACCGCGGCGCCGGCGCGCCTGGCGCTCGCTCTCCGCCGCAGCCTCGCCGAAGCCGCCCGGGTGGGCGCCCGGCCCCGGGGTCGGGAGCGGCGCGTCGAGCTCGCCCTCTTCCACGGCGACCCCGCTCTCGAGGTCGTGGAGGAGATGGAGGATCCGGGTCCCGCGCTCGAGCGAGTCGTCGAGCCGGACGTGGAGCTCCGGGATCCGCTTGAGGCGAAGTCGCGAGCCGAGCTCGCGGCGGACGAAGTGCATGGCGTGCCGGAGCGCCGTGAGGGTCGCGTCCTTCTCGGCATCGGTCCCGATGACGCTCACCCACACGCGGGCGTGTCGGAGATCCGGCTCGGTCTCGACCTCGGTGATCGTGGCGAAGCCGATCCGGGGGTCCTTCGCCTCGCGCGCGAGGATGAGGCCGATCTCCTCGCGGAGGAGCTCGTCGATCCGCTCGGTCCGCTGGCTCACGGAACGACTCCAGCCCCGCTCAGCTCGAAGCGGCGCGACTGACCGTCTGCTGCGTGAAGCACTCGATGACGTCGCCCTCCTCGAGGCCGTGGAAGTCGGCGAGGCCGATCCCGCACTCGAAGTTGGTCGCCACCTCGCGGACGTCGTCGCGGAAGCGCCGGAGCGACTCGATCCGGTCCGTGACGATCACCTTGCCGCCGCGCCAGACGCGCGCACCGCCGCGGACGATCCGCCCGTCCGTCACGAACGAGCCCGCGATGACCGTCGACTTCCCCACCTTGAAGATCTGGCGGACCTCGGCGCGGCCCTCGACGACCTCGACGATCTCCGGCTCGAGGAGGCCCTTGAGCGCCGCCTCGATGTCGTCGGTGAGCTTGTAGATGATGTCGTAGAGGCGGACGTCGACCCCCTCGTTCTCCGCGGAGCGACGCGCCGTGTCCGTGATCCGCGCGTTGAAGCCGACGACGATCGCGTTCGAGGCGGACGCGAGGAGGATGTCGTTGTCCGTGATGTCGCCGGCCCCCTCGTGGAGCACGTTGAGCCGGACCTCGCCCGAGTCGATCTGGCCGAGCGCATGCGTGATCGCGCCGAGCGACCCGGAGACGTCCGCCTTGAGGATGAGCCGGAGCTCCTTCGCCTGGCCCGACTGGATCTGCCGGTAGAGATCCTCGAGCGTGGTCCGGCCGAAGTCCCCGCCCTTCGCGGCGGCAGCGGCCTTCCGCTGCTCGACCATCGTCCGGGCGACCTTCTCGTCCGCGACGACGCGGAGGATGTCGCCGGCCTCGGGGACCGACGAGAGCCCGAGGACGACGACCGCGCTCGACGGTCCCGCCTTGGAGACCCGCTTGCCGGACGCGCTCTCGAGTGCGCGGACCTTCCCGTACGTCTCGCCGACGACGATGACGTCGCCCACGCGGAGCGTCCCCGTCTGGACGAGCGCCGTCGCGACCGGGCCACGGCCCTTGTCGAGCTGCGCCTCGACGATCGTGCCGATAGCATCGCGCTTCGGGTTCGCCTTGAGCTCCTGCAGGTCGGCGACGAGCAGGACCATCTCGATGAGGTCGTCGAGCCCGATCCGCGCCTTCGCCGAGACCGGCACGAGCGGGACGTCGCCGCCGTACTCCTCCACGACGACGCCGGCCTCGGTCAGCTCGGTCTTCACGCGGTCGGGGTTCGAGTCCGGCTTGTCGATCTTGTTCAGCGCGATGATGATCGGGACCTTCGCCGCCTTCGCGTGGTCGATCGCCTCGAGCGTCTGCGGCATGACGCCGTCGTCGGCGGCGACGACGACGATCGCGATGTCGGTCACCTTGGCGCCCCGGGCGCGCATGGCGGTGAACGCCTCGTGGCCGGGGGTGTCGAGGAAGACGACGCGCTTGCCGTCCTTCGTGACCTCGCTCGCGCCGATGTGCTGGGTGATCCCGCCACGCTCGCCCTCGGCGACCGTCGTGCTGCGGATCGCGTCGAGGAGGCTCGTCTTCCCGTGGTCGACGTGGCCCATCACCGTGACGATCGGGGCACGGTCGACGAGGAGGCTGGGATCCTCCTCCTCGAAGAGGACCTCCTTCGTCGCCTCGGGGAGCGACGTCTCGCCGCCGGCGCCCGCGTCGACGCCACCGGCCGACGCCTCCGCGACCTCGTAGCCCAGCTCGCCCGCGACGAGCGACGCGGTGTCCCGGTCGATCGCCTGGTTGATCGTCGCGAAGATCCCGCTCTTGATCAGCTCCCGGATCACGTCGGCCGGGTTGACCCCGAGGAGCTCCGCGAACTCCTTCACCGTGATCGTCGACGGCAGCTCGATCGCGCCACGCTCGCGCGGCTCGAGCACCTGGACCTGGCCGGTCCCGGCGTCGCGACGCGGCGGCTTCCTCGGCCCGCGGCGTCCCCGCGTCCCGCTCCTACTCCTCGCCACCGGTACCTCCTTCGTCGGTCATCGTCAGCCGCTCCCGGACCCCCGCCGGGATCGGCGTCCGCAGCGCCCGCCCGAGTCCGCCCCGTCCGACGGCCTCCGCGATGCACCGCTCGTTCCTGCAGACATACGCGCCGCGACCACCGAGGCGACCGCTCTCGTCGATGACGATCTCCCCGTCCGGGCGCCGGACGACCCTCGCGAGCTCCTGCTTCGGCCGGACCGCCCGGCACGCGACGCAGGAACGCGCCGGGATCCGGCGCGCCGGCGGGCCGCTCGCCCGCCCTACGACGTCACCCCCGCGGATGTCTTCTTCGCCGCGGGCTTCTTCGCGGCCGCGGGCTTCTTCTCGGCGGCGGCCTTCGCCGCGGGCTTCTTCGCGGCCGCGGGCTTCTTCTCCGCGGCGGCCTTCGCCGCGGGCTTCTTCGCGGCCGCGGGCTTCTTCTCGGCAGCGGCCGGCGCGGACGCGACGTCGACCGGAGCGGGCTCGGACTCGGCCGCCGGCGCTGCGGCCACCCTCGGGGGCTCGGCCACCGGCGAATCGCTCCGGATGTCGATCCGCCACCCGGTGAGCTTCGCGGCAAGGCGGGCGTTCTGCCCCTCCCGGCCGATCGCGAGCGAGAGCATCCGCTCCGGGACCGTGACCGACGCGATCCGGAGCTCCTCGTCGATCGAGACGTCGAGGACCTGGGCCGGACTGAGCGCGTTCGCGACGAAGACGCCCGGATCCTCCGCCCACGGGATGACGTCGATCTTCTCGCCGGCGAGCTCCGCGACGACTGCCTGGACGCGCGCGCCGCGCTGCCCGACGGTGGCGCCGACGGGGTCGAGGCCTTCCTGGCGCGAGGCGACCGCCACCTTCGAGCGGTTCCCCGCCTCGCGGGCGATCGCCTTGATCTCGACCGTGCCGTTCGCGATCTCGGGGACCTCGAGCTCGAAGAGCCGCCGGAGGAAGCCCTTCTGGGTCCGGCTGACGAGGATCTGCGGACCGCGGATGCTCCGGCGGACCTCGAGGACGAGCGCCTTCACGTTCTCGCCGATCCGGTAGTGCTCCGCCGGCGACTGCTCGGTCGTCGCGAGGATCGCCTCCGCGCCCTTCCCGACGTCGAGGATGATCGCGCGCGGTTCGACGCGATTGACCGTGCCGGTGATCAGCTCGCCTTCGCGGTTCGCGAACTGGTCGAAGACGACGTCGCGCGCGGCTTCGCTCAGCCGCTGGAGGACGACCTGCTTCGCCGTCTGGGCGTGGATCCGGCCGAATGCGTCCGCATCGAGCTGCTCCGTCTCGACGAGATCGCCGATCCGCGCGTTCGCGTCGAAGGCCTTCGCCTGCTCGACCGTCAGCTGCGTCGTCTCGTCCTCCACCTCCCCGACGACGACGCGTGCCCGGAAGACGCGGATCTTCCCGGTCTCGGCGTCGATGCGGACGTGGATGTCCTCGGTCCCGTCGACCCGCCGGTAGGCGGTCTGGATCGCGTCCTCGACGGTCCGGATCAGCTGCTCCCGCGGGACCTGCTTCTCCGCGTTCAGCTGCAGGAGGGCCGTGATGAAGTCCCTGCTCACCGTGCCCCTCCTTCGTCGCTCGGGCCGCTCATAAGAAAACGTGGGGGTCACCCACGTCTCGGAGGCGGCCATTCGGTTCGGCCCCGGAGTATACACCGCACCGCGCTCGGTCGCGGGCGGGCGCCCCGGGAGGCGCGGCGGCGGGGCGGGTCAGCGGCGCGAGGCGCTCCCGCCGACCGGGTACGAGCGCTCGACGTACGCATCGAGGAGCTCGAGGAACTCCGCGACGATCCGCTCGCCCCGGAGCGTCCGGTCCAGCTTCCCGTCGACGAAGACGGGGGCGACCGGTTCCTCGAACGTCCCGGGGAGGCTGATCCCGATGTTCGCGTGCTTCGACTCACCCGGCCCGTTCACGACGCAGCCCATCACCGCCACCGTCATCTCCTCGACGCCCGGGTGCCGCTCGCGCCACGCCGGCATCCGATCCCGGAGGTAGTCGGTGATGTCGCGGGCCATCTCCTGGAAGAACGTCGAGGTGGTCCGCCCGCAGCCGGGGCAGGAGGAGACCTGCGGGAGGAACGAGCGGAGGCCCATCGACTGGAGGACCTGCTGCGCGACGAGCACCTCCTCGGTCCGGTCGCCCCCGGGCTCCGGCGTGAGCGAGACGCGGATCGTGTCGCCGATCCCCTCGTTCAGGAGGATCGCGAGGCCCGCCGTCGACGCGACGATCCCCTTCGTCCCCATGCCCGCCTCCGTGAGGCCGAGATGGAGCGGCAGGTCGGTCCGCGCCGCGAGGAGCCGGTAGACGTCGACGAGGTCCCGGACGTTCGAGACCTTGGCCGAGAGGATGATCCGGTCGTGCCGCAGGCCGGTCGCCTCCGCGAGCTCGGCGGACCGGATCGCCGACTCGACCATCGCGTCGAGCATGACGTCGCGGGCGTCGCGCGGCGCCGGGAGTGCCGCGTTCGCGTCCATCAGCTCGGTAAGGAGCTGCTGGTCGAGCGACCCCCAGTTGACGCCGATCCGGACCGGCTTCCCGTTGTCGATCGCGACGCGGACGATCGTCTGGAAGTTCGCGTCGTGATGCTTCGTCCCGACGTTCCCCGGATTGATCCGGTACTTGGCGAGCAGGCGCGCCGTCTCGGGGTGGCGCGCGAGCAGGAGGTGGCCGTTGTAGTGGAAGTCGCCGACGACCGGCACCGCGACGCCGAGGCCCTCGAGCTTGCGCATCATCTCGGGGACCGCCTTCGCCGCCTCCTCCGTGTTCACCGTCACGCGGACGATCTGGCTCCCGGCATGCGCGAGGCGGGCGACCTGGAGCGCCGTCGCGTCCGGATCCGCGGTGTCGGTGTTCGTCATCGACTGGACGACGACGGGGTGCGCGCTCCCGACGAGGACCCCGCCGACGTCGACGCTGACGGTCGGCCGGCGACGCGGCCGGAGCTTGTCGGGCGAGCTCATCGGCGCGGGACCCGCCGGTCCGGCCGGGGGGCGCTCACTGGACCGCCCCGCCGAGCCGCGCGATGTCGAAGATCGTGATCCAGATGATGAACCCGAAGAGGGCCACGAAGCCGACGGTGTAAGCGAGTCGCTCGAGGCGGACGCTGAACCGGCGACCCGCGATCGCCCGCGCGAGCATCATCGCGATCCGCCCGCCGTCGAGCGGCGGGAACGGGAGGAGGTTCACGAGCGCGAGGTTCGCGGAGAGGATCGCGGCGAGATAGAGCGTCGCGACGAGACCGGCTCCCCAGAAGACGTCGCCGACCGCGACGGCGATCCCGACGGGACCGGACGCCGCGGGAGCCTCGGTCGGGCTCCGGACGATGGAACCGAGGACGTCCCCAAGCCCGCCCGCGATGAGGAAGAAGGCGTCGACGGTCCGCTCCCAGCCGACACCGACCGCGGCGAGCGGGTCCCGCGTGAAGGTGATCGCCGATGGCGCGAACCGGAGCACCTCGATCCCGAGCGCCCCTCGACCCTCGTCGATCTCGCTCGCCGGGCGGAGGGTGACGACGAGCGGCTCGACGGCCGTGGACGCCGAGCCTCCCGGCGCATCGCCGCCGCGGACGACGCCGAGGGTGACCGTCCGACCGACGGCGCCCCGCAGCGTCTCGACGAGGAGCTGGGCCTCCACCTGGTCGAAGCGGCGGCCGTCGATCTCCACGATCAGGTCGTCCGCGCCGAGACCGGCCGCCGCCGCGGGCGAGTCCGCCTGCACGCGGTCGAACGCGAGCCCGTACGCGGTCTGCGGCAGCCACGCGATCCCGAGGAGGATGACGAACGCGAGCAGGACGTTCATCGCGACGCCCGCGAGGATGACGACGAGCCGCACCGGAAGGGACGCGCGGATGAAGCTCCGCGGATCGTCCGCGTCGCCCTCCTCGCCCTCGAGCCGGACGAAGCCGCCGATCGGGAGCCAGTTGAGCGTGTAGACCGTCTCGTGGTCGCGTCCCACGACCCGGGCGCGCGGCGGGAAGCCGATCCCGAACTCGTGGACCCGGATCCCCGCGAGCCGCGCGGCGACGAAGTGACCGATCTCGTGGATGACGACGAGGACCCCGAGCATCACGAAGAAGAGGACGACCGTCACCGCTGACTGGCCGAACGAGACGAGCAGCTCCACCTAGCGTCCCCCCTCGACGTAGCCGCGGGAGAAGGCGCGGACCTCGGCGTCGAGCGCGACGAGCGAGTCGACGTCGGGATGGCCGCTCCCGCCGAACCGCTCGACGGCGGCCTCGAGGAGCCGCGGGATGCCGGGGAAGGAGAGCGAACCGCCGAGGAACCGCTCGACCGCGACCTCGTCAGCCGCGATGAGCGCCGCGGAGGCGTTCGGACCGCGACGCCCGGCATCCCGCGCGATCGCGAGCGACGGGAAGCGCGTCTCGTCGGGGGCGCGGAAGTCGAGCCGTCCCGCCGCGACGAGGTCGGGCGGCGCGGCCGGCGACGGAAGTCGGGTGGGATACGTGAGCGCGTACTGGATCGGGAGGCGCATGTCCGGGGTTCCGAGCTGTGCCTTGAGCGACCCGTCCACGAACCGGACCGCGGAGTGGACGACGCTCTGGGGGTGCACGACGACGTCGATCCGGTCGTAGTCGACAGCGTACAGCCAATGCGCCTCGATGACCTCGAGCCCCTTGTTCGCGAGGGTCGCCGAGTCGATCGTGATCTTCGCGCCCATCGACCAGGTCGGGTGCCGGAGCGCCCGTTCCGGCGTGATCGACGCGAGCTCCGCGGCGGGGGTGTCGAGGAACGGGCCGCCCGAGGCGGTGAGGATGAGGGCGGCGACCGAGCCGGGCGCCTCGCCGACGAGGCACTGCCAGATCGCCGAGTGCTCCGAGTCGATCGGGCGGAGCCACGCGAGCGGGCTCGCGAGGGGGGACGTCGCGTCCGCCGCCGCCCGCTCCCCCGCCCTCGCGGCGGCGAGCGGCATGACGAGATGCCCCCCGGCGACGAGCGTCTCCTTGTTCGCGGTCGCGACGACCTTCCCGGCGGCGAGCGCCGCGAGCACGGGGCGGAGCGACACGACGCCGCCGCTCCCGATGACGACGAGGTCGACCGCCTCGTCGGTCGCGAGCTCGACGAGCGCGTCCGGGCCGCGCACGAGTCGCGTCCCCGCCGGAAGGTCGAGCTCCCGTTCCCCAGCCGGGTCGGCGAGCGCCACGGCCGCCGGACCGAGGAGCCGCGCCTGCTCCGAGAGGAGCGTCGCGTTGCTCCCCGTCGCGAGCGAGACGACCCGGAAGCGGTCCGGGAGTCCCGCGAGGACCTCCACCGCCTGGCGCCCGATCGAGCCGGTCGAGCCGAGGAGGGCGACCCCCGTCGGGCGATCCGCCTCCGCGTGGCGAACGGTCCCTGCCGTCCGCCGGTCAGGCGCCGATGAGGCCGACACAGAGCGCGACCGCCGGCGCGGCGAAGAGGAACGAGTCGATCCTGTCGAGGACGCCGCCATGGCCGGGGATGAGCGAGCCGGAATCCTTCGCGCCGGCAGCCCGCTTCAGCATCGACTCGGCGAGGTCGCCGCCCTGCGCGGCGAGCGCGACGACCGGGCCGAGGAGGAGGCCGGCGAGCGGCTCTGCGCCGAGCCCGCCGAGGAGGACGACCGCGACGACCGTCGCGGCGGCCGTCCCGCCGGCGAGGCCGGACCACGTCTTCGACGGGGAGAGGTGGGTGAGGAACCGCGGACCGCCGACCCGGCGCCCCACGAGGAACGCCCCGGTGTCGTAGGTCCAGACGGTCGCGACGAGGAGGACGACCCACGCCCGCTCCGCGCCGAGGAAGCCGAGTGGCGCGCCGGCGGCGAGCGGCACCGCGGCGTCGGTGAGGCGGACGACGAAGGCGAGCTGGCCGACGTAGAGCGCTGCGAAGAGGGTCGCGATCCACGTCCCGAGGCCGTCGTGCGGATCCGGCCGGAGGAAGGCACCGACCCCGGCGGCGGCGACCGCGAGACCGATGAGGACCGGTCCGGCGACGGCGAGTCCCTCCGGCACGAGCGCGTCGGCGACGACGGCGAGCGCGATCGCCACCCCGAGCGGCTCGAGCGGCGGGTAGCCCGCGGCCCGGAGGAGCCGGAACGCCTCGAGGGCGCCCGCGATCACGGCGAGGACGACGACGAGAGCGATCGCCGGGCGCCCGACGGCGAGGGCGAGGAGCAGGAGCGGGACGAAGACGGCGGCGCTCGTGGCGCGTTCGCGCATCGTCGCTAGACCTCGAGGACTTCCTGCTCCTTGTGCGCGCCGAGCCGGTCCACGTCGGCGATGAAGCGGTCGGTCAGCTTCTGGATCGCGTCGTGCGCCCGCCGGCCGTCATCGACCCCGATCCCCCCGTCGCGCTCCTCGCGCTTGAGCTGGTCGCCCGCGTCGCGCCGGATGTTCCGGATCTCGATCCGGGCCTCCTCCATCCGCTTGTGGACCTGCTTGACGATGTCGCGCCGCCGCTCCTCGGTGAGCGGCGGGATGTTGAGGCGGATGACCGTGCCGTCGACGTTCGGGACGAGCCCGACGTCGCTCTTCTGGATCGCCTTCTCGATCGCGCCGACGACACCGCGATCCCACGGCTGGATGACGATCTGATGCGACTCCGGGACGGAGATCCCGGCGAGCTGGTTCAGCGGCGTCGTAGTCCCGTACGCCTCCACCTGGAGCCGCTCGACGAGGCTCGTCGACGCGCGCCCCGTGCGGATCCCGTTGAAGTCGCGCTCCATCGCCTCGACGGCGCGCGCCATCTTCGACTCGGCGGACGCGAGGATCTCGGCGGTCATCGGTCGGAACCTCCCTCGGGGCCCGACGCGATGACGGTACCGACCGGCTCCCCGGTCGCGACCCGTCGGATGTTGTCGGGCGTGTTCAGGTCGAAGACGACGATCGGCAGGTCGTTCTCCATGCAGAGCGAGACGGCGGTCGCGTCGAGCACCTTGAGGCGGTCCCCGAGCACCTGACCGTAGGTGAGCCGGTCGTACCGCCGGGCGCCCGGGTGCGTCATCGGGTCGGCATCGTAGACGCCGTCCACCTTCGTCGCCTTCAGGATCACCTCGGCGCCGATCTCGACCGCGCGGAGCGCCGCCGCCGTGTCCGTCGTGAAATACGGGTTGCCGGTCCCGGCCGCGAGGATGATCACCCGCCCCTTCTCGAGGTGGCGGACGGCACGGCGACGGATGTACGGCTCGGCGACCTCGTTCATCGCGATCGCGCTCATCACGCGCGTCGGGACGCCCGCCCGCTCCAGCGCGTCCTGGAGCGCGAGGGCGTTCATCACGGTCGCGAGCATCCCGATGTAGTCGCCCGTCGCGCGGTCCATCCCCCGCGCCGCCGCCGCGAGTCCGCGGAAGATGTTCCCGCCGCCGACGACGATCCCCATCTCGACGCCGAGGCCGTGCACCTCGGCGACCTGCGCCGCGACGAAGGCGCAGAAGGCAGGATCGACCCCGTACTGGCGGTCGCCGAGGAGCGCCTCACCCGAGAGCTTGAGGAGGATCCGCCGGTAGCGGAGCTCCCCCGCCGCTCGCCGGGGCGTCCCCGCCCCGGCGGCCTCGGTCACATCTCCTCCCCGAGGCCGAACCGGACGAAGCGCCGGACCCGGATGTTCTCGCCGATCGTGCTGATCCGCTCCGTGATCAGGTCGCGGACGCTCCGCTCCTCGTCGCGGAAGGGCTGCTCGAGCAGGCAGACCTGCGAGTACCACTTCTTCAGCTGGCCCTCGACGATCTGGCCCCGGATGTTCTCCGGCTTCTTCTGGACCGACTCGTCGCCGAGGAGCTCCGCCTTCTTCGCCGCGAGATCGGCCTCGGGGATCCGGTCGACGTCGACGTAGAGCGGCGCCATCCCCGCGATCTGGATCGCGATGTCGCGGACGAGCCGCTGGAACTCCTCGGTCCGCGCGACGAAGTCCGTCTCGCAGTTCACCTCGAGGAGGACGCCGACGCGGCCGCCGGTGTGGATGTAGCTCGAGACGAGCCCCTCCCGGGCGTCCCGGCCGGCCTTCTTCGCCGCCGCCGCGAGACCGCGCTCCCGGAGGAGGGCGACCGCCTTGTCGACGTCGCCGCCGGTCTCGCTCAGTGCGCTCTTGCAGTCCATGAACCCCGCGCCGGTCCGCTCGCGCAGCTCCTTCACGGCGCCGGCCGAGATCTCAGCCATCGTTCGCTCCTGTCGTGGCGCCTCGAGGCGCCGCCTCTCCCGGCCGGTGACGGCCGGCGATCGTCCTGTCACGCGGCCCCGCCGTCTCCGCCCGCACGGGCGTTCGCGCGGGTCGGGGCCATCCCGTCCCGGCTACGACTCCGCGCCCGGCTCCGCCGCCTCCTGGGCGGCGAGGGCCGCCGCGACCTCGTCCGGGCTGGCCTCCGCGACCGGCGCAGCCGGCTCGGGGAGGCGCGCCCCGGGGAGGAGCTCCTCCTCCTCGGCATCCGGCTCGAACGTGAGCGCCGCCCCGCCCGAGAGCGCGGCGAGGAGATCCTCGGAGGGCAGCTCGGCGAACTCCGTCTCCTCGACGATCTGCGGCTCCGGCTCCGCGGCGGCGCGGGACGCCCGCTCCTGCTGGCCCTCGATGCACGCGTCGGCCACGAGCGCGCAGAGGAGCTTGATCGCCCGGATCGCGTCGTCGTTCCCCGGGATGATGTACGTCAGCTCGTCGGGGTCGACGTTCGTGTCGCCGGTCCCGACGACCGGGATCTCCAGCTTCAGCGCCTCGGTCACGGCGATCCGCTCCCGGTGCGGGTCGACGATGAAGACGATCCCCGGGAGGCGGCGCATCTGGCGGAGCCCGCCGAGCGTCCCCTGGAGCTTCGTCAGCTCCTCCTGGAGCCCCGCCGCCTCCTTCTTCGGGAGTCGGTCGAAGTCGCCCGCGAGGCGCCTCGCGTCGAGCTGCTCGAGGATCCCGACGCGCTTCTTGATCGTCACGAAGTTCGTGAGCATCCCGCCGAGCCAGCGGCGGTTGATGTACGGCATGCCGGCCCGGGTCGCCTCCGCGGCGATCGGCTCCTGGGCCTGCTTCTTCGTCCCGACGAAGAGGACCTGCTCGCCACGGGCGGCGGCATCGCGCACCGCCGCGAGGGCGACCTCGAGCCGCTCGACGGTCTGGGCGAGGTCGATGATGTGGATCCCGTTGCGCTCCGCGAAGATGAACGGGCGCATCTTCGGGTTCCAGCGGCGCGTCTGATGGCCGAAGTGGACCCCGGCCTCGAGGAGCTGCCGCATCGAGACGGTCGGCACGAGAGTACCTCCTGTGGTTCCTGCCTCCGCGAGCTCGTCGTCGGGGACCGGGCCTGTCGGCTCCGGCACCACCCCGGTGGCGGGATGCTCGCGTGTGTGCTCCGTCCCCGGCGAAGACCGGAGGCGGGCGGATGTCCGGCCCGAAGGCCGCGGCGGAGTGTAGCACGGCCTCCCGTGAGCGGGTCCACCCGGGAAGGCCCGGATGAGCCCGCGATACGGGGCGATCGCGCCGCCACCCCGACGATGTCCGGGTGACTCGGACGGCGGCCCAGCGGACCGGCGACGCTGCGGAGGCGCTCGTCGAGCGCCACCTCACGCGACGCGGCTGGCGGATCCTCGCGCGCCGGCTCCGCGTCGGTCGGTCGGAGCTCGATCTCGTCGCGCTCGACCCCGGTCCCCCGCCCCGCCTCGTCGCCGTCGAGGTCCGCTGGCGCTCCGCACGCGACTGGGGCCTGCCGGAGGAGACGTGGCGCGGCTCGAAGCGGCGCTCCGTGCGCGCGGGCCTCGCGCGGCTGCTCGCCGCGGGCGCGCTCCCCGACGGCCGGCCGCTCCCGCGCGCCGTCCCCGCGATCGATCTCGTCGCCGTGGAGCCCGGTCCGGTCGGCGGCGGGCCGCCCCGGCTCCGCCACCATCGCGACGTCGGCTAGGCCCGGTCCGCCGCGGCGACGCTCGCCCCCTCCCCGTCGACGAGGCCGAGCGTCCCCTGCTCCCCCGCGAGGGTCCGCTGGAGCGCGAGGAATGAGCGCCGGTGGAAGCGGGTGAGGCCGAGTGCCCGGATCGCCTCGCGGTGCTCGCGCGTCGCGTACCCCTGGTTCCGCTCCCACCCGTAGCCCGGGTGGCGCGCCGCGAGCCGCGCCATCAGCCGGTCGCGGACCGTCTTCGCGATGACGGAGGCGCAGGCGATCGAGTAGACGCGGGCATCCCCGTCGACGATCGCGGTGTACTCGCCCACCTCGTGCTCGAACCCGGCGATCGGGAGACCGTCGACGAGGACATGGTCGTGGCCACCGAGGCGGGCGATCGCCCGGCGCATCGCGAGGTGGGTCGCGTGGTAGATGTTCAGCCGGTCGATCTCCGCGACCGAGGCCGCCCCGAGGCCGATCGCGACGGCCCGCCGCCTGACGATCGGGGCGAGCCGATCGCGCTGCGCCGCGGAGAGGGTCTTCGAGTCGCGGACCCCGTCGATCCGCCGGCAGTTCGGCGCCATGATCACCGCGGCGGCCACCACCGGCCCGCACGTGGGTGCGACGCCGACCTCGTCGACGCCGGCGATCCGGGTCAGGCCGTCGCGCCAGAGCCGCCGCTCGACGGCGAGGGTCGGGCGCTCCATCGACGGCCGCTCACCGCTCCCCGCGCCGCCGCACGGGGTCGATCCGCGTCAGCCGTTCGTCGTCCGGCGCTCGCGAAGCGTCGCCGCCTTGCCGACCCGGTCGCGGAGGTAGTAGAGCTGCGCCCGGCGCGCCTGGCCGTGGCGGACGACCTCGATCTTGTCGATCCGCGGGCTGTTCACCTTGAAGGTCCGCTCGACACCGACGCCGCTCGCGACCCGCCGGACGGTGATCGACCGCGTGATCCCCCCGCCCCGAAGCCGCATCACGGTCCCCTCGAAGACCTGGATCCGCTCGCGGTTCCCCTCGACGACCTTGGCCGAGACGCGGACGGTGTCGCCCGTCGCGAGCTCGGGGAGGTCCGAGCGAAGATGACCCTGGACGATCTCGTCGAGCACGTTCACGTGGCGTTCCTGTTCTCCGGGCGGGCGCGCGCCCCGGCGGGGCGGTGGGAGGCTCTGCCGCTGCGGCGGTGGCGGAGTATAGCACGCGCCCCCGGCCGATCCGCGAGGGCGGCGAGCTACTCGGGCGACCCCTCGGCCGCGAGCTCGTCGAGGAGCGCCCGCTCCTCCGCCGTGAAGGTGCGGCCGGCGAGCAGGTCGGGCCGGCGCTCGCTCGTCCGGCGGAGGGACTCGCGCAGGCGCCAGCGGCGGACCGCCCCGTGGTCGCCGCTCGTGAGGACCGGCGGGACGCCCATCCCGAGGAACTCCGGCGGTCGCGTGTACTGGGGGTACTCGAGCAGGCCGGCCGCGAACGACTCCTCGGCGATCGACTCGGCCTCGATCGCCCCCGGGAGGAGCCGGATGACGGTGTCGACGACGACGAGCGCCGGGAGCTCGCCCCCGGTGAGGACGTAGTCGCCGATCGAGAGCTCGAGGTCGACGAGCGGCCGGATACGCTCGTCGATCCCCTCGTAGCGCGGGCAGACGAGGATCAGGTGGGAGGCCGTCGCGAGCCGGTGGGCGGTGGCCTGGCGGAAGACCTCGCCCGCCGGGTCGAGGAGGATCGCGGTCGAGCCGTCCCGCCGGAGCTCGGCGAGCGCACGTGCGACCGGCTCGGGCCGCAGGACCATCCCGGCGCCGCCCCCGTACGTGTAGTCGTCGACCGTCCGGTGCTTCCCGAGGCCCCATGCCCGGAGGTCGCGGACGCGGATCGTCGCGATGCCGCGCTCCTGGATCCGGCGCGGGATGCTCTCGCCGAGCGGACCCTCCACCATCGCCGGGAAGAGGGTGAGGATGTCGATCTCGAGGGTCATCCCGCCTCCGTCGCCGGCGGCCGGGGGGTACGGGCGGTGCGGGTGGTGCGGGGCGCTCGCGCCGGGCGCGGCGGCCGGGGGGACCGACGCCGTGGCGGCGAGAGATCGAGCCGCTCGACGTCGACGACGATCTCGACGCCGGGACGGAAGACGGGGATGAAGTCGCGGACCGCCGGCAGGTCGAAGTCGCCGTAGGGGTCCCCGCGGACGACGTACGCATCGACGCCGCCGGCCCGGTAGACCTCCACGACGGATCCGAGGAGCCGCCCCGTCGTGTCGCGGACGGCGGTCCCGACGACCTCGTGCCAGTAGGCCTCGCCCGGGTCGCGCGCCGGGTCCCGGGCGACGAGCGCCTCCAGGTACCGACCGCGGAGCGTCTCCGCGGCGGCGCGATCGGTCAGCTCGGCG
>JBJOLT010000099.1:0-3906 GCA_046045415.1 Chloroflexota bacterium | reverse complement strand
GGCGCAACCAGGTCGAGATGCCGGACGGCTCGAGGTGGCTGGTCAAGGCGGCGACCGGCTCGGTCGGCCACGGGTTGAGCTGCGACCTGGTCGTCGTCGACGAAGTCTGGAGCGTCTCGGCCGAGGCGATCGACCAAGGCCTCGTCCCGACGATGCGCGCCCGCCCCGAACCGCTCCTCGCGATGTGGAGCACGGCGGGCACCGAGGCGTCGGACGTCATGCTCCGGTACAGGGAGCAGGGCATCCAGCTGATCGACGCCGGCCACCCGGGCGACCTGTACTTCGCGGAATGGAGTCCGAGCCCGGACATGGATCCGATGAGCCCGGAAGCGTGGGCGTATGCTAACCCCGCCCTCGGCCGGACGCTCAAGCTCAAGACCCTCGAAGCGGAGTCTCGGTCGCCGGATCGGGCGGCGTTCCTCCGCGCCGCCGTCAACCTCTGGGTCGCAACCGAGCGCGGCTGGCTCACCCCCGGCCTCTGGCCAGAGCTCAAGGTCGGCGAAGACGTCGAGATCCCCGCGGGCGGCGTCGTCGCCCTCGAGCAGTCCCTCGACGAGTCCCGCTACTACGGCCTCCGCGCCGTCGCCCTCGCAGACGGCCGGACGGCCGTGACCGTCGAGTTCCAAGCCGGCACGATCGCCGAGTGGATCGCCGCGGTCGAGCGCCTCGCCGTTGACCCGAAGATCCGGTTCGCCGTCACCCCGACGCTGGACATCCACTACCCGCCGCACCTCATGGGCCGGCGCACCTCGGTCGGCTACCGGGAGCTCCTCGCCTGGACGCCGACCGTCCGCCAGATGCTCGAGCAGAAGCGGATCGTCCACACCGGCGAGCAGCTCCTCGCCGAGCACGTCCAACGGGCCGTCGCTGTCAAGACCCAAAACTCGGTCGCCCTGTCGTCCCAGCGGTCGCCGGGGCCGATCGAGCTCGCCCGGTGCATGGTCTGGGCGGTCGCCCTCACCTCCAAGACCGTCGTGTCCGGCAAGCCGATGATCGTCGTCGCGGGCGGGTAGTGTCGCCGGACGGAACCGGGCGTCGCGCTCCCTGCGTGCCTCCTTTCGTCGGGATCGGTTGCACCTCCTCGGCGCCCGGTTCCACCAACCCCGCCACGACGTAGGGCAGACTCTCGCCTATGCCGATCCGCAAGAAGCGCGCCGCGATCTCCGACCCCGCGATCAAGGCCGCGGTCGGCGGCTACTACACGCCGCAGGCCGCAGGCCCGAACCTCATCGGCCAGTTCTACACATACCAGGAGGGCGAGGCCCGCAACGCGGCGATCTCCGTCCCGGCCATCTCCCGATCGTTGAACCTGTTCAAGTCGGTCATCGGCTGCATGCCGCTCCGCATGTACAACGAACGTTGGATGGATGGGAAGCGCGAGAAGGTCTACCTCGACCCGCGCTCCTGGCTCCGCCGCCCAGACCCGACCGTCCCCTACCAGTTCCTCATGGGCTGGACGCTCGACGATCTCGTCATGTTCGGCAGGGCGTTCTGGTACATCCAGAGCCGCACCCGCGACGGGTTCCCCGCGAGCTTCACCCGTCTCCCAGCCGGGTCGATCACGACGCCCGACATGGCCGGCCCCGTCTGGTTCGGCCAGTCCCAGCAGATCTACTTCAACGGCGGAATGCTCGACCCGGAGAACGTCGTCCAGTTCCTCTCACCCGCCCAAGGTCTGATCTATGCGGCGCCGCAGGCGATCGAGACGGCCCTCGCGATCGAAGCCGCCCGGAAGCGCAACGCCGCCTCCGCGATCCCGTCCGGGATCCTCCAGCAGCAGGACGGCTCCGAACCGATGTCCGGCGAAGAGTTGACGACGATGGTCGCCGCCTTCGAGAAGGCGCGGCGGACGAACTCCATCGCCGCCCTCAACCAGTTCGTCAAGTTCCAAGAGACGGTCATGACGCCCGACAAAATGCTCCTCATCGAGTCGGCGAACTACTCGGCGCTCGAGGCCGCTCGCCTCGCCAACGTGCCGCCCTACATGGTCAGCGTGTCCACCGGCTCCTACTCGTACCAGTCCAGCCAGCAGGCCCGGACGGATCTCTGGCTCTTCGGCGTCAAGCTCTACGCCGAGGCAATCGCCGAAACCCTATCCATGGACAACGTGCTCCCCCGCGGCACCTACGTCGAGTTCTACTCCGAGGAATACCTCGAGGACGAGGCCGCCTCGGACGAAGCCAACGAAGTCTCCGACTATTCCGAGATGGACATCGAAGAGAACACCGGCGAGCAGCTCGCCAACTCCAGGAGGTAACCCATGATCCGGTTCCACGCCCAGCAGGCCACCCTCGACGCGGCCGCCCCGGACGCCGACGCGCCCAGGACGATCACCGGGATCGCCGTCCCGTGGGGCGTCGCCGCCACCGTCTCGGACGGAACGCCCGTCAAGTTCCTCCGCGGCGCCTTCGACGTCAACGCCAAGCCCGCCAAGCTCATCGAGAACCACGACATGACGCAGCTGCGCGGCACCGTGACCGAGCTCGTTGACGCCGAGGACGGCCTCCTTTTCACGGCCCGGTTCGCCAAGACCAAGGCCGCCGACGAGGCGATCGAACTGGTGAAGGCCGGCGCCTACGACGCCGTTTCGGTCGGCGCCCAGCCGGTGAAGTTCAAGTACGACAAGGAAGGGACGATGGTCGTCTTTTCCGCGAGACTGTTGGAATTGTCGCTCGTCCCCTATGGGGCCTTCGAGGAGGCGAAAATCGAGAGCATCGCAGCGTCCGCCGAAGAGGAAGAAATCCCCACGCCGGCAGAAGAGGTCGGCAATACTGACCCACAAGACACCCCCAAGGAGAACCCAGACATGAGCGAGCAGACCCCCGAGGTCGTCGAGGCGACGATCCCCACGACCCCGCTCCCGGCGCAGCCGAAGCGCGAGTTCAAGATGCCGTCCGCGGGCGACTACCTCGCCGCGATGCACATCGGCGGCGACACGTTCCGCAAGGTCAACGAGGCGTTTGTCGAGGCGCAGAAGGCGTCGCGCACCGTCCTCCAGGCCGCCGCAGGCGACGAGACGACCTCCAACGTGCCCGGTTTGCTTCCGGTGCCCGTGCTCGGACCCACCTTCCAGGACATCAACTACATGAGGCCCTTCATCAGCGCCATCGGGGCCCGCGCCTATCCGGACGGCGGCGCCACGAAGACCTTCATCCGCCCGACCATCACGACCCACACGCAGGTCGCCGAGCAGACCAGCGAGCTCGGCGCCGGTGGCGCGCAGACGATGGTCATCGCGGACAACGTCGTCGCCAAGAAGACCTTCTCGGGCACCGTATTGCTCTCGGCCCAAACGATCGACTTCACTTCGCCGGCCGCGATGCAGCAGATCCTCACTGACCTCATGGGCCAGTACATGATCACGGTCGACAACTTCGCGGTGGACTCGTTCGTCACCGCGTCGACGAACCTCGGCCAGTGGGACGGGACGCCGGAGGATCTGATCCTCTTCCTGTACGGCGCGGCCCGCGACATCTCGAACGGGTCGAACTTCTTCCCGACCCACATCCTCATGGGCCCGGACGCCTGGGCGAAGGTCGGCTCCACGGTCGACGCGGACAAGCGCCCGCTGTTCCCGGCGATCGGCGCCCCCGGCCTCGGCGGCTACAACACGCTCGGCGCGGGCAACGTCACCAACTGGTCGACGACGAACCCGCTGGGCCTGCAGATCATCGTCGACTCGAACGTCGCCGCGAAGACGATGGTGGTCTTCCACGCGCCGGCCGCCGAGTACTACGAGCAGGTGCGCGGTCTGATGAGCGTCGAGGTGCCCTCCAAGGTCGCCCGCGAGTTCACCTACTACGGCTACGCCTCCTTCTTCCTGGCCAAGTCGACCTTCGCCCAGAAGATCACCTACGCCTAGGCGGGAGGGCCCCTAGTGGCCGTCTACCAGATCACCCACAAGTA
>JBJOLT010000017.1:0-18297 GCA_046045415.1 Chloroflexota bacterium | reverse complement strand
GCGGCGGCCTGGGCGCGCCGCTCGAGGTTCAGCTTCGAGAGGATCGAGCTGACGTAGTTCTTCACCGTCTTGTCGGAGAGGAAGACGTCGGCCGCGATCTCCTTGTTCGTCTTCCCCTCGGCGACGAGCGCGAGGATCTTCTGCTCCTGCTGGGTCAGCTGGGCGATCTCGTCCGTGTAGGCGCCGGTCGCGATCCGGCGGACGCGGTCGAGGACCTTCTCGGTCACCGCCGGGTCGAGGAGCGACTCGCCACGCCCCACCGACTCGAGCGCCGCGACGAGGTCGCGGGCGCGGATCTGCTTCAGGAGGTAGCCGGAGGCGCCGGCGATGATCGCCGAGAGGACCGCCTCCTCGTCCGGGTAGCTCGTGAGGATGACGACCCGCGTCTCCGGCAGCTCGGAGCGGAGCTCGCGGCACGCCTCGATCCCGGAGCCGTCCGGGAGCCGGACGTCCATGACGACGATCTCCGGCTGGAACTTCCGGCAGGCCTCCAGCGCCTCCGCGACGCTCCCGGCCTCCGCGACGACCTGGAACCCCTCGCGCCGGTCGAGGAGGGAGACGAGCCCCTGGCGGACGACCTCGTGGTCGTCGACGACGACGAGCCGAAGCGGACGCGCGACCGATCCTTCGCTCACGGACGGGACCCCTCCGAGTTCCTCACCGCGCGCCGCCCTCGCGGGCGGGGCGGACGTCCTCCGCTTCCGGGGGCCGGCCCTCGGCTCCCCCGCGAGGGACGGTGACGATGATACGCGTGCCGACGCCGGGGGCGCTCTCGACCTCCAGCCGCCCGCCGATCCCGGTCGCCCGGCCGCGCATGTTCGCGAGCCCCTGGTGGCCGAGGCCGCGGGACGCGTCGGCGTCGAAGCCCCGGCCGTTGTCGGAGACGAGGAGCCGGATCCCGGCGGGGTCGGCCGTCAGCTCGAGCCGCGCCCGCGTCGCCTTCGCGTGGCGGGCGACGTTGCTCAGCGCCTCCCGGGCCACCTGGAGGAGCTGGGTCGTCGCCTCGTCGTCGAGGTCCGCCGCGCCCCGGCCGTCCAGCTCCACCTCGAGGTCGATGAGCGTGTTCAGCCGGAACTCCTCCGCGAGCGCCGCGAGGCTCGCCGTCAGCCCGCCGTGGTCCAGGAGCTCAGGGCGGAGGCCGAAGATGAAGTTCCGGATGTCGCGGATGACGAGGTTGAGGCTCTCGATCGCCCGGTCCACCCGCGCCTCCGCCTCCGCCGGCTCGGTGGCCATCAGCTCCGGCGCGTCGTCGAGCGAGAGGGCGACGGCGTAGATCGACTGGATGATCCCGTCGTGGAGGTCGCGCCCGATCCGCTCGCGCTCCTCGACGACGGCGAGCCGGGAGATCCGCTCGTGGAGGCGGGCGTTGTCGATCGCGATCGCCGCGTGGAGCGCGAACTGCTCGACGATCCGCTCGTCCCGGGCGGTGAACGCGGCGCCGCCCTCCTTCTCCGTCAGGTAGAGGTCGCCGACGACCTTCCCCTTCGCGACGAGCGGGACGCCGAGGAGCGAGCGCATCGGCGGGTGGTTCGGCGGGAAGCCGTAGCTGCTCTCGTGGCGCGCGATCTCGTCCACCCGGAGCGTCCGTCCCTCGCGGATGAGGAGGCCGAGGAGGCCGTGGCCGTGCGGGGGGTCGCCGATCCGCTCCCGCTCCGCGCGGCTCAGCCCGCTCGTGATGAAGCGGTCGATCTGGCCCTCCTGGTCCGCCGTCCCGAGGGCCGCGTACCGTGCCCCGACGAGGGTCCGGACGCTGTCGACGATCGCCTGGAGGACGCGGTCCGCCGAAAGGACCCCGGCGACCGCCCGGCTCGCGTCGGCGAGCGCCTCGAGGCGGCGGTTCATCTCCCGCGACTCCGCGCTCCGCCACGCGGAGAGGAGCGCCCGCCCCAGCGCCCGGACGACGATCGGTGCGTCCGACCCGGCCCCGTCGAGCCAGAGGGTCCCGAGCCGGATCCCCTCGGCGTCGGAGCGAAGCTCGAACTCCACCGCGGCGGACGCCCGCGGCGGACGGCGCGGGAGCGTGCCCACCCCGACGGCGAGGGGCGCGAGGGGCTCCGCGCTCATCTCGAGGTGGGCGCCGGCCGCACCCGCGGAGGCCGCGACCCCGGCGAGCGCCGACCGGAGCTGGCGGCGCGCCGCGGACCCCGGGTCCGCCTGCCACGCCTCGAGCGCGTCGAGCGCGGCGATGAACGGGAAGCGCTCGCCCGGCGGCGAGGCCCCCGCCTCGACGACGATCGTGTAGCGGGCGTCCTCGGTGCGCCGCGGGACGCCGGTCGACCTGCCCACGGGGAGAGCCTAGCAGCGGGTGCCCGGGACGTCCGGCCCGCCACCTTCGGGCCACTCGTCACGTGGCGGGGGCGCGGCGAATCGACGACCATCCCGTGCCATGAGCGAGCAGCAGCCGGTCACCGGCGCCCCCACGACCGACGCCCCCACCATGGACGTGCCCACCGCGGATGCCCCTGCGGCGGCCTCCCCCACCCCGGGGCTCGAGACCCCGAACCTCACGCGCCGCGGCTTCCTCCGCGGTGCGGCGCTCGCCGGCGGCGGCGCGCTCGCGGCGGGCCTCGCCGCCTGCGCCCCGAGCACGGCCGCGCAGTGGACCTTCGGACCGGAGACCGCCCCGGCGGCGAGCGCGGCCCCCGCCGCCTCCCCGACCGCGGCCGCGACCGCCGCGGCGAGCGCGGCCCCCGCCGCGTCGGCGCCCGCCGGCGAGGCGATCCCCGCGGGCTGGAGCAACCACGACATCGAGGCCCGGGCCGTCGTCCGGCGCTACATCGGGAACCTCGCCCCGGCGCTCAAGGGGATCTACGGCGACGCCGCCTTCGCGAAGCTCGTCGACATCCTCGGCGCCGACGTCCCGTATCCCGAGCTCCAGCAGAAGCCGTCGTTCGTCCAGGTCCCGCAGCTCGTCCTGAACGACGCGCTCCAGCCGCTCACCCCGCGGGTCGTCGGCGGGGCGAAGGAGTTCGAGCTGACGATCGACGAGATGATGTGGCCGATCGACGAACTGAAGCCGCCGGTCGCCGCCCTCGGCTACAACGCCCAGTGGCCGGGCCCGACGATCCGGGTCACCGAGGGCGACCGCGTCCGGGCGACCTTCACGAACAACCTGACGGAGACGACCGGCGTCCACTTCCACGGCGTCGAGTTCGACGACTTCTTCCAGGACGGCGTCCCGTTCGTCACGCAGAAGCCGTTCGCGCCGGGCGAGCGCTACACGTACGAGTTCACGGCGAACCGGCCGGGGTCGCTCATGTACCACTCGCACCACAACGCGACCGACCAGGTGGGCCGCGGCCTCCTCGGGGCCTTCATCGTCGATCCGAAGGACCCGACGCCCGACGAGCGCTACGACCGCGAGTACCTCTGGATCTCGAACGACGCGCTCGGCGGCTTCACGATCAACGGCCACGGCTTCCCGGCGGTCGTCCCGGTCCTCGCGGCGCAGGGCGAGCGGGTCCTCATCCGCTTCATGAACGAGGGGAGCATGATGCATCCGTGGCACAGCCACGGCTACCGGATGCGGATCATCGCCCGCGACGGCTACCGGCTCGGGTCGGCGGCGTTCGAGTGCGACGACCTCTCGGTGGGACCCGGCGAGCGGTGGGACGCGATCATCGAGGCGGACCGCCCGGGCCTCTGGGCGTTCCACTGCCACATCCTCCCGCACGTCGAGGGGCTGAGCGGGATGTTCGGGATGGTGACGGCGCTCATCGTCGTGCCGAAGGCCTCCGACGTCGACGCGATCACCCAGGCGCTCCTCGCCTGAGCGCGTGACGGGCGGACCGTCGCCGTGGGGTCGCCTGCCGGCTCGGGGCGCGAGACGATCCTCCTCGCGACGGACCTGACCGAGGCCTCCGCCGCGGCGACTGGCCGCGCGGTGGACCTCGCCCGGCGGCTCGGGGCGCGCCTCCTCGTCGTCCACGTCATCGGCGGCCACGGCCCGCTGAGCCGGTCGCCGGGCGCCGACGAGCGCCGGGCGCGGACCGAGGAGGCGAACCTCGTCGCCGAGCGGGCGCGCGCCGACGGGGCGGACGCGTCGTTCCTCGTCTGGGAGGGCGAGCCCGGGGACGGGATCCTCGCCGCCGCCGAGGCCGAGGGGGCGGACCTCATCGTCGTCGGCACGCACGACCGCGGGAGCGTCGGCCGCGCGATCCTCGGGAGCGTCTCCGACGAGGTCGTCCACCGCTCCACGATCCCCGTCCTCCTCGTCCGGCCGCCGGAGCCGGCCCCCGGCCCCTAGCCGGTGTAGGCACCCTCGGGGTCCAGCTCCACGCGGATGAGGCGGAGCTCCTCCTCGGTGGGCGCGGGCGTCGTCGCGAGCGCGTCCGCGACCTTCACGTCCCAGCCGATCGTCGCGCGGACCTCGTCGAGCGTCGCGCCGGGGTGGAGGGAGTCGAGGCGCATCTCGCCCGCGTCGTCGAAGTGGTAGATGCCGAGGTCGGTCACGACGACCGACGGACCGCGGCCGAGCCAGCCCTGCTCGCGCCGGATCCGCGCCGCCGTCTCCGCCCCGCCGAGGTTCCCCGGCGAGGTGCGGAAGTCGATCCGGTCGACGAACGAGCGCGCCGACTGGCGCATGATCACGAAGACCTGGCGCGCGTTGATCGCGATCTCGCACGCGCCGCCGGAGCCGGGGAGCCGCGTCCGCGGCGTCGCGTAGTCGCCGATCACCGTCGTGTTGATGTTCCCGAACCGGTCGATCTGCGCCGCCCCGAGGAAGCCGACGTCGATCCGCCCGCCCTGGAGGTAGAAGGCGAAGAGCTCGAACATCGAGACCGCCGCGGTGGAGCCGGTGACGATCGTCGGGTCGCCGATCGAGAGCGGGAGGCGCGCCGGCTCCGCCCCGAAGACCCCCGCCTCGTAGACGAGCTCGAGGTCCGGCTGGACCGTCCGCTTCGCGAGGTTCACCGCGATGTTCGGGAGCCCGACGCCGACGAAGCAGACCCGCTGGCCCGCGAGCTCGCGCGCGGCCGCGACGATCATCATCTCCGAGCGCGAGAAGGCGTCGCTCACGTGTACGACCCGTAGTCCACGATGCCGGACGGCGCCGATCCCGGCCGGAGCGACGCGACCCGCTCGGCGCCGAGCCGCTCGAGATACTCGGACCGCCCGGCCACCCCGTGGACCCACTCGGCGAGCCACGCCTGCGTGGCCGCCTCGTCCCGGCTGATCGGGTCCCAGTCGCGGTAGAAGCGGTTGTCGCGGTCGTACGCCCCCTGCACGTACGACGGATGCGCCCCGAACGGCTCGACGACGACCGCGTCGACGATCAGCCCGGGGATGAGCGTCCGGTTCGGGTCCGCCCGGATCGTCGCCTCGTCGACGAGCTCCTCGACGACGACGATGACGCGGTCGGCCGCGAAGGCGGCCTCCTTCTGGCAGCCGACGAGCCCCCAGACCTGCGCGTCGCCGTTCGCGTCGGCCCGCTGCGCGTGGATCACCGCGACGTCCGGCTTGAGCGGCGGGACCGCGTAGACCGTCCCGTCGCCGTACGGGGAGCGGATCTCGCGGATGAGCGGGTTCGCCTTCGGGAGGTCGGTCTCGAAGTAGCTCCGGAGCGGGAAGAACGGGAGGTTCGCGGCCCCGGCGGTGTAGCGGGCCACCATCCCGAAGTGGCTGTACTCCTCGATCTCCAGCGGGTGGAGGCCGGCGGCCGGGTCCGGCGTCTCGATCCGGCGGCGGATCGCGTTCAGCCCGCCCACGCCCGGGTTCCCGAGCCAGCTGAAGATCAGCTTCCTGGCGACGCCCCCGGCGACCATCTGGTCGTAGATGAGGTCCGGGGTGAGCCGCGCGAGCGTCAGGTCGCGCTTGCGCTGGCGGATGATCTCGTGGCCGGCGGCGAACGAGATGAGGTGGGTGAAGCCCTCGATCGCGACCGTGTCGCCGTCGCGGACGAGCTCGGCGATCGCGTCGCGCATCGTGGCGACCTTCCCGGTCGCCACGGTCAGACCGCCTCCTCGACGCCGGTGATCGCCCCGGCGTTCCTCGCCTCGTGGAGGATCGCCCCGCTCCGCTCGGCGACGTCGTCGACCGCCTCGGCGAAGATCCGCAGCGCCGTCGCCATCTCCGACTCGTCGACGGTGAGCGCCGGCGACATCCGGACGCTCGACTTGCCGCACTCGAGGACGAGGAGGCCGCGCTGGAAGGCGGCCCACTGGACCTCCTCCGCGTGGTCCGGGGTGTCGAACTCCACGCCGATCATCAGGCCGCGGCCGCGGACGTCGCGGACGAGCCCCGGGCGGCGGGCGGCGAGCGCGCGGAGGCCCGCGAACGCCTGGTCCCCCCGCTGCCGTGCGTTCTCCATCAGCCCGCCCTCGAGGAGGCAGATCGTCTCGAGCGCGGCGGCGCAGGCGAGCGGGTTCCCGCCGTACGTGGAGCCGTGCGCCCCCATCCCCCACGAGGTCATCAGCTCGTCGCGGGCGATCATCGCCCCGAGCGGGAGCCCGCTCGCGATCCCCTTCGCCGAGAGGAGGATGTCCGGCTCCACGCCGGTGTGCTCGATCGCCCACATCGTCCCGGTCCGCCCGGCGCCCGACTGGATCTCGTCGGCGACGAGGAGGATCCCGTGCGTGTCGCAGATCCGCCGGAGCCCCTCGAGGAAGCCCTCCTCGGGGACGATGTAGCCACCCTCGCCCTGGATCGGCTCGACGAAGATCGCCGCGACCTCGCTCGCCGGGGCGAGCTTCTCGAAGAGGACCTCGTCGAACCAGCGGAGGTCCTCCACCCGCCCGTACGGCGCGTGGAAGACGCCCGGGAGGAGCGGCCCGAAGCCCGCGTGGTACTTCGCCTTCGAGGCGGAGAGGCTGACGGACCCGTACGTCCGGCCGTGGAACGCGCCGAGGAACGAGACGACGTACGGCCGGTGGGTCGCGTAGCGGGCGAGCTTGATCGCCGCCTCCACGACCTCGGTCCCGGAGTTGCCGAGGTAGACGCGGACCTTCCCGGACATCGGCGCGACCTTCGCGAGCGCCGCCGCGGTGTGCGCGTAGATCGGGAGGTAGAAGTCCGAGGCGCTGAAGTGGAGGAGCGACTCCGCCTGCGCCTTCACCGACTCGACGACCTGCGGGTGGGCGTGGCCGGTGGAGGTGACGGCGATCCCCGCCGCGAAGTCGAGGAAGAGGTTCCCGTCGATGTCCTCGACGACCAGCCCGTCGCCCCGGACCGGGACGATGGGGTAGGCGCGCGGGAGGCTCGGGGAGGTGACGCCGTGGTCGAACTCCACGTGGGCGCGCGCCTTCGGGCCCGGGACCTCGGTGACGAGGTGCGGGACGGGGCGGTCGCCGGCGAGCCGGGAGCCGAGTTGCGCTAGAGCCACGGAGCACCTCGACGATGCATAGGGTTCATGCAGGCTGGATGCCGAGGATACCAGCCGCCCGCGCGGCGCCGAGCGTGACCGGGCGGGTGCCCGGTCAGTCGACGATCGTGTGGCTCTGCTCGCGGAGGAACTGCGCGACGTAGTACATCCCGAGGCCCGCCTTCCCGGTGGAGCCGGAGCCCTTCCAGCCGCCGAAGGGCTGGATCCCCGGCCACGCGCCGGTCGTCGCGCCCGCGCGGCGGTTCACGTAGAGGACCCCCGCGTGGATCCCGTCGAGGAAGCGCCGGACCTCGCCGGGGTCCTCGCTGAAGACGCCGGCCGTCAGCCCGTACTGGGACTCGTTCGCGAGCCGGAGCGCCTCGTCGAGGTCCGCCACCTTCGTCACCGCGGTGAACGGGAGGAAGAGCTCGTCCCGGAAGAGCCGGTGGCTGGCCGGGAGGCCCACGATCGTGGGCTGGACGTAGTTGCCGCGGGCGAGGTCGCCGTGGGTGAGCGGCTCGCCGCCGATGTGGACGACGCCGTCGCGCCGCGCCTCGCCGGCCGCCTGGACGAAGCGGTCAACCGCCTTCCGGTCGATCACCGGGCCCATGAACGTCTCGCGCGGGATCGGGTTCCCGACGACGAGCTTCTCCGTCTTCTCGACGAGGAGCCGGACGAGCTCGTCGTGGACCGGCCCCTCGACGTAGACCCGGCTGTTCGCGGAGCACTTCTGGCCGTCGAAGCCGAAGGCGGAGCGGACGATCCCCTCGGCCGCCTCCTCGAGGTCCGCCTTCGCGGTGACGATCGCCGGGTTCTTCCCGCCCATCTCCACGATGCAGGGCCGCGGCCAGTCCCGCGAGAAGCTCCGGTAGAGCGCCATCCCCACCTCGTACGAGCCGGTGAAGACGATCCCGTCGATCCCGGGGTGGTCCTGGAGCGCCTGGCCCACCGTCTCGCCGGGGCCCATGACGAGGTTGAAGGTCCCGGCCGGGAAGCCCGCGTCGCGGTAGATCTCCGCGAGGAGGACGGCGCTGAGCGCCCCGATGGAGGCCGGCTTCAGGACCGTCGTGTTGCCGGCGATGAGCGCGGCGATCGTCGGCCCGGCCGCGAGCGCGAACGGGAAGTTGAAGGGCGAGATGACGGCGAAGACGCCGTGCGGCCGGAGGATGGACCGGGTGTGGACCGCGGCATCGCCGAGGTTCCCCATCGGGTGGTCGAAGCCGGCGTTGTCCTCGAAGGTCTGCGAGTAGTAGCGGAACATGTCCGCCGCCTCCTCGACCTCCCCGAGCGCCTCGAGGCGGGTCTTGCCCACCTCGTGCGCCATGAGCGCCGCGTACTCCATCTGGCGCTCGGTGATGAGATCGGCCGCCTTCCGGATGAGCGCGAGCCGGTCCCGCCACGGGGTCGCGGCCCACGCCGGCTGGGCCCGGCGGGCGGCGGCCACCGCGTCGTTCACGTCGGCCGGCGTCCCCTTCGCGAACGTGCCGATGAGGATGTCGCGGTCGATCGGCGAGCGGATCTCGAAGGTCCCGGCCCCGTCGCGCGACCGGCCGTCGACGAACATCGCGTGGCTCCCGCCGAGCCGCCGCCGCGCCTTCTCGAGCCCCGCCTCGTAGAGCGCCTGGAGCTCCTCGTTGTCGGCGCGGAGCGTCGCGTACGTGATCTTGATCCGGGACGACTCGGCCATCTCGCTGCTCCCAGGTGCGGCGGCCGTGACGACGGCCGCGTCGACGGCGGCTCCGGACCGCCCCCATGTCTGTCGCGATGGTAGCGGTCTGCTATCGTCCCGGCGGTGTCGCGGCGGCCGGGCGGGCCCGCCGCCGCCGGAGCAGGAGGCGCGCACGGTGGGACTTCTCGACGGCCGGAAGGCGCTCATCTTCGGCGTCGCGAACGACCATTCGATCGCGTGGGGGATCGCGAAGGCGCTCCACGAGCATGGCGCGACCGTCGGCTTCAGCTCCGTCGAGAGCCTCGTCGAGAAGCGGGTCCGGCCCCTCGCCGCCTCCATCGGGTCCACCTTCGTCGAGCCGTGCGACGTCCAGTCGGACGAGCAGATCCGCGACGTGATGGCGAAGTGGAAGCGCGCGCACGGACGGATCGACATCCTCGTCCACGCCCTCGCCTTCGCGAAGCGCGAGGACCTCGACGGCGAGTTCGTCACGACGTCGCGGGACGGCTTCGCCCTCGCGATGGACGTCTCCGCCTACTCGCTCGTCGCGATGACCCGCGAGGCCCGCGAGGCCGGCCTCCTCGGGCGGGACGCCTCGATCATGACGCTCAGCTACTACGGCGCGGAGAAGGTCGTCGCCCACTACAACGTCATGGGGGTGGCGAAGGCGGCGCTCGAGGCGTCGGTCCGGTACCTCGCCGCGGACCTCGGCCCGTCGGGCGTGCGGGTGAACGCGATCAGCGCCGGCCCGGTCCGGACGCTCGCCGCGGCGGGGATCGCCGGCTTCAAGAAGATGTACGGGACGTTCGCCGAGCTCGCGCCGCTCCGCTCGTCGATCACGATCGAGGACGTCGCCGGGACGGCGGTCTTCCTCGCGTCGGACCTCTCGCGCCAGGTGACCGGCGAGACGCTCTACGTGGACGGCGGCTTCAACATCCTCGGCGTCCCGGTGCCGGTCGAGTGACGCCCGGTCGAGCGACGCCCGTGGACGCGCCCGCCACCTTCGACCCGCTCGCGGCGGAGGCGCCCGCGACGACGGACTACGCCCATTACCCGCTCCCCGACGGCCTCGTCCGCGGCAACGTGGGGACGGCGCGGACCCGCGACGGCGTCGTCCTCCGGACGCGGAGCTGGGGGGCGACCGGGGAGCCGCGCGCCCGCGTCCTCCTCGTCCACGGCCTCTCCGAGCACTCCGGCCGCTACGAGCACGTCGGCGGCTGGCTCGCCCGGGCCGGGTACGAGGTCCACGCGTACGACCACCGGGGCTGGGGCGCGTCCGGCGGTCACCCCGGCCACGTCGACCGCTGGACGACCCTTCACGAGGACCTCGGGGAACGGATCGCGGCGCTCCGCGCCCGCCGGCCCGCGCTCCCCCTCGCCGTCTACGCCCATTCGATGGGCGGGCTCGTCACGACCGGGTACCTCCTCGGGGGCGACCGCGACCGGCTCCTCCCGGACATGACGATCCTCAGCGGCGCCGGCCTCCTCTCGAACTACCCGGCGTGGCTCGTCCTCGGGGTGAAGGTCGTCGGGCGGATCGCCCCGACGATGCGGGCGAGCCGGGCGAACAACGGCCACACGCTCAGCCGCGACCCGGAGGTCCCGCGCCGGTTCGGCCACGACCCGCTCCGCCGCGACCCGACGACCGGCTTCGGGTTGCGCGGCCTCCACGCGCAGGGGGTCGCGCGGCACGGGCTGGAGGCGCTCGCCGCCGCCGGCCGCCCCTTCCCGGTCCCGGCGCTCGTCCTCCACGGCGAGGACGACGGGCTCGTCCCGTTCCAGGTGACCGACTGGTTCCGGCCGCTCGCCGGGGTGGAGGTCCGGCCGTTCCCGGGCCTCCGCCACGAGCTCCACAACGAACCCGAGGGGGAGGCGATCGTCGCGGGCGTCGCGGCGTGGATCGCCTCGCAGCTGGAGGGCACCCGATGACCAGCGACCGGACCCGCGCGACCGCGACGCTCGTCGCGATCGTCGCGACGCTCGCCGTGAACGGCGCCGCCACCGCGATCCCGCTCGGCGGACGGACGACCGGCGAGATCTCCGACTCGTTCCGCGTCTTCCTCGTCCCCTCGGGCGCGACCTTCGCGATCTGGGGGGTGATCTACTCGTTCCTCGTCGCCTTCGGGGTCTACCAAGCGCGGTCGGCGACGCGCGGGACCCCGCTCCTCCGGCGGCTCGGCTGGCTCCCCGTCGTCTCGTGCCTCTTCAACGGCGCGTGGATCCTCCTCTGGCAGTACGAGATCTTCGTCCCGACGCTCGCCGCGATGCTGGGGCTCCTCGTGACGCTCATCGCGATCCACCGGGTCACCCGCGCGGCGACCACCCGGGCGGAGCGCTGGCTCGTCGCGATCCCCTTCTCCATCTACCTCGGCTGGATCACCGTGGCGACCGTCCTCAACGTCGCGGTCGCGCTCGTCACGCTCGGCGTGACCGGGATCGCCGGGCTCGAGCCGCCGCTCATCGCCGCGGTCGTCCTCGTCGCCGCGATCGGGATCGCCCTCACCGCGATCGTCCGGGAGCGCGAGATCGCGTACGGGCTCGTCGCCGTCTGGGCCTTCTACGGGATCTGGGTGAAGGAGGCGGCGACGCCGTACGTCGCGCCGGTCGCGATCGCCGGGGCCGGGCTCTTCGTCCTCGCCGTCGGCTGGGCGACGCTGGAGCGGCGCCGCGGCTGGCGGAGCCCCGCCGCCGCCTAGCCGCGGGGGGCGACCCCGAGGGACGCCGCGATCGCGCGGATGTGCTCCGGCGTCGTCCCGCAGCAGCCGCCGACGATCCGCGCCCCGAGGCCGGCGACCCGCCGCGCGTGCTCGGCCGAGTCGGCGGGCGCGGTGTCGTAGACCGTCGTCGTCCCCTCGAAGCGCGGGATCCCCGCGTTCCCCTTCGCGACGAGGATCGCGCCGGGGAGGGCGTCGTGCATCGCCCCGATCGCGTCCTCGATCTCGTCCGGCCCGGTCCCGCAGTTCGCCCCGAGCGCGACCGCGCCGAGCGCCGCGAGCGCGGGCGCCGCGTCCTTGGGCCACGTCCCCATCATCGTCCGGCCGTGGCTGTCGAACGTCATCGTCGTGACGACCGGGAGCCCCGGTGCGCCGCGCCGCGCCCCCTCGACGGCGGCGGTCACCTCGGCGAGGTCCGCCATCGTCTCGATCCAGAGGACGTCGACGCCGCCGGCGGCGAGCGCCTCGGCCTGGATCGCGAAGGCGTCGGCCGCCGCTTCCGGCTCCAGCGTGCCGAGCGGGGCGATGAACTCGCCGACCGGCCCGATCGAGCCGGCGACCGCGGCGGACTCCCCCGCCGCCTCGCGCGCGAGCTCGGCCGCGGCGCGGCTCAGCTCCCCCGAGCGGGCGGAGAGGTCGTGGACGCGGAGGCGGATCGGGTTCGCGCCGAACGTGTTCGTGAGGACGATCCGGGCCCCGGCGGCGACGTAGGCGGCGTGGACGTCGCGGACGAGGTCGCGGCGGTCGGCCCGGAGCACCCAGGTCTCCGGGACCTCGCCCGGCTCGAGGCCGGCGCGCATCAGGCTCGTCCCCATCGCACCGTCGGCGACGATGGGCCCCGGCCCGTCGAGGAGCGCGAGGAAGCGGTTCGGGCGGGTCGCGGGGGTCTCGGGGTCGGCGGGGGTCTCGCTCACCCGCTCACGATACCGCGCCGTCGGGTCGCTGCCGCCGGTCGGTGGGCGCCGGTCGCCGGGGCGTCGGTCGGCGCCGGCTCAGTCCGGCTCGTCCGCGTCGGGCGCGGTGCCCTCCACGTCGAGGAGGTAGCCGATCCCCTGGAAGGTCCGGATCCGGCCCGGCTCCCCCGGCTTCGCGCCGAGCTTCCGGCGGACCCGGCTCACCCAGACGCGGAGGTACTGGAGGTCGTCGCGGTACTCCGGGCCCCAGACCTTCGTGAGGAGCTCGGTGTGGAGGACCACCTTCCCCGCGTTCGCCGCGAGGTGCTGGAGGAGGAGCCACTCGGTCCGCGAGAGCTGGACGAGCTCGCCGCCGCGCGTCACCACCCGCCGCTCCAGGTCGATCTCGACGTCGTCGAACCGGACGGTGCCGGCACCGGGGGTCGCGCCCGACGTCCGCCGGAGGACCGCGCGGGTCCGTGCCGCCAGCTCGTCCGGGTGGAACGGCTTCGCGATGTAGTCGTCGGCGCCGAGGTCCAGCCCGAGCGTCTTGTCGGCGGTGGAGCCCTTCGCGGTGAGGAGGATGACCGGGACCGGGCGGCGCTCGCGGAGCGACTTCATCACCTCGATCCCGTCGAGGTCCGGCATGACGATGTCGAGGAGGACGATGTCCGGCCGGTACTCCTCCGCCTTCCGGAGCGCCTCCTCGCCGCCGTCGGCGGTGACGACGCGGAAGCCCTCCTCGGCGAGGGCGATGGAGACGAGCTTCGTGATCCGGGGTTCGTCGTCGGCCACGAGGACGAGCGGCTGGGTCCCCATCGATCGACCTCCGTCCCGATCGCGTCGCGAGTGGCGGCGCGCCTCCCCGTACAGGCTACGCCCGGCGACGCGCATGGCGCACGGCAGCGGGACGCGCGGGACCGCCGCGGAGCGGAAGGGAGGAGAAAGGGCGCCCGGCTCGCCCGAACTTCCTGGCCGAGCGCCCTCGATGGAACCGTAGGCGACGGGAGGTCTCGCGAAGGCACCCGAGGGTGCGCGTCTGCGTTACAGAAGCGTTGCAGTCGCGGCGATCGTGCTCGGCGAGCGCACAGGCGGGCGCGCCGGGGGGGTCGGGTGTGCCGGGTGGGGCCGGCGCGCCGGGGCCGTCGGGTGTGCCGGCCCCGGCCGGGCGCTAGGCGACGACGCGCGGCTCGAGGAGCCGGATCGTCACCGTGTAGATCCCCTTGCTCAGCGGGAGGCGGAGCTTCCGGACGAGCGGCCGCGAGAGGTCGACGATCCGCGAGCGGCTCGTGTTCACGTAGCAGTCGCAGTAGTCGACGACCGGGACGACGGCGCACCGCTTCCCGGCGCAGACCTCCACCATCGGCGTCTTCGTCCCGCGCGGCCGGTACCAGCTCCCGGGGAGCGCGACCGCGGGGATCCCGCGCCAGCCGCGGGTCGTGGGATACCAGCTCGCGCGACCGGAGACCTTCTTGCCGGCGCGGAGCTCCGCCCAGTAGCCCTTCACCCACGCGCTCCGCGAGGTGGTCCGCGTCCAGGCCGACCAGCGCGGCACCTCGGTGGAGGTGACGCCGGCGACCGCGGCGAGGCTGAGCTGGCTGCTCGTGTCGCCGAGCGGCCACGGGTACCAGGTGTCCGTCGCGGGCGGCGTCCCGGGCGTCGGGCTCGGCTCCGTGCCGGAGGACGGATCGGTGCCGGACGACGGGTCCGTGCCGGAGGACGGATCGGTGCCGGACGACGGATCGGCCGACGGGCTCGGGCTCGGGCCCGGGGAGGGGTCGGTCGTCGGCGCCGGGGTGGGCGTCGGGTCCGGCGGCGGGGTCGGCGGATCGGTGGGCTGCGCGAGCGGACCGGACGACGACGCGGCGGTCGCGGGTGCGATGGGATCGGCCCCGAGGGCGACGGCAGGCGAAAGGAGGACGAGCGAGAGCAGCAGTGAACCGAGCGCCGCCGCGCCGCGCGGCCGTGCGCGGCTGGTGCGTTCCAAGTTCGGATCCTCGTTGGCGCCGACCCTGCAGGAGGGTCGCCGCGGTCTTGTCAGCGGTCCCTGCGAGGTCAGGACCGCCGGTCGGGCACTCCCCGACAGAACGCACGAGGCGTTCTTCTCGTTACGGTCCCAAACCTTGCCGCACTCGCCGCCACCCGTCAAATGACCCGAAGGTACCGCCCGAGCATGACCGACCGGTCATCACCCGCTCTCCCCGCACTCAACCGCACCGAAATGCGGCCGCTCCGTGCGACGGGGCGGAGCGGCGCCACCGGGCGGAGCGGACCCGGCAGACCGGACCCGGACCCGGACCGGCGGGCGGCGCGCGCCCCGCTGCTACCATCGCGGCCATGCCGACGACCCGGGCACGCGACGCGCTCGCCGTCCTCGGCGCCCGCGGTGCCGGCCGGCTCGCCCGCCTCGCGGGGTACTCGGCAAGCTCCCTTCCGGGCCTCGTCGCGGAGCGGCTCTCGCCGGGGATCGCCGGCCGCCTCGCCGCCGACCTCGGCCCGATCGCGCTCGTCAGCGGCACGAACGGCAAGACGACGACCTCGCTCGCCCTCGCGACGATCCTCCGCGGATCCGGGCGGCGCGTCGCCGCGAACCCGTCCGGCGCGAACCTCGGCCAGGCGGTCGTCACGGCGCTCGTGGCGCGGAGCGGGGCGGACGGCCGGCTCGGTCGCCGCGACCGGGGGGCGGACGCGGTCTTCGAGGTGGACGAGGCGGCGCTCCCCGCGCTCGTCGGGCAGCTCCCCGTCCGGGCGCTCCTCCTCACGAACCTCTTCCGCGACCAGCTGGACCGGTTCGGCGAGACGGACCGGATCGTCCGGCTCTGGAGCGCGCTCCTCGCGGCGCACCCCGCGATCCCCGTCGTCTACTGCGCCGACGAGCCGCGCCTCGCCGCCCTCGTGCGCGGGCGCCCGGCCACCGTCGCCTACGGGTTCGCGGAGCCGCCGACGAGGGCGTCGGCAGCCGACGCGTCCGGCGCGGTCACCGCCGACGTCACGACCTGCCCCGTCTGCGCCGCCCCGCTCGCGACCGCCTGGACGACGATCGGCCACCTCGGCTCGTACCGCTGCGGGGGCTGCGGGTTCGGCCGTCCTGCGCTGGACCTCGCGATCCGCGTCGCGGAGGACCGCGGCTTCGACGGCCAGCGGCTCGCCACCGGGTGGGGCGACGTGGACGTCCGGCTCGTGGGCCCCGGGAACGCGTACAACGTCGCGGCCGCGATCGCGGCGGCGGTGACGCTCGGCGTCGACCGGGAGGCGGCCGTCGGGGCGGCGGCCGGGCTGTCGGGACCCTTCGGCCGGTGGGAGACGCTCGAGCTCGAGGGGCGGCGGGTCGTCCTCGCGCTCGTGAAGAACCCGGCCTCGCTCGACGAGGTGACCCGCGCCGGGACCGCGGCGAGCGTCGACGGCGTCCTCTTCGCGATGAACGACCAGCACGCCGACGGGCGGGACGTCAGCTGGTACTGGGATGCCGACCCGACGCCCCTCGTCCCCGGGCGCCGCCTCGCGATCGCGGGGGCGCGGGGTCCGGACCTGGTCCTCCGGCTCCGCTACGAGCTCTCCGACGACCCGGCCGACCCGCTCCCCGGTCTCGTGGGGCTCCACGAGCGGCCGATCGACGGGCTCGATGCGCTCGCGGGGGCGGTGCCGCGCGGCGGGACGGTCCTCGTCGTCTCCACGTACACGGCGCTCCTCGGGCTCCGGGCCGCGCTCGTGGCGCGCGGGCTCCTCCCGCCGATGCCGGTATGAGCGGGCGCGGCGGGGGCGGCTCGGGCGGGCGGCGGCTCGTCATCGGCCACCTCTTCGCCGACCTCCTCAACCTCTACGGCGACCGCGGGAACGTCGCGACGCTCGTCCGGCGCGCACGGTGGCGCGGCATTCAGGTCGAGGTCCGTCCGATCGGCGCGGCCGACGGGGCGCGGCTCGCCGACGTCGACATCGCCTTCATCGGGGGCGGCCAGGACGCCGAGCAGGTCGCCGTCGCCGCCGGGCTGGAGACGCTCGGGTCGTCGCTCGTCGCGGCGGTGCGCGACGGGTGTGCGCTCCTCGCGGTCTGCGGCGGCTACCAGAACCTGGGCCACCGCTACCGGAGCGAGCTCGTCGGCGAGCTGCGGGGGCCGGGGCTCCTCGACCTCGCGACCGAGGCGCCGGCCGGGGCGCCGCGGCGGGTGGGCGGCGTCGTGGTCGAGCTCCCCGACGGCTCCCCGATCGCCGAGGCGGGTCGGCGCTCCGCGATCGCGGCCGGTCGGGCGGGGGCGGAACGGCGGCTCGTCGGCTTCGAGAACCACTCCGGCCTCACCTACCTCGGGCTCGAGGCGCGGCCCATCGGCCGGACCGTCGTGGGCTGGGGGAACAACGGGGTGGACGGCGGGGAGGGGCTCCTCGCCGAGCCGGGCGAGGGCGGGGTCGCCGGCCTCCGGGTGGGGACGTACCTCCACGGCCCGCTCCTCCCGCGGAACCCGCACCTCGCGGACCACGTCCTCGCGTGCGGGCTCGCGCGGACCGGCCAGGACGCGGAGCTCGCGGTCCTCCCCGACGAGGCCGAGTGGGCGGCCGCCGCCGCCTTCGAGCGGCGCTGGTGGGAGGAGTGGATCTCGTCGCGCGCCCGCGACCGGTCGCGGTGGGGCCGCTTCAGGGAGCGGGTCGAGAGCCTCGTGGGGTTCTAGGGGTTACCAGCCCATGTCACAGTCCGAGGCGAAATCCGCTGCATCCATCGCGGCAGCCTGATCAGCCTCGATTGCCTCGAGGGCAACCTTCTCGCCCGAACCCGATGCGGCCGTCCACGTGAGGATGACGGCAATCCGGTCGACCTCGTTCACCAGTTCAACATGAGGGTTGAGCGCGGCCAGCGTCGGCGGCATCTCGGCGAGTAGCTCGGACCGCAGGATCTCTCCGTGAGCCGCGATGAACCGGCCGAGCGATGCGGACCGAGCGACGCTACCCATGTCGGCACCTTCGCCCTCCGAGCCTCAATCGTCAAGGATCCAGCTGCTACCCTGGCCCGCATGGTGGCGTTGGGGGGTGCGGATGCCCAGATCCGACGAGCCGTCTTCGACTGGCTGACCGAGCATCGGCAGTCGATCGGTGAGGTCATTTCTCGTACGGCGCTCACCTCGTTCTCGCTTGGCGACCAGCGAATCCCCCTGATCGGCGCTCGAGGGATCTGGAAGCCGGCCGTTTGCGAGCTCCCGATCTCCATCGCTACGACCGTGCGCGGTCCGTACTCGGATGTCTTCGACGACCGAACGGGCACGCTCCACTACTCCTACCGCGGCACCGATCAGTCGTTTGTGAACCACAGCGACAACGTGGGTCTCCGACGAGCCATGCAGGAGCGCGTGCCGCTCATCTACTTCCACGCCATTGAGCCTGGCTCGTATGTCGCCGCCTACCCGGTCTTCGTTGTCGGAGACAACCCGGCAGCGCTCACGTTCACCATGCAGGTGGACGACATGTCGGCAGCGCTCACATCGACGGACGGGAGCCTGCGAGTGGCCGAAGACGAGGACGCGCGACGTGCATATGTCACCCGCTCCGTCCGTCAGCGAGTTCATCAGGCGTCCTTCCGAGAGCGAGTCATCCGGGCATACCAGGAGCGCTGCGCGCTGTGCAGTCTCCGCCACCCCGAGCTTCTCGATGCGGCTCACATCATTCGAGACCTCGATCCCGACGGCGACCCGGTCGTCAGCAACGGCGTCTCGCTCTGCAAGCTGCATCACGCCGCCT
>JBJOLT010000101.1:0-8050 GCA_046045415.1 Chloroflexota bacterium | reverse complement strand
GCGGGGGGGGGGGCGGACGGCTCCGGCGGCGGGCCCGCGGGCGCGGCCTTCGACGACCCGGGCTTCGCGCCCGGCGACGAGGTGATCCTCCAGATCTCGGCGACCCCGGAGGGCGAGCTGATCGCGGTGGCCGACCGCTGGCGCGCCCCGCTCCTCGGCGCGGTCGCCGGCGTCTTCGCCGGACTCGTCCTCCTCGTCGCCGGCTGGCGCGGGCTCCGGGCGCTCCTCGCGCTCGCGCTCACCGTCGTGACGGTCGTCAAACTCCTCCTCCCGGCGCTCATCGCCGGGTGGGATCCGGTCCTCCTCGCGGTCGGGACCGGGTCGGCGGTCACGCTCGCGACCCTCCTCCTCACCGAGGGGGCGCGCCGGAGCACGGTCGCGGCGGTCGTCGGGACCGCGGGTGCGCTCCTCGCGACCGCGCTCGTCGCGGCGCTCGCGACCGGCGCGGCCCGCTTCTCGATCCTTCAGGGGAGCGAGGAGATCGGGTTCCTTCGCGGGCTGACCGGGCTCGACGTCGAGCTCGGCGGCCTCCTCCTCGCGTCGGTGATCCTCGGCGCGCTCGGGGTCCTCGACGACGTGACGATCACCCAGGCGGTGACGGTCGAGGAGCTCGCCCGCTCGGATCCCGGCGCGTCGCGGGCGACGATCGCCGGCCGGGCGATGATCGTGGGCCGGGCGCACATCGCGGCGACGGTGAACACGCTCGTCCTCGCGTACGTCGCGGCGTCGCTCCCGCTCCTCCTCCTCTTCTCGCTCGCGCCGCAGCCGCTCGGCGCGCTCGCGTCGAGCGAGATCGTCGCCGTCGAGGTGATCCGCGCGCTCGTCGGGAGCATCGCGATCGTCCTCGCCGTCCCGTTCACGACGTTCGTCGCCGCGCGCCTCGTGCAGCGGGGCTGAACGCCCCGGCTCAGGCCGTCCGGACGATCACCCAGGACTTCCGGAGCGTCTCGTGGACCTCCCACGTCCCGCGCCAGCCGGCCGGGGTGACGAGGAGGTCGCCGGGCCCGACGCGGACCGGGCGGCCGCCCTCCTCGGTGATCGTCGCCGAGCCCGCGAGGATCGTGCAGATCTCGTGGTAGCCGTCGCGGGTCGCGCGGAACGTCCCGGGGGTGCACTCCCAGACGCCGGCGCTCACGCGATCGTCGCTCGTCGCCCACGCGTCGAGCGACGCCTCGAGCTGGTTCCCCGCGACGCTCGTCGGCTTCGGGGTGGGGGTCCCGAGCGCGACGCTCGGTGTCTCGTTGACGACGGTCGCCATCGGTTCCTCCTCGTGCGGGCCGCGCCCGAGCGCTCGGGTCGGCGGGTCCGGGCCGCCGGCCGGGCCCGTCGCCGTCGAGCCTACGCCACCGGGTCGGTGGACCGTCGTGCGGGGCGCCGCGGGCGTCGCGACGCGGGTCGAGCCGGGAGGCAGAGACCGAACGAGCTCCCGCGACCCGGGGCGGTCGCGAGGTGGATGTGCCCCTCGACGGCGCGGACGAGCGCATGGACGCTCGAGAGGCCGAGGCCGGTCCCCTTCCCCGTGGGCTTCGTCGTGAAGTACGGCTCGAAGATCCGCGATGCGACGACGGGCTCCATCCCGAGCCCGTCGTCGGTGACCTCGACCCGGACGTACCTGCCGCCGGCGGGGATCCCGACGGCGGTCGGCGTCGCCGGGTCCTCCGTCACGACCCGCGTCGAGATCAGGACCCTCCCGGTCCCCGGGATCGCGTCGCGCGCGTTCGCGAGGAGGTTGACGAGCCCGCGGTCGAGCGCGCCGGGGTCGAGCTCCACGACGGCCGGACCTGCGTGGAGGTCGAGCGCCAGCTCGATCCCGTCGCCGAGGATCCCCCGTGCCGACGACGCGAGCGCGCCGACCGCCTCGTCGATCCGGATCGGGGTCGCGCTCCCCGGCCGGCGCTGCCCGAGCGCGACGAGCGCCTGGACGCCGACCTGGCCCGCCGCGACGGCGGCGCGGATCCGGGCGATGTCGCCCTGCGCCCGCTCGGAGAGTCCGGGCTCCGCCTCGAGGGCGCGGGCGAAGACGTCGATGCCCACGAGCGTGTTCCCGAAGTCGTGCGCGGTCGTCGCCGAGATCCGCGCGACCGACTCGAGCCGGACGAGCTCGGCGAGCCGCTCCGCGGCGGCGAACCGCTCCTCGGCCGCGGCCCGCGACGCCGTGATGTCCATCCCGACGCCGATCCGTCGCCGCCCGGCGCCCGTCTCGTCGCGGAAGCTCACCGCCTGCTCGCGGACCCAGGCGATCGAGCCGTCGGCCCGGATCACGCGGAACTCGGTCGGCTCCTCGCGCCCGCTGTCGAACACGCGGGCGACCCGCCGGCGGTCGGCCGGATGGACGATCCGGCGCCAGCTCCGGCTCACGCCGACGAAGTGCGAGGGCGGGTAGCCGAAGAGGCGTTCCACCTGCGGGCTGAGGTAGAGCGGCGTCTGAGTCGCCTCGTCCTCGTCCCAGAAGTACGCGTCCTGCGTCTCGATGAGCGCCCGGAACCTCGCCTCCGACGCGCGGACCGCGGCGTCGCGCCTCGCGGCCGCCTCGCGGAGCGCGGTCGTGTCCCGCCACGTGTACGAGACCGTCCCGTCGGGGAGCGGCGCGATCCGCATGTCGATCCAGAACGTCGCGCCGCCGCGGACGAGCCGGCGCTCCCCGGCGAACGGCTGCCCGCCGCACGCGTCGCGGAAGAGCTCGAACGTGCCGTCGATCGCGTCGTCCGGCCAGATCGAGAGGTGGCGCCGCTCGGCGACCCGGTCGAGGTCGGGGAGGGCGGCGAGCGCCGCGGGGTTCAGGTACTCGACGGCGAGGTCGGCGACCGCGCCGGCATCGTCGCGGAGCGGCCGGAGGATCGCGAACGGATCGAGGAGCGCCTCGACCGCGCGGGTGAAGCGCTCCCGCCCCGCCATCTCCGCGGTGACGTCGAGCGTGACGCCGCGGCGGAGGACCTGGCCGGACCCGTCGAGGAAGGCCGACTTGTGCTCGCGGAGCCAGATGATCGATCCGTCGCCGCGGCGCCAGCGGAACGTGACGATCTCGCTCGCCGGGCTCGTGAGCCGGGCGATCACCTCGGCGCGGCGGGCCCCCTCCTCGGCGACGTGGGCCTCCCACCAGGCCGGACCGTGGGTCGCCGCCGGCCATCCGAGGATCCGCTCCGCCTGGGGCGCGACGTAGAACGTGCCGTCGGGCCGCTGCTCCCAGACGACCGCGTCGAGGCCGGAGACGAGCTCGCGGAACCGCGCCTCGGATGCCGTGAGCGCCGCCGTCCGGGCGGCGACGAGCGTCTCCAGCTCGGCGGCATCCCGCCGGGCCGCCTCCTCCGCCGCGCGGATCGCCGTGACGTTCGTGTTCGCGCCGAGGATCCCCACCGGCCGGCCGCCGGGATCGAGGAGCGGGGCGAGCGAGACGAGGATCCGCCGCGGGCCGCTCGGGTAGACGAGCTCGAGCTCGACGTCGGCCCGGCGTCCCGTCGCGAGGACCTCGCGCTTCCGGGCGGTGAGCGTCGGGGCGGCCTCCGGCCAGACCTCCTCGTCCGTCCGGCCGATGAGGTCCGCCGCCGTCAGGCCGAACCGGAAGTTGGAGACGAACGTGTAGCGCAGGGACTCGTCCTGGGTCCAGACCACCGTCGGGATCTCGTCGTCGACCGGCCCGGACGCTCGCGCGGCGATGTCGAGCGAACGCTCGAGCCGCTCGTTCGCCCGGAGCAGCTCGTCGCGCGACTCGACGAGCTCCGTTACGTCGGTGAGGACCGAGAGGTGGACGCCGGGCGCGACGCCCGCCCGTGCCGTGAAGGCGGCGTGACGCACCGTCCCGTCCGGGCGGGCGATCACCATCGTCCCCGCCTGGGCCCCCTCCTCGCGGAACCGCGCCCACGCGTCGGCGACCCACGGGCGCGCGGGCTCCGGCGCGAGATCGTCGACGCGGAGCGCGAGGATCTCCTCGCGGGTCCGGCCGAGGAGTTCGCACGCCGCCGGGCTCGCATCGACGTAGCGACGCTCGTCGTCGGCGAGGAGGATCGCCTGATCGCCGACCTCGAGCACCGCGCGCGCGACCGCCCCATCCTCGAGGAGTCGCCGTGTCCCGATCGTCATCGCATCCCCCGGTCCGGGGGGCCGGCCCCCCCCGGCGCCCCGACGGACGCGGCGTTCGGCCGCGCCCCCGAGGACGAGTCTAGGACCGCCACCGCGGGACGTCGACCCGGGGTTCGCCTAGCGGTGCTCGCGGAGCCAGCGGACGACCTCGGACATCGCCCGGCAGTCGACCTCGTTGTAGCGCTCGATCCCGGCCATGACCTCGAAGTCCCTGATCGAGCCGCCGACCCGTGCCGCCTCCGCGTCGCACCACCACGCGCCGACCATCGCGCCGAGTCCGTCCGCCGGGCCGTCCTCCCACGCGGTCCCGATCAGGCCCTGCTCCCGCATCGCCTTCACGATCGACTTCAGGCCGAAGTCGAACGCGCCGGTGACGGTGACCGGCGCCGCCCGCGCGACCGTCGCGAGGAAGTCGAACCACGGCAGCTCCGGCCAGTCCTCGTGCCGCTGGCGCCGGCGCGCGGAGCTGTAGCCGGTCTCGAGCGTCGTCGTCTCCGCGGACGACCAGTGGACGAGTCGCAGATCGTGCCACTCGAGGCCGCGCGCCCGTCGGAGTCCGTCGAGATGGGCGACGAACGCGCCGATGATCCGCGCCTCCTCGGGCTCGGTGAGCCGGTCGACGGTCCACTGCCCGAAGCGCCACTCGCCGGCCTCGTAGTGTCCGGCGCCGATCTGGAAGATGAGCGCCTGGCCCCCGGGCGCTGGGAGCCGCGTGAAGTCGTCCGCGAGGTTCGAGACGGTCTCGAAGTCGACGTACAGCTCGAGCGGCGCCTCGGCGCGCCAGTTCTCGGCGTTCCCCTCGATCCGTCGCGGGAGGACGACCGGCTCCGTCGAACGGTTCGCGGCGAGGACGGCGTCGCACCGGAGCGCGTACTGGGCAGAGACCCCGAGCGTCGATGCCGAGGCGCGGCCGTCGGTCCAGCGCGAGATCCCGGCGGCGTGGGCCTCCCGCCGGCGCGCCGGGTTCATCGCCGGGAGGAGCGTCAGCTCGCCGAGTTCGCGCCCGATCCGCCGCTTCGCCCGCCGCCACGGGGCGTCGCGATCGCTCCGCATGTGGGGGTAGAGCTCCGGGACCGAGGGCGTCGGGAGGACGCGCCAGCCGGCCCCCTCCGCACGGACGCGCCGGACCCAGGCGAGCGCCTCGCCGGTCCGCTCGGCGAGCGTCGTCCCCTCGACCTTGTCGACGATCGCGCCGTGGTCCACCCGGGCGAGGCGGTCGAAGCAGCCGGCGCCGCGCTCCGAGTTCTCCTTCCAGTTCCGCCCGAGGAGGTACGACGCGGGCGGGAGGTAGCCCTGGATCCGCCCGAGCGCCTCGTTGTAGACCCAGACCTGCGCCATGTACGGGAGCGCGTCGCTGACCTTCAGCTCGCCGCCCTTGTAGAAGTCGAACGTGTGGAACTTCACGTCGACGACGAGGTAGTGGTGGCGCGCGGCGCCGATCCGCGGCGCCCCGACCGACGCCTCCTCGGGCCGGAGCGTCCCGGGCACGATCTCGTTGACGACGTCCGAGCGGACGAGGAGGTCGACGACCCCGTACGTCCGGTTCTCCGGGTTCCGGAGGACCGCCTGCGTGATCACCGGCACCCCGTCGCGCATCGCCTCGACGGTCCGGACCGCCGCGTCGAGCTCCCGGGAGTCGCCGATCTCGTGGGAGATCCGCACGATCCGATGCTCCGCGGCGATGAGCCGGATCACCCCTTCCTCGAAGAGCTGACCCCGCTCGAAGATGAAGCGGAGGAAGTCGGTCCGCTCGTCGTAGCCCTCGAGCTCGTCGTCGCGCTCGAAGCCGGCGGCCTCGCCGTAGCGGCCGAGCCAGTCGACGATCGGGTCGTCGATCAGGTGGTTCCTCGTCCGCCCTGCGGAGACCCAGCCGTCCCACGCGGCGTCGTCGGCCGGCATGACGCGCCGGCCGTCGTCGGCGAGGACGAGCGGGGCGGGGACGGGCCGCTCCAGCAGACCGTCGATCGTCCCGTCGAGCGTCACGGATCCACCTCGCGTCCCGAGCCGGCCGTCCGGCTCCTCACGCGGCCACGATGCCGGGGAGTCGTGTCACCTCGCGTGTCACGCGCGCGGGACGATGAGGAGGTAGCCGGGCGGCACGCCGAGGTCGACCCGGCCGCGGAGCCGCGGGACGTACTGGGTCGCGAGCTCCTCCGGCGCGAGGAGTGCGTTCGGGCGCGGGGACGACCCCCACCGCTCGCTCCCGTGCGGGTAGAGCGGGTCGAGGACGCGGACGCCCGTCACCTCGAACCCCGGGGTGGCCGCCGGGTCGCCGAGCGACGTGAAGCCGCTCATCACCCACGCGTGACGGCCGCGCCACATGACGAGCCCCACCGGCCGACCGGTCGAGCGGATCGCGATCGCCGCGGCGCGGAGCGCGGCGTCGAGGTCGGGGACGGAGATGAGCTCCCACCGTCCGGTCCCGGACTCGTTGAGGACGGCGGTCCAGCCGCGCGGGTTCGCGCCGCCGAACGGGCTCGACGAGAGGTCGCGCGCCCGCTCCCAGAGCGCCTGCTGGCGAACCCTCGTCCGGTCGTCCTCCGGCCCGACGATGTTGAGCGCCATCTGGACGCTCGCCCCGACGCACCACTCGAACGTGTACTGGCCGACGAAGTCGCCGCGCCGGTAGAGGTCGAGCTCGAAGGGCTCGGGGACCGGCGTCGCCACCGGGACCGGCGTCGCGGACGCGCTCGGTGCCGGCGAGGGGGTCGGTGTCGTCGCCGGCCGGCCCGTCGGCCCCGGGGCCGCGCTGGGGATCGGCGGGGTCGCACCGGCCACGGCGGGGGTCGCGCGGGCCGTCGACGGAGTCGCGGCGCTCTCCGCTTCCACCGGTCCGGCGCAGCCCGCGAGCGTCGTGGCGACGAGCGCGACGGCGAGGAGTCGGGCGGTCGGTCGTGGGTCGGAGCGGGAGGTCATCGGCCCCATTCAACCAGAGGCGGCTCCCGCCGTCCTCCGCGCCCCCCGCGCGGCCATGCTCAGGTCCCGTCGCTCGAGCCCCAGTGGTAGCCGCGATCGAGGACCGCCCTGACGAGATCCTCCGTCGCGATCCCCTCCGCCGGCACGATCGCCGCGAGCGTCTCCATCGCCCGCTCGTACGGCTCCGCGCCGTCGTTGGACCCGGTCCAGTAGTCGAGCCGGTCGACGCCCGCTGCCGTCGCCGCGAGGACCTGGAGGAGCGAGAGGAGCTCGCGGTCGCCGCCGAACGCCCCGCACCCCCAGTAGCCGGTGTGGATCCGCGTCCGCGAGGCGCCGACGTGCTCCAGGGACTCGGTCACCGCCGCGCGGAAGCCGCTGTACGCGGTCGTGAGGATCTCCTCGATCTCGGATCGTTCGTATGGCCCGGTCCCGTAGGCCGGGGCGGCGATCGCGAGGACGTTCGTGATCGTCGACGGGGTCAGCCGCCGGGTCCTGCTCGCGACGAACTCCGAGGGCGCCGCCCGGAACCGCTTCCCGTACAGTCCCTCGACCCCGGCCTCCCGGCGGGGGTCCACGGCGATCGCGACGCGACGCTCCGCGCCGCGGACGAGGACGGGCGTCGCACGGCCGCCCTGCTCCGTCATGGCCGGAAGGCCACGGGCGAGGAGTGCCTCGCGGATCGAGGCGAGGACCGGGTGCTCGGCGACCTGCGCCTCGTCCTGGGCGAACGCGCCGCCGGCGTAGAAGCCGAAGAGCTCCGGGTCGGCGAAGTTGACGTGCCAGACGAGCATCTTGCCGTCGGCCTCGTCTCCGGCGGGCGGCCCGTACGCGTACCAGCCGGGGACGGCGACGATCGAGCCGGGGGCCGGCCGGGTGAACCGGTCGGGAAGCGGGAGCGCGCTCCAGCGCGAGTAGTGGATCGTCCCTTCGATCGGGTCGCCGGGCGGGCACGCGATCTCGAGGACGGCCTGCTTGTTCGGGTGGCGCATCCGCGGCGGGTGCTCGGCCATCAGCGTGGCGGCGTCGAACGTCAGCCGTTCGATCGGCTTCATCCCCA
>JBJOLT010000057.1:0-25000 GCA_046045415.1 Chloroflexota bacterium | reverse complement strand
ACCTAGATCGGCGGTCCGGTGTCGGTCGCGGCGGACGGCGTGTCGGCGGATGGCCCGCGTCGGGTGGCGCGGAGCGTGGCGGGCAGGTCGCGCGGGCGGCGGGCGGCGTCCCGCTTCCCTGCCACATGCGCGCCCCGCGGCACACAAGCGCCGGTCGGCACGCTCGAAGCGACGCCGACCGACCTCGGTCCGTGCGGGCGAACGAGCGCCAATGCGCCGGCAACGGCAGATCTGGCAGGAAACCGAGGAGTTGCGGGACGGGTCGCCGCTGCGCGCCGGGTCGTGTAGCGTTCGCGGCGATGGGACACGACGCGGATCGGGCCGCCGGGCCGGCGCGGACCGGGGATCCCTGGACGCGACCCCTCGTCGCGACCGGGGCGCTCGGGACGGTCGTCTTCTGGGCGCTGGGCGCTGCGACCGCGGCGACGTGGCCCGGCTACGACCCGGTCGCGCAGTCGATCAGCTCGATGGTCTACGCGCCCCTCGGCTGGCTCCAGACGCTCGCCTTCTGGCTCGGCGTCCCGCTCGCGGTCACGTGGGCGTTCGGAGCGGCGCGGGTGATCGGCACGACGGATCGGGAACGGGGGCTCGTCCGCGGGATCTTCCTGCTGCAGGCGGCGATATCGGCCGGCTTCGCGATCCTGCCGACCGACGCCCCCGGGGCGCCGACCACCCTCGTCGGGCAGCTCCACCTCCTCACGTTCTACGTCTATGCGGTGGCGACGCCGCTCTCGATCGTGCTCGTCGGTCGGCTCTTCGCCCGGGATCCGCGATGGACCGGGGCGGCGCGGCCGAGCGTCGCGGCCGCCGGGCTGATGCTCGGGGCGACGCTCCTCGTCCCCCTGACGGTCGCGGGGCCGCTCGAGCCGTGGCTCGGGCTCCTCGAACGCGTCTACGTGGGGATCCCCGGGACGTGGCAGCTGGCGATCTCGATCCGCGCCCTTCGCTCCCTGGGCGCTCCCCGCACCACGCCCGCCTGACCCGCCGCCGGACGGGGCCGGACGGGGCCGGACGGGGCCGGACGGGGCCGAACGGGGCCGGACGGGGCCGAACGGCGCACCCGCTTCGGTCGGAGCGGGCCTGTCGGCGTCGGGCGAACGGTGCGACGCTCGGGCCGAAAGGACGGTGGGGCGATGCGGAGCGAATGGACGGTCACGCCGGCGCGGATCCTCGCGATCGGCATCCTCGTCGCCGGCTGGTTCGCCGGTGGCGTCCTCCACACCGAGTCGATCGTCGCGACCGGGTGGGGCGACATCTACCCGCCGATGATGGCGCTCGGCCTCGGGCTCTGCGCGTGGGCGGGGGTCGTCGGCTGGCTCGTCGCACCGGGTCATCGCCGGCTCCGGACGGGCGCGGTCGCCGGGATCCTCGCGATGGCGGCGATGATCGTCGGGAACCTCTCGCTCATGGTCCTGCTGGGGGACCGCTTCGTCGGGACGGCCGAGTCGGGCGAGACGTGGTTCTCGCTCCTCATCGAGTCGTGGTTCTGGATCGGGATCCCGACCGCGATCGGCGCCGGGCTGGGGGCAGCCGGCTGGCTCGTCGCGGCGGCCGTGGCCCGGGCGCTCCACCGCGACGCGCCGACGCACTGACCCGCCGACGCGCCGGCTCGCCGACGCGCCCCTGACGCCGCGGCGCACCGACCCGCCGCTCAGCCGCACCGACGCGCCGCTCAGCCTCCGAGGTCACGCCGCCGGATCGCGACGAGGCCGATGAGGAGGCCGCCGATCCCGAGCGCGAGCGAGGCGACGATCCCGAGCGGGTCCGGTCGGCCGACGAGCGGCTCGCCGAGGTGCGTCGTCAGCGCGAGCTCCGGGACCCAGTCGGGCAGCCCGAGGAAGGGGGCGAGCGTGTCGACGAGGAAGCTCCCGACGGCGACCGCGCCGACCGCGACCGCGGCCGCCCCGGGCCCGAAGGTCGCGCCCACCGCTGCACCGAGCCCGACGAGCCCGAACCCGTAGCACGCGAGGACGACGACCCCGATCGCCGGGCGGACCGGCTCCTCGCCGATCGCCGCGAGGCCGGCGGCGAGCCCTCCCGCCAGGAAGGCGGCGACGAGCCCGGTCGCGACCCAGCCGCCGACGACCGCGGCGGCGAGCCAGCGGCCGCGGGAGAGCGGCGTCGCGAGGAGAAGCTCGAGCCGACCGCCCGATTCGTCGCCCCATCGGTTCGCGACGAGCGCGGTGACGGCCGCTCCGAGGAGGAGGGCGCCGAAGTCGACGAACGCGATCTGGAGGAAGCCGGGCGCGGTCGTGATGTCGGTCCCTGGGAGCGCCGCTGACCAGACCGCGGCGAGGGCCGGCGAGCCGGCGAGGAGGTCGAGCATCGCGCCGGAGACGAGCGCCATGACGAGTCCGTACAGCCCGAGCCCGAGCCCCCACGCGGCGATCGTCGGAAGCAGCTCGCCGAGCGCCCTCCCGAGCGGGCCGCGGAGCCCCCGGAGCGCTGACGGGAGGGCGGGGCCCGGGAGGGCGACCGTCACCCCGACGTCACGGCGGGCGAAGAGCTCGACGCCGAGCGCGAGGAGGAGGGCTGCGGCCGCGAGCGTCGCACCGACCGCGGGCCAGTCGGAGGCGCCGGCGAGCGGCCGGTGGCCGGCCGCCCACGAGAGCGGCAGGAGCGGGTCGAGCGTCGCGAAGAGCGGGACGATCTCCCGGTACCCGTGGACGAGGTAACCCCCGACGAGCGTCGCCCCGGCGATCCCCGCCGCCGCGCCCCGGCCGAGGAGCGGCGCGAGCGCGAAGGCGAGCGAGCCGACGACGAGCGAGCGGGCACCGAGCCCGGCGGCGAACGCGAGCGCGGCCGCCGGTGCGATCTCGTCCCGCGGGGTGAGGGCGCGGAGCGTCGCCGCCGTCGACGCGAGGCAGGCGACGAGGACGAGGGCGAGCGAGAGCGCGACGAGGTGACCGAGCAGCTTCTCGACGGCGACGCGGCGCCGGCCGACCGGGGCCGCGAGGACGAGCTCGAGGCTGCCGCGCCGTGCCTCCCCCGCGAGCGTCCCGGAGAGGGCGAGGAGCGACCAGAGCCCACCGAGAAGGACGCAGACGGCGCCGTAGTGCCACGTGACGAAGCCGCCGATCGTGTCGACGTTCACCGGGTCGCCGTAGAAGCCGCGGAGGACCGGCGGGATCGAGGCCGCCATCGCGGCGAGCCCGGCCCGGGTCGCGGGCGAGCCGTAGGTCGTCGACATCACCTGGGCGCCCGCGACGACCATCAGGCCGATGAGGCCGGTCATGACGACGATCGCGGGGACGGCGTCGCGAATCGCCTTGCGGAAGATCGGCGCACCGTGCGGCGCTCCGATCCGGAGCCTCACCACGGCGCACCTCCTTCCGCGACGGGACGCCCGGGTCACGGGACCGCGCCGGGCGCGGGGACGGGCCGGTCATGCGGGGCACCGCCGGCCGGCCCGACACCATCAGTGAACCGCGCGACCGGCTCCCCCTCGAGTGCCCTCGGTCACGACGTGGCCGGTTCGCTCCTCCCGACCGGCCGATCCGCGTCCCCGCCGCCGCGGCCGACGCAGCCGGCGCACTCGCCGACGATCGTCACGTGCGAGAGGTCGGCGACGAACCCTCGCCCGGAGCTGAGGGACGCGAGAAGGGCCCGCCCCTCGTCCGGCCCGACGTCCCACGATCCGCCGCACGTCCGGCAGTGGAGGTGGCCGTGCTCGTCGCCCGGCCTGACGTGGAACTCCTCGCGCCCGTCCGGCCCGTGGCTGTGGCGGATCAGCCCGAGCTCCTCGAGGACGTCGAGCGTCCGGTAGACGGTCGAGGGGATCGTCGCGGGGTCGATCGTCCGGCAGCGCTCGACGAGCTCGGCACCGGTCACGTGGCCGTCGGTCGCCCGGAGGACCTCGACGACGACGCGCCGCTGCGGCGTCCAGCGGAGGCCCTGCCGGTGGAGCCGCTCGCGGATCCCCGACCAGTCCTCGGCCACGTCGCCCCGCTGCCCTCGCGCGTCCATCCCCGTGAGGATACCGGGCCGGCTCACCCGCCCGCACGTTATTTCAACTTGTTGCAACAACTACGCGAAGCGACTACGATGCGCGTCCCACATCGCACCCCGGAGCACACCCGACCACCCGATGGATCTCCTCGCGACGACGCTCCTCCCGATCCTCCCCGACCGCCCCGATCTGCACCTCCACGCGCCTGACCGCTTCCTGACGCTCCCCGTCTCGCTCGCGATGTGGGCGGCGACCGCGCTCGTCGTCGCCGTCGCCGTCAGGCGGACGAACCGCGAGCTCGACGAGCGTGCCGTCCCGCTCATGGGGGTGATGGCCGCCTTCATCTTCGCGGCGCAGATGGTGAACTTCCAGGTCGTCGGCGGGACGAGCGGGCATCTCCTCGGCGGGGTGCTCGCGGCCGTCCTCCTCGGGCCGTGGGTCGGGACGCTCGTCATGACCGCGGTGATCGCCGTGCAGGCGCTCGTCTTCTCGGACGGCGGCCTCGTCGTCATGGGGGCGAACATCTTCGACATGGGGATCGTCGGGACGGTCGGCGGCTATGCGATCTACCGGACGCTCTGCCGCGTCCTCGGCGGGGAGGAGCGGGGTCGGGTCCCCGCCGCCGCGATCGCCGCGTACCTCGCCTTCCTCCTCGGGGCGCTCGCGATGTCGCTCCAGCTGATCGTCTCGGGGACGGCGCCGGCGGAGCTCGTCCTCCCGACGATGCTCGGGGTCCACGCGCTCATCGGGATCGGCGAGGCGGCGATCACCGCCGCGACCCTCCTCTTCATCGCGCAGACGCGGCGCGACCTCCTCGACCTCCGGCCCGACCGCGCCCGATCCGCGAGCGCGGCATGACCGAGGGTCGGCGGGGCCGAGGCCGCCGCTGGTGGATCGCCGGCGTCCTCATCGTCGTCGCGGTCGTCGTCGTCCTCGCCCCGCTCGCGTCGGGGGACCCCGACGGGCTCGAACGGGTCGCCGCGGACCTCGGCTTCCTCGACCGCTCGGGGAACCTCCTCCCGGGCCTCCTCGGCGACTACGCGATCCCCGGGATCGACGACCCCACCGTCTCGACGATCCTCTCCGGGCTCCTCGGCGCGGCCGTCGTCGGCGGCGGGCTCGTCCTTCTCGGGCGGCTCCTCGCCCGCCGCTCCCGGAAGGACTGACGCGGTGGAGCTGGACCGCTACGTCGAGGGGACGAGCCTCCTCCATCGGACCGATGCGAGGCTGAAGTTCCTCCTCGCGATCGCAGCGATCGTCGCGATCTCGGTCGTCCCGGTCGGGTCGGCGCTCGCCCTCCTCGGCGCATGGCTCGTCCTCGTCGTCGCGGCGGCGACGGCGGGCCTGGGCCCCTTCCGGCTCAGCCGCGCGGCGTTCGTCGCGCTCCCGTTCGCCCTCGCGGCGGCGCCGCTCGTCCTCACCGTCCGCGAGGAGATCGTCGCGACGCTCTCCCTCGGCCCGCTCGACCTGACGGTCTCGGCGGCGGGCCTCCGGCGCTTCCTCACGATCGCGGCGGGCTCGTGGCTCTCGGTCCAGGTCGCGCTCCTCCTCGCCTTCACGACCCCGTTCCACGACCTCGTCGACGCGCTCCGCGAGCTCCGCCTCCCGCGGATCCTCGTCTCGATCATCTCGTTCATGTACCGCTACCTCGCGGTCCTCGCGGACGAGGCCGGCCGGATGCTCCGGGCGCGGGACGCCCGCTCCGCCGACCCGACCGGGCGCGGTGGCGGGTCGCTCCGCTGGCGCGCGACGGTGACGGGCCGGCTGATCGGCGCGCTCTTCCTCCGCGCCTACGAGCGGAGCGAGCGGATCTACGCCGCGATGCAGGCGCGGGGCTTCGAGGGCGAGTTCCGCCACCTCGGGGCGCGGACGATCGCACGGGTCGAGCTCGGCTGGTTCGCGGTCGGCCTCGCGGCGATCGTCGCGTACGTCGTCGTCGCCCTCGTCTGGCTCCCCAGGCTGTGAGCGGCACGGCCGGAGCGACCGGCGCCGAGGGTGCGCCGCTCGTCGAGCTCGTCCACGTCCACTTCCGCTACCCGGACGGCTTCGAGGCGCTCGGCGGGGTCGACCTCCGGATCGACCGTGGCGAGAAGGTGGCGCTCGTCGGGCCGAACGGCGCCGGGAAGAGCACGCTCATGCTCCACCTGAACGGGACGAACCGCGCGACCCACGGTGAGGTGCGGATCGAGGGGAACCTCGTCGGGCGGGAGACGATCCGGCTCGTCCGGGGACGGGTGGGGCTCGTCTTCCAGGACCCCGACGACCAGCTCTTCAGCCCGACCGTCTTCGACGACGTCGCGTTCGGACCCCTCCACGCCGGTCTCCCCGAGGCGGAGATCCACCACCGCGTCGAGGCGGCGCTCGCCGCGGTCGGGATGGCCGGCTTCGAACGGCGGATCCCCCACCGGCTCTCGCTCGGGCAGCGGAAGCGGGTGGCGCTCGCGACCGTCCTCTCGATGGACCCGGCGCTCCTCGTCTTCGACGAGCCGTCGGCCGGGCTCGACCCGCGCGGGCGGCGCGAGCTGATCGGCCTCCTCGCGTCGCTCGACCGGACGCTCCTCGTCTCGACCCACGACATGCGGCTCGTCGAGGAGGTCTTCCCCCGGACCGTCGTGATGGACGGCGGGCGGGTCGTCGCCGACGGGCCGACCGAGCGGATCCTCGCCGACGACGCGCTCCTCGAGGCGCACGGGCTCGAGCGACCCTAGCCCGGGAGGATCTCCCAGCCGCGGGCGGTCGCGGCGGCACGGAGCCCGGCGTCGGGGGCGACCGCGACGGCGCGGGTCGCGAGCGCGAGGAACGGGATGTCGCCGACGGTGTCGCCGAACGCGGCGACGATCGGGGCGTCCCCGGCGAGCTCGCGGATCGCGGCGGCCTTCCGCTCGCCGCTCCCGACCGGCGCGGTGAGCCGGCCGGTCAGCCGCTCGTCGCGAACCTCGAGCGGCGTCCCGAGGGCGACCGACGCCCCGATCCGGGCCGCGAAGGCGTCCGCGACCGGCTGGAAGGCGCCCGACGCGAGGACGAGCTCGCTCGCGGGATCGGCGGCGCGGGCCTCGCGGAGGGCGGCCGCGACCGCGGCGAGCGCCGGTTCGCGGCGCGTCGGCCAGAGCCGTTCCTCGACGACCCACCGTCCGAGGTCGGCGAGCCGACGCTCCGGGAGGTCGCGGAGAAGGCGCGCCTCGTCCTCGAGCCAGCGGGAGCGGAATGCCTCCTTCTCGTAGACGCCGGCCTTCGCCGCGATGACGAGGGGGAGGCGGAGCGCGACGAAGCGGCGCGCCGCCGGGGAGGGATGCTCGAGCCGGATCCACGCGAGGACGGCGCGCCACGTCTCCGCGGTCGCGAGGGTCCCGTCCATGTCGCTCGCCACGATCGGGTGCTGCATGTCGCGAGTATCGCTCCCACGGCCGCACGGCGCCCACGGCCCGTTGCCCGTGGCCCGTGGCCCGTGGCCCGTGGATCGCCGGTTCGACGTTCGCCGGGGCCCGTCAGCCGGCCGCGGGCCGCTCGGCGGCGGGCGGGAAGGCGACGGTCTCGACGTCGCGGAGCGCGAGCCGGACCCGGTCCCCGACCCGGAGGCGGCGGGCCGCCGCCCCCGCCTCGACCCAGAGCGACGGGCCGCCGTCGAGGGCGACCTCGTAGTGGAGCTCGGCACCGGCGAAGCGGCGCTGGACGATCCGACCGGCGACGGCGCCCGCCGGCTCGTCGGCGGGCGCGAGCTCGACGTGCTCGGGCCGGACGAGCACGAGCGCCCGCCCCGCGGGGACCGCCGCGAGGAGGCGGACGGGCCCGAGCGGCGTCGTGGCGACGGTGCCTGCGACCTCGCCGCCGAGGAGGTTCGCGACGCCGATGAACGTGGCGACGAACGGCGTCGCCGGCTCCGTGTAGATCCGCTCGGGCGCGTCGATCTGGTCGATCGACCCGCGGCGCATCACCGCGACCCGGTCGGCGAGCGTGAGCGCCTCTGCCTGGTCGTGCGTCACGAAGAGGGCGCTCGCCCCGGTCGCGTCGAGGACGCGCCGCAGCTCGCCGCGGAGCTGCGTCCGGAGCCCCAGGTCCAGGTTCGCGAACGGCTCGTCGAGGAGGATCGCGGCCGGGCGCGGCGCGAGCGCCCGGGCGAGCGCGACCCGCTGCTGCATCCCGCCCGAGAGCTCGTGCGGGCGGAGCGGGCCCGCCCCGGGCATCCCGACGAGCTCGAGGTACTCCGCGATCCGGGCGGCCCGCTCGGCCGGGGCGAGCCCGTCGAGTCCGTAGCCCACGTTCTCGGCGACGGAGAGATGCGGGAAGAGCGCGACGTCCTGGAAGACCATCCCGAGCCGGCGCCGCTCGGGCGGGAGCCGGGTCGCGCCGCCCTCGACGAGCAGGCCGTCGATCTCCACCGTCCCGGCGTCCGGCCGCTCGAGGCCGGCGAGGATCCGGAGGAGGGTCGTCTTGCCGCATCCCGACGGCCCGAGGAGCGCGAGCGTCTCGCCGCGCCCGAGCTCGAGGTCGAGCCCGTCGAGGACCGGGGCCGCCCCGAACGACCGGCGGATCCCGCGGGCCGCGATCCGCGGCGTCTCCCCGCCGCTCACGAGCGCTCCTCCTGGCGGAGGAGGACGGCGAGGCTGACGAACGAGACGGCGACGAGGAGGAGCGCCGCCGGCGCCGCCCGCTCGTAGAGCCCCTCCCCGACCGCGCTCCAGACCCGGGTCGCGAGCGTCCCGACCCCCGCCGGCGCGAGGATGAGCGTGAGCGGGAGCTCCTTCGCGGTCGAGAGGAAGACGAGTGCGGCGCCCGCGGCGGCGCCGGGGCGGAGGAGCGGGAGCGCGACGCTCCGGAACGCGGCGGCGGGCGTGCGTCCCAGGAGCCGCGCCGACTCCTCGAGCCGCGGGCTGAGCGACGCGAGCCCGTCGCGGAGCGGCCCGACGGCCTGCGGGAGGAAGCGGAGCCCGAGCGCGAGGAGGAGGAGCGGGACGGTCTGGTAGAGACCGGGGACGACGCCGAGCGCGAGGAAGACGACGGCGAGGGCGACGACGATCCCGGGGAGTGCGTACGACCCGGCGGCCGCCACCCCGATCGCCGCGGCGAGCCGGCCGGGCGAACGGACGACGGCGACCGCGACGGGCGCCGCGAGCACGAGGGCCGCGACCGCGGCGCCGGCGGCGATGACGACCGTCCCCCCGACCGCGCCGGGGAGGAGCGCCGCGGCGGAGCCGTCGCCGAGCCCCGGGAGGAGCCACGCGACGAGGACGCCGACCGGGAGGAGGACGCCGAGCCCGACGACCGCGGCGCAGAGGATCGTCGCCGGGACGCGCCACCGGCCGAGCGGCACGAGCGGGAAGGGGCGGGCGCGCGCGCGGGCGACGGCGGGCGGGAGGCTCGCGCGGAGCCGCGCCTCTCCCCACGCGACGGAGAGGGCGAGCCCCGCGAGGAGGAGCGCGAGGATCGCCGCGAGCGAGCGGTCGAAGGTCGCGCGGTACTGGACGTAGATCGCCCGGCTCAGGCTGTCGTACCGGAGGAGCGAGACCGACCCGAAGTCGGCGAGGGCGTAGAGGATCGCGAGGAGCGCGCCGCCGGTCACCGCCGGGAGGAGGATCGGGAGGAGGACGCGTCGGAAGGCACGCCCCTCGTCGTCGCCGAGGAGGCGCGCCGCCTCGAGGAGCGCCGGATCGAGCCGGCGGACCGCGGCACGGACCCCGAGCGCGACGTACGGGTACGTCGAGATCGTGAGGACGAGCACCGCGCCGGGGAGGCCGTAGAGCGACGGGAGCGCCTCGACCCCGAGCGGCGCGAGCAGGTCGGCGAGGGCGCCCCGCGGCCCGACCGCGGCGATCGTCGCGAACGCGAGGACGTACGAGGGGATCGCGAGCGGGACGATCGTCAGGACGGCGAAGAGCCGCCGGGCCGGCAGGTCCGTCCGCGCGGTCGCCCAGCCGACGGGGAGCCCGATCGCGACCGCGCCGATCCCGACGAGCGACGCCATGACGAGCGTGTCGAGGAGGAGCGTCGCGGTCCGCGGCCGGAGGACGAGGTCGAGCGTCTCGCCGGCGGCCCCGGTCGCGCGGACCGCGAGGTAGACGAGCGGCGCGAGCGCGAGGAGCCCGACCCCGAGCGCGAGCCCCACGACGAGTCGGGGGCGGCCGGGCCCCGCCGCCCTGGCGCGGACGGCGGGAGCGGCGAGCTCGCGGGCGGCGGTCGTCATCGCGGGGATCGAGGCGCGGGCCTCAGAGGATCCCGACCTCCTGGAGGAGCCGGAGCGTCCCCTCGAGGTCCGCGAGATCGGCGAGGTCCAGATCCGGCGCCTCGAGCTCGGCGAGCGGCGGGAGACGCAGGTCGGGGACGATCCCCGATGCGAGCGGGTACTCGTACGTCGTCGTCGCGAAGTAGGCCTGCGCCTCCTCCCCGAGGAGGAAGGCCGCGAGCCGGCGCGCCGCCTCCGGGTGGTCGGCGGTCGCGAGGATCCCGACCCCGGCGACGTTCACGAGCGCCCCGGCGTCGCCCCCGGAGAAGAAGTGGTCGGCGACCGGGTAGTCCTCGCCGCTCTCCGCCTCGGCCTCGAAGAGGTAGTAGTGGTTGATGAGCGCGACGTCGACCTCTCCGGCGCGGACCCCCTCGAGCGCCTGGCCGTTCTTCTCGTAGGCGATCGGCTCGTTCGCCTGCATCCGGACGAGCCACTCGCGCGCGCGTTCCTCGCCGACGATCCGGCGGAGCGCCGTGACGAACGACTGGAACGAGGCGTTCGTCGGGACCCACCCGACCCGCCCCTTCCAGCTCGGGTCGGCGAGGTCGAGGACCGAGGCGGGCAGCTCCTCGCGGGTCAGCTTCCGCGTGTCGTACGCGAGGACGCGGGCGCGCCCGGTGACGCCGAGCCAGGCGCCGTCGACGGCCCGGAAGCGATCCGGGACGGCGGCGAGGAGATCGTCGGGGAGGGTTCGGAGCCGGCTCTCGGCGGCGAGCGCGCCGAGGGCACCCGCATCCTGGGCGAAGAAGAGGTCGGCCGGCGAGGCGTCGCCCTCCTCGAGGATCGTCGCCGCGAGCTCGGCGGTGTCGCCGTAGCGGACCTCGAGGTCGATCCCCGACGCCGCCTCGAACGAGGCGAGGATCGGTCCGACGAGCTCCTCGCTCCGGCCGCTGTAGACGACGAGGGTGGGCTCGGGGGTGGCGTCGACCCATTCGGCCGCCACCGGTCCGGGCGACGCGGCCGGCGAGCAGCCGGCGAGGACGGCGGCGAGAGCGACCGTCGCGACGGCGGCGCGGGGCGGGAGCGGGCGGCGCGAGGCGGGGTCGCGGCGGGTCGGCACGGGGTCTCCTTCGGGCGATCGGGCGACATCGTAGCCCACTTGTCCGGCCGTGCCAAGCCCGATTGAGTCCCGTATTCAAGCGGGCTTGAACGCCGACTCCGGGTACTCTCTCCCTCATGCCTGCCGAGTTCATCTACACGACGTACAAGCTCTCCCGCCACTACCCGCCGGATCGGACGGTCCTCGAGGACATCTCGATCTCGTTCTACCCGGGCGCGAAGATCGGGGTGATCGGGCCGAACGGTGCCGGGAAGTCGAGCCTCCTTCGGATCATGGCCGGCCTCGACGACGGCTTCAGCGGCGACGCGCGACTCACGCCGGGCTTCACCGTGGGCTACCTCTCCCAGGAGCCGCAGCTCGACCCGAAGAAGGACGTGAAGCAGAACGTCCTCGACGGGGTCCGGCCGGTCCAGGACCTGATCGACGCCTACAACGCGGTGATGGCGAAGTGGTCCGAGCCCGATGCCGACTTCGAGGCGATCGGCGCGGAGCAGTCCGCGCTCGAGGACCGGATCAACGCCGCGGACGCCTGGAACCTGGAGCGGAACGTCGAGATCGCGATGGACGCGCTCCGCTGCCCGCCGGACGACGCGGACGTCACGACGCTCTCCGGCGGCGAGAAGCGGCGGGTCGCGCTCTGCCGGCTCCTCCTCCAGCACCCGGACCTGCTCCTCCTCGACGAGCCGACGAACCACCTCGACGCCGAGTCCGTCTTCTGGCTGGAGCGGTTCCTCCAGGAGTACTCGGGGACCGTCGTCGCGATCACGCACGACCGCTACTTCCTCGACAACGCAGCGAAGTGGATCCTCGAGCTCGACCGGGGCCGCGGCTACCCGTTCGAGGGGAACTACTCGGGCTGGCTCGAACAGAAGCTCGCGCGGCTCGCGCAGGAGCAGAAGTCGGCCGACGCGCGGTCCCGGACGCTCGCCCGCGAGCTCGAGTGGGTCCGGCTCTCCCCGAAGGCCCGCCAGGCGAAGGGGAAGGCGCGCCTCAGCGCGTACGAGCAGCTGATGTCCGAGGCGCAGAGCGCGAAGGGACCGGAGCGCGAGCTCGAGATCTCGATCCCGCCCGGGCCGCGTCTCGGCGACCAGGTGATCGAGGTCGCGGGGCTCCGGAAGGGATACGGCGACCGGCTCCTCATCGAGGACCTCACGTTCTCGCTCCCGAAGGCGGGGGTCGTCGGGATCATCGGCGCGAACGGCGCGGGCAAGACGACGCTCTTCCGGATGCTCGTCGGGCAGGAGCAGCCGGACGCCGGGAGGATCACGATCGGCGACACCGTCCAGCTCGCCTACGTGGACCAGAGCCGCGACTCGCTGAACCCGGACAGGACGGTCTTCGACGAGATCACCGGCGGCCTCGACCTCGTGAAGGCCGGCGGCCGGGAGATCCCGGCGCGGGCGTACGTCGCAGGGTTCAACTTCAAGGGCTCGGACCAGCAGAAGCTCGTGGGCCAGCTCTCCGGCGGGGAGCGGAACCGGGTCCACCTCGCGAAGCTCGTCCTCTCGGGCGGCAACGTCCTCCTCCTCGACGAGCCGACGAACGACCTCGACGTGGACACGCTCCGCGCGCTCGAGGCGGGGATCGAGTCGTTCCCGGGCTGCGTCGTGGTGATCAGCCACGACCGCTGGTTCCTCGACCGGATCGCGACCCACATCCTCGCGTTCGAGGGCGACAGCCAGGTCCGCTGGTTCGAGGGGAACGTCTCCGACTACGAGGCGTTCCGCCACAAGGAGCTCGGCGACGCTGCGGACCAGCCGCACCGGATCAGGTACAAGCCGCTCGTCCGGTAGGGCGGACGCGGCGCGCCGGAGGTCCCGATGCCCACCCTCAACCCGTGCCTCTTCTTCGACAAGCGGGCCCTCGAGGCCGCGGAGCGGTACGCCGCGGTCTTCGGCGGGACGGTCGACTCGATCGCACGTGCGGAGGCGGACACGCCGTTCATGAAGCGCGGCGACGTCATGTCGGTGGAGTTCACGATCCTCGGCCAGCGCTTCGTCGCGATCGACGGCGGCGCCCAGTTCCCGTTCAGCGAGGCGATCTCGTTCCAGGTCCACTGCGCGGACCAGGCGGAGGTGGACCGCTACTGGGCCGCGCTCCTCGCGGACGGCGGCGAGGAGAGCATGTGCGGCTGGCTGAAGGATCGCTTCGGCGTCAGCTGGCAGGTGATCCCGCGCCAGCTCGGCGAGTACCTCGGGGGTCCCGACAGGGAGGGGGCCCGTCGCGCGACGGAGGCGATGCTGACGATGCGCAGGCTCGACGTCGATGCGCTCCGCCGCGCCTACGAGGGCGGATGAGTCGGCGATGAGCCGGCGATGCGTCGGCGTCGAGCCGCATCCTGCATAGTCGCGGGGTGAACGCGACCGCCGCCGTCCCCTCGTTCGATCCGTCGCTCCCCCGCTGCTGGTGGCCGGACGGGTACGCGAAGGCGGACCCGCGGATGGTCGAGTACCACGATCGGGAGTGGGCGATCCCGGTGGAGGACGACGTCGCGCTCTTCGAGCGCTTCTGTCTCGAGGTCTTCGAGGCGGGCCTCTCCTGGGCGCTCATGCTGCGGAAGCGGGAGGGGTTCCGGGCCGCGTTCGCGGGGTTCGAGCCGGCCGCGGTCGCCGCGTTCACGGAGCGGGACGCGGAGCGGCTGATGACGGATACGGCGATCGTCCGCAACCGGCGGAAGATCGAGGCGACGATCGTGAACGCCCGCGCCTGGATCGCGCTCGGGGAGGCGGAGGGCTCCGTCGCGCGGTTCCTCGCGTCGCGGAGCGACCTGCCGGTCCCCCGCCGCCCGCCGACGGACCGCCTCGCGGACGTGCCGGGGGCGACGCCGGCCGCGGAGCGGCTCTCGCGCGAGCTCGCGTCGCGCGGGTTCGCCTTCGTCGGGCCGCGGATCGTCTACGCGTTCATGCAGTCGATCGGGATGGTGGACGACCACCTCGCGGGATGCCACCGCTATCGGGGGATATGAGGCGATGGGCGGGTTCGAGACGCTCCGCGCCGAGGGTGCGCCGGTGCGGGCCTACACGGCGTCGACGCCCGGGTTCGTCCGGCACGGCCGGCCGGGGATCGTGCTCTTCCACGCGTGGTGGGGGCTGAACGACGACGTCGTTTCCCACGGGGAGCGGCTCGCGGCGCTCGGGTACGGGGTCGTCGCGCCGGACATGTTCGACGGCGAGGTCGCGACGACCGTCGATCGGGCGGAGGCGCTCGCGTCCGGGGCGGACGAGTCGCGCTGCGAGGCGATCGCGCTCGCGGCCGTCGACCGGCTCGCCGAGCTCGCAGGTCCGATGGCACGGCTCGCCGCCGTCGGCTTCTCCTTCGGGGCGCCCTGGGCACTGCTCGCCCCCGCCCGCCGCCCCCGGGTCGTCGCGACCGTCCTCTGGTACGGGACGTCCGGCGGGTCGATCCTCGGCGCGACGTCCGCTCCCGTCCTCGGCCACTTCGCCGAGGACGACCCGTACGAGTCGGAGGACGGGGTCGCGGACTTCGAGCGAACGCTCCGTGACGCCGGTCGCGACGTCACGCTCCACCGCTATCCGGGGACCGGCCACTGGTTCGCCGAGCCGTCGCAGCCGGCGTACGACCGGGCGGCCGCCGAGCTCGCGTTCGACCGGACGGCCGCGTTCCTCCGCGAGCGGCTGCGCTGACGGCCCCGGACGACCGAAGGCCCGTCGGCGGACCGACGGGCCTTCCCGAACGGCGGATCGAGCGGATCAGCCGGGCGTCCCCGACGTCGGTGCCGCGCGCTGCGCGACGAGGTCGACGACGAGGCCGAGGATCGCGCCGCCGATGAGGGCCGGCCAGAAGCCGAAGCCCTCGATCTCGGGCGTCGCGCCCTGGTAGATGAACTCGCTCGTCACGACCGCGCCGACGAGCGTCGCGATCGCCGTGAGGATCCAGCGATACGGGACGTCGCGCTGGATGAGGAGGCGGAGCGCCGCCGCGTAGACGACCGCCGCCACGATGAGGATGAACCAGCCGAGATACGTCATCCGGGACCTCCCCTCCCGCCCGTCGTCGCGCGACGAGACCGGGTCGCCGGCCGGGCGACGCCCGCACCCCCGAGGTACGGGCGCCCGGCCGCGTGTCGTCCATCGGACCACGGCACGACCCCCCGCGGCCAGTGGCGGAGGGGGGGGACGTCCGGGGGCGGTTCAGCCCGAAGCGCCGTCCCCGGCGCGACGGCGTGCGACCGCCTTCGCGAGCTCGACGACGAGGAGGAGCGCGACGGCGAAGGACGCGACGAGCGCCCACTCGAGCGGTTCGAGCGGGACGAGGCCGAGCGTTTCGCGGAGCGGCGGGACGACGAACGCGACGACCGTCATCGCGACGCCGAGCGCGATCGCGCCGACGAGCGGCTTGTTCTCGCCGAGCGGCCGCATCCGGAGGAGCGGTGTCCGCATGCTCCGGTAGGCGAGGATGTAGATCGCAGAGCTGCTCGCGAAGCTCGCGAAGACGATGCTCCGGCCCGTCATCTGGTCGCCGGACCCGAGGTGGTACGCGCCGAAGACCGCGAGTCCGTAGAGCGCGCTCGTGACGCTGATCACGCCGATGAGGGTCGCGCCGAGCCGGTCGAGGATCGGCTCGGAGCGCGGCCGCGGCGGGCGCGCCATCGTCCCCTCGGCCGCCGGCTCGAACGCGAGCACGAGGTCCTCCGGCCCGTCGCAGATGAGATGGATCCAGAGGATCTGCCCGACGAGGAGTGGCGCCGGCCAGCCGAGGAGCATCGCGCCGAGGATCGTCAGGACCTCGGCGAACGAGTTGGAGAGGACGTAGGCGACGACGCTCCGGATGTTGTCGAAGATCGTCCGCCCCTCCTCGACCGCCGCGACGATCGTCCGGAAGCTGCTGTCGAGGAGGACGAGGTCCGCCGTCTCGCGCGCGACGTCGCTCGCCGAGCCGACGACGACGCCGATGTTCGCGTGGACGAGCGCGGGCGCGTCGTTCACCCCGTCGCCGATCATCGCGGTCGTCTCGCCGTTCGCCTCGAGGGCGCGGACGATCCGGAGCTTGTCGGCGGGCCGGATCCGGGCGAAGACGGTCGTCGTCCGGACGAGCTCCCGGAGCGCGTCGGGCCCGATCCGCTCCACCTCGGCCCCCTCGACGATCGGGGCGTCGAGCGGGATCCCGATCGCGCGGGCGATGCTCGCCGCTGTCGCGGGGTAGTCGCCGGTGATCATGACGACGCGGATCCCGGCGCGATGCGCGGAGGCGACCGCCTCCGGGACCCCGTCGCGGACCGGGTCCTCCATGCCGACGAGCCCCACCCATCGGTACCCGGCGAGCCGCTCGAGCGACCCGCCGGACCGGTGCGCGAGCCCGAGGAGCCGGAGGCCGTCGCGCGCCCAGCGGTCGATCAGCCCCTCGAGGCGCTCGCGTTCCGCCGGCTCCACGTCGCACATCCCGAGGACGATCTCCGGGGCGCCTTTCAGGAAGCAGTGACGGGAGCCCGCGAGCTTCGTGCTCGTCACCGCGGCGATCATGTACTTCGTCTCCGAGGTGAAGAGCTCCTCGGCGAGCCGCTCGGAGGCGTCGAAGAGCGCCTGCGGCTCGCCGGGCCGCCGCTGCTCCGCGTCCTCCCAGAGCGCGACGTCCACCGGCCCCTCGAGGTCGTTGCAGAGGACCGTCACCTGCCACGCGCGCTCCTCGTCGACGAGGTCGCTCCGGCTCACCCGCATCCGGCCCTCGGTGAGCGTCCCGGTCTTGTCGGTGCAGATCGTCGTGACGGAGCCGAGCGTCTCGACCGCGAGGAGCCGGCGGACGAGGCCCCGCCGCGCGAGGATCCGGCGCGTCCCGAGGACGAGGATCGCCGTCACCGCGATGATCAGTCCCTCCGGGACGACGGCGATCGCGAGGACGATCGAGGTCCTGAGCATCTCGAGCGGCTCCCGTCCGGCGGTGACCCCCACGAGGAGGATCGCGACGGTCGCGACGACGACGATCCGCGTGAGGGCCGCGCTGAAGGCACGGAGCCTGACCTGGAGCGGCGTCGGCTCCTCGTCCCGGTCGGCGATGCCGGCGGCGATCCGGCCCAGCTCGGTGGCGGTACCCGTCGCGGTGACCCGGACGATCCCCCGGCCCGTCACGACGGTCGAGCCCATGAAGACGCGCGAGCGGGCGGCCTCGCGGTCACCGGGGGGAGCGGTCGCCGCGACCTTCGCGACGGGCTCGCTCTCGCCGGTGAGGATCGCCTCGTCGAGCGCGAGGCGCGTCGCCTCGACGAGGTCGCCGTCCGCGGGCGCCCGGTCCCCGGTCGCGATGACGACGAGGTCGCCCGGGACGAGCTCGCGGACCTCGACCTCACGGCGCCGGCCGTCGCGGATCACCGTCGTGACCGGGGTGAGGAGCCCGCGGAGCGCGAGGTAGGCGCGGTGCGCCTGGTACTCCTGGAAGAAGCCGAGGGCGACGTCGACGGCGATGACGAGCGCGATGATCGCGAAGTCGCCGAGCTCGCCGAGCGCGAGCGAGATCCCCGCCGCGACGAGGATGATGTAGACGAGGGGCGAGGCGAACTGGCGGACGAGGATCGTCCACGCCGACGTCCCGTCCCGGCTCGGGAGACGGTTCTCGCCGTAGCGGGCCCGAAGCGCCCCGACCTCGGCCTCGGAGAGGCCGGGGAGCGCTTCGCGGCGGGCGGGGGGGCCTGTCGGGATCCCCATGGCCGGAGCGTACGCGCGCGGTCGCGTCGGGGAAGAGGGCCGTTCGTCGCCGGTTCCGGGACCGACCCGCCTCGGTGGGGGCGGGCTACCTGAGCGCGATCACCTCGAGCCGCGGCGCCTTCGACGACCCCGCCTCGCGCGACGAGATCCTGATCCCGTCGGCCTGGAGATCGCCGGCGTCCTTGCTCGGGAGCGTCACGTCCCAGCGGTGGTCCTGGACGACGAGGAACGTGGCGAACCCGTCGGCCGCCTGCGAACGGACGAAGTCGGTGACGTCGAGCCGTCGCCAGGCGAGGCTCGTCGAGCTCGTCACGAGCTGGCCGAGGATCCGGGCGGCGCTGCCCTGACCGGCCACGACGTTGTTCGCGATCAGCCGCCCGCTGTCCACCCCCTGGAGGAGCGACGGGTTCGTCCGCCACGTCGCCGTCCCCTCGGTCCAGTCGTCGCGGGTGAGACCGTAGACGTGGACCTGGTACGTCCCCGATCGCGACGCGTTCGAGGCCTGGAGCGCGAGGAGGACCCGGTCCGCGGTCGCGGCCCCGGACGGGACGGCGATCCGGATGAGGCTGACGCGCCGGGCGTCGGGCCCGCCGTCGGATCGGGCGAGGAGCGTGGCGGCGGTGCCGCCGGTCGTGTTCTTGTTCACGCCGTCGGAGAGGACGGTATCCGCCGTCGCCGTCACGGTCGTGGTCGTCGTCGCCCGCTCCGCGACCCGGATGCGGACGACGCTCTGTCCCGGGACCGCGAGCGAGCCTGCGGTGGACGAGCGGCCGAGGACCGTCGTCGTCGCGACGCCGCCGGCCGAGCGCGACGACACCTCGGAGACGACGACCGACGCCCCGGCGGGGATCCCGAGGGCGGCGACGTCGAGCGTCACGGTGTACGAGGTCGTCGAGGTGTTCGCGAGGACGACGTCGAGCGGCCCGCCCGACGGAGCCCGGCAGGCGATCGTCGCGAGCGCGGCCGCCGTCGTGGACGTCTCGAGCATCCGCCGCCCCTCGCCGCACGCCGCGCCGAGGAGCCGCCAGACCTCCGCACCCTTCGTCGCCCCGCCGTAGGCGTGTCCGCTCAGCGAGCCGTTCTCGACGTAGTGGGTGCCGTTCTTGGCGACCGGGTAGGTCCCGCCGCTCCGTGCCGTCTGGGCGAACTTGAAGAGATAGACCTCGGCGAGCCCGCGGCGGGCGACGGCGATCAGGTTGACCGCGAGCTGGCTGAAGTCGGTCGGCGAGTCGAGCGTCGCGGAGACGCCGTCGTAGTCGCTCCCCGTCCTGACGTTGAACTCCGTGAGGGCCATCGGGAGCGTCGGATCGGTCCCCATGCTCGCGTCGATCCGCGCACGGAGCGCAGCCGCGTCCTCCGAGTAGGCGGTCGGGGTCCCGGCGGCCGTCATCGAGTACTTCTGGTAGTTGTAGACGTCGAGGTTCCGCCACGCGGGGTCGGTCGTCCCGTCGTAGCGGAGGGTGCGGCCGCTCACCGCCGGGAGGCCCCACGCATCGAACTTCGAGGCGCCGTTCGCGGTGTTCGGTGCGTAGATCGTCGCGGCGAGCCCGAGCCCGTGCTTCGCGGATGCGTCGGCGACGCCGGCGCGGAGGGCGTCGGCGGCGAGGACGAGCCGACGATGCCAGTCCTCCGGGGTCATCCCGGCCCAGTTGTTCGGCTCGTTGAAGGTCCCGAACCGGCTGACGCCGTACCGGGTCGCCAGAAGGAACGCCTGCGCGTAATAGTGCTGCCAGAGCTCCCACTTGCCGGCCCAGTCCGCGTCGGAGGCGATCGGGAAGCGGGACGGGCTCGCGGTGAGGTTGACGAGGAGCTGGACCCCCTCGGCGCGGAGGGCGGAGAACGCGCCGTCGACGGTGAACTCGTTCGTGTCGCCGGTCGCGGTCCGATACCGCGTGACGAAGTCGTTCCAGTCGACGTACGTGGAGTTCGTCGTCCCGTCGGAGACGGCGGCCGCCCGGACGAGCGCCCGTCGCGCCGTGAAGCCCGCGAGCGTCGTCACGCCGTCCCCGGCGGGCGCGAGGTCGTCCGTCGGTTCGATGTCCGACGGGCTGACGAAGGCCCGGGCGCGTGCGATCCCCGAGTAGCGCCACCAGTCGATCGCGTTGGACCCTTCGACGAAGTGGCCGAGGTTGTAGCCGAGGCCGGGCGCCGGGCCGAGGTCCGTCGCGAGGACACTGACGGTCGCGCTCGTCGCCGCGGTCGCCGGTGCGACGGCGCCGAGGAGGAGGACGAGGGCGATGAGGAGCGGTGCGACGCGGTGGCGAGCGGGACGCTGTCGTGACATCGGCTCGTGACGGGTCCTGTGCAGAAGGCCTAATTTCCTACAAGACTGTCAGACGCCGCTGACCCGTGTCAAGCCGGATCGACGGATCCGGTGCGTCCGGTCACGTCGCCGGGGTCCGCCGACCCGGGGCGGGCTCGACGCCGGCCGACGCGTGTGGACGGGCGGGGCCACGCCCGGGTCACGCCTCCGGCCGGTCCTCGGCGCGCTGCTCGGATCCGGGCGCGATCGGCTCGAGGTCGATCGTCCGGACCTGGCGGGTCCGGCCGGCCTCCGTCCGGACGAGCGCGGCCGGGATGACGCCGGCGACGAGCTTCTCGATGACGGCGCGCTCGCCCGCGTAGAGGCCGCCCCCGCGGATCGTCACCCGCGCGCCGGGAGCGAGCCCCTTCCGCCCGATGCCCGCCGTCGTGTCGATGACGGCGAGCGAGGGCGGGATGATCGGCTCGCGCGCGGGAGCGCCGCCGCCCTTCACCTTGCGCGTCGGGTAGGACTGGCGCTGCTTCCGGGCCATCAGTACGACCGCCGGCGGCTCTGGCGCTCTTCCTTCTTCGGCTTCGGCTCGAAGCCGGGGCGCGGCGGCCGCGGCGGCGTCCCGGGCGCCATGTCCGGCGGGGGCGGGAGCGGGCCGCGCGCCCGCGCCGCCTCGACCTCGGCGGTGAACCGCTTCGCCTCGTCAGCGGGGAGGCTCGCGAACCACGCGGCCTCGATCCGCTTCGCGTCCTCGGTCTGCTTGGCGCGCCGCTCGCGCTCGAACTTCGAATGCTTCCCCATCGGTCAGCGCTCCCTTCCGGCGTGATGCCGGTTACTCGGCGCCGGGCCGCTCCCGGTCCGGCTCAGGCGCTCGCCGGGCATCGCGACGAGCGGACGATCGACGTGGCCGTGGCGTGCGGGCGGGGCGGACGCGGGCCTCGGCTCCGGCCAGCCGCGGCCCGGGCGCCGCCGGCCGGCGGCCGGGGGTGCGCCGCGGCGGGCGACGGGAGCGGCCGGCCGGGGCATGCCGCCCGGCCGCGGGGCGCCACCGCCATGGCGGGGCGTGGATCCGCCCGGCCGCGGGGCACCGCCACCCTGCCGGGGCGCGACGCCGCTCTGGCGTGGCGCGCCACCCCGCATGCCGCCGGCCTGCCGCGGCGCGCCGCCTCGAGCTCGAAGCGGCTCCGGGCGTGCCGACCGATCCGGCTCGAAGCCCGCGACGACCTCGGCGGGGATCGGCCGGCGGAGGAGCCGCTCGATCTCGCGGAGGAGCCCGGCCTCGTCGACGCAGACGAGCGAGACGGCACGGCCGGTCGCCCCGGCGCGGCCGGTCCGGCCGATCCGGTGGACGTAGTCGGCGGCGACCATCGGGAGCTCGACGTTCACGACGAAGGGGAGGCCGTCGATGTCGATCCCGCGCGCGGCGACCTCGGTCGCGACGAGGAGGTCGACCCGGCCCGCCTTGAAGTCGTCGAGCGCCCGGACCCGCGCCCCCTGGCTCTTGTTGCCGTGGATCGCCGCCGCGCTGATCCCCGCGCGGGCGAGGCCGTCGGCGAGCCGGTTCGCGCCGTGCTTCGTCCGGACGAACAGGAGCGCCTGGCTGATCCGGCCGCTCCGGACGAGGTGGGTGAGCAGCTCGAGCTTCCGATGCCGGTCGACCGGGATGACGAGCTGGTCGACGAGCTCCGCCGCGGTGTTCCGCGCCGCCACCTGGACGGTCGCCGGATCCCGGAGGATCCCGTTCGCGAGCGTCCGGATCTCGTCGGAGAAGGTCGCGGAGAAGAGGAGGTTCTGACGCGCCGCGGGGAGGAGCCCGATGATCCGGCGGATGTCGCGGATGAAGCCCATGTCGAGCATCCGGTCCGCCTCGTCGAGGACGAGGACCTCGACGCGCGAGAGATCGATCGCGCCGCGACCGGCGTGGTCGAGGAGGCGCCCGGGCGTCGCGACGACGATCGGCGGCCCCGCCCGGAGCGAGCGCGCCTGACCCTCGAGACCGACGCCGCCGTAGATCGCGACGGACCGGACGGGCCGATGCCGGCCGTAGACCCTCACCGCCTCCTCGACCTGGAGCGCGAGCTCCCGGGTCGGGGCGAGGACGAGCGCCCGGACGGGGCGCGGGCCGCCGGGACCGCCGCCGGTCGCCTGACGGGAGAGCCGCTGGAGGATCGGGAGGACGAAGGCGGCCGTCTTGCCGGTCCCGGTCTGGGCGCCGGCGAGGAGGTCGCGGCCGGCGAGGACGAGCGGGATCGACTCGGCCTGGACCGGGGTGGGCTGCTCGTAGCCCTCGTCCGCGACGGCGCGGCAGAGTTCGGGCTCCAGCCCGAGCTGGTGGAAGGTCATGCGTGGGTGCTCCTGAGGGCCCTCCCGCGACACCGCGGGGCCCGGTCAGGGCATCTGAATGGTTCGAGATCGAACGGCTGGGACCGCGGATGCTGACCGGAGCATCCGATCGACGACGAGGACGAGAGTGTACCCCCTCGGGGCGATCGACCGTCCGAGGGGGTACGAGCGGCGATCCGTCGTCAGTCGCCGAAGCCCTCGAAGAGCTCGCCGAGGAAGCCGCGGCGCTTCTTCGGGTAGCCGCGACCGTCGGTCCGGAGCTGGTCGCGGTCGCGGCCCCACGGCCGGTCGTCGTCGTCATCGTCGTCGTCGCGCCGGTAGCCGCGGGCGTCGTCCCGTCCCGGGTACGCGGCGGCGTCGCGCCGGCCGGCGGCGGGCGGGACGGCCGCGGCCGACTCGAGGTCGAGGAGCCGGTCGAGTTCGCCGCGGTCGAGGAAGACGCCCCGGCATTCGCCGCAGACGTCGATGACGACGCCCTGGCGCTCGCGGGGCGACATGGGCCCGCCGCACTTCGGGCAGGCGAGGGCGACTGGGGAACGGTCCATGGTCACGACTCCTTCCGTGGTCGATCGTGGGCGGACCGGCGGACGCGGCGACGGAGCGGCGAGCGCGCCGTCGGACGCCCCGTCGGGGAGCCCGGTTCGAGCCGGCGGACGACGCCGCCGATGTGCCCGAAGGTCTCTCCCGACCACCACGGGGTCGGCCGCAGCGGATCGCGTCCCGCGATCGTGATGACGCCACGGACCTGACGGGGTACTCCCCTTCGCAGGACAAGGGTCGCCCGGGACCGCCGGAGTCGTCAAGCGCCCGGCCCGGCGCGGTTCGCGGCGAGCCGCTCGCTCCCCGGCGTCAGCGCCGCTCGTATTCGAGGGCGATCGCGCCGGAGGCGAAGTCGTGCCTCCCGACGAGACGGAGGTCGATCCGGCGCTCCAGCGGCGGGAGGTATCGCGTCCCGGCCCCGAGGATCACGGGGTGGACGACGAGGTGGTAGCGGTCCACGAGGTCGCGGCGGACGAAGGCCGAGGCGAGCGTCGGGCCGGCGACGTCGAGGCCGCCCGGGAACTCGGCCCGCAGCCGCGCGAGCGCCGCGACGGGGTCGCCGCGCTCCAGACGGCAGTTCGCGACGACCTGCTCGAGCGTCGAGGAGAAGACGATCTTCGGCTTGGCGTTCCAGATCCGCGCGAACTCGCGGATCACGGGCGTCGCGGCCGGGTCCGCGCCGGCCGTGGGCCAGAAGGCGGCCATCACCTCGTAGATGCGGCGGCCGTAGAGCGAGGCCTCCGAGGCACGCTCGCGCTCGTTGAACCAGGCGTGGAGCTCGTCGTCGACCTGGGCCCACTCGAGCCCGCGGTCGGGCGTCTCGACGTACCCGTCGAGCGAGACGTTCATGAGGTACGTGAGCCGGCTCACCGCCCGCGCCTCCCCGTCAGCTCCGGAGCACCCTGTCGAGCGGCCGCCCCTTCGCCAGCTCGTCGACGAGCTTGTCGAGGTAGCGGACCTGTCGGATCAGCGGGTCCTCGATCGTCTCGACCCGGACCCCGCAGATGACGCCGGTGATCCGCGACGCGTTCTCGTTCAGCCGCGCGGCGGCGAAGAAGTCGGCGAAGGTGGCACCCCCGGCGAGCTGTCCGGCAAGCCCGGCCGCGTCGTAGCCCGTGAGCCAGCGGATCACCGTGTCGAGCTCCTCGCGGGTCCGGCCCTTCCGCTCCACCTTCGCGAGGTAGAGCGGATAGACCGACGCCACCGTCATCGTGCGGAAGCGCTCCCCGGTCGACGCGGCCATCTCAGGCCGACGCCGTCGGGGACGCCGCGACCGCGAACCAGCGACCCTCCGGGTCCGAGAACGCGAAGCTCGGCCCGCCCCCGTGCTCGCCCACCTCGGTCGCCTCGACCCCGCGGGCGATGAGCGCGGCACGGGTCGCGGCCAGGTCCTCGACGTGGAAGCAGATCGACGGCGTCGCGAGGTCGAGGCCGTCCGGGTTCTCCTTCATCAGTTCGAGCGGGACGAGCTCGAGCCCGAACGACTGATCGGCGAACCCCACCTGGACGATCGCGACGGTGCCGGCCGCCGAGCGACGCTGCTCCACCATCCCCACCCGGTCGATCCAGAACGAGCGACAGCGCTCCGCGTCGTTCACGTAGAGCACGACGTACCCGACCCTCACCGGCGACTCCTGATGCGATGGACGAGCGCCGGCACGGAGCCGTCGCGGCGCAAGGATAGGCCGCCCGGCGGACGAGAAGTCCGGGTGGCGCCGGCCGGGTGGACCCCGCGTCTAGCCGAGGAGCGGGCGGAGCTCGACCCGTCGGCCGCACGCCCGCGACCCGCGGCGGGCGAGGTCGAGCGCGACGTCATCGGAGGGTGCCTCGATCAGCCAGAAGCCGCTGTAGAAGTCGGGGCCGTCGAAGAGCGAGCCGGCGCTCGTGCCCCCCCGGCCGGCGCGGTCGTCGATGAGCGTCGCCCTGTCCGGCCCCGCGATCCCGACCGCGAGGATCCAGTGGCCGGCGGCGCGGAGCGCGT
>JBJOLT010000039.1:0-4196 GCA_046045415.1 Chloroflexota bacterium | reverse complement strand
GTCTCGATGATGAGGACCGCGATCGGACCGAGCGGGACGGCGATCCCGAGCCCCGCGATCGCCCCGGCGCCGAACGGCCCCCCGAGCTCCGCGAGCTCCGTGACCCAGCTCACCGCGGGGGCTCGGCCGGGGCGGCGGCTGCGGCCGTCCGCTCGCCGACGACGAGCCGGATCGCCGTGACGAGCCGCGCGATCGAGCGGAGGTGGCCGCGCGCGGTCATCACCGAGATCGTCGCGCGGGCGACGCCGAGCCGGGCGGCCACCTGCGACTGGCGGAGCCCGTCGACGAGGATGAGGCGCGCGACCTCGCGCTGCCGCTGGGTCAGGTCGACGAGGAGGTCGCCGAGGAGCGGCGCGAGCGCGTCGAGGAGCGCGTCCGCCGCCGTGTCCCCGGTCCGGATCGCGAGCCGCTCCCGGTCGCGCCGCGCCTCGACGAGGAGGTCGCGGGCCGCCGAGAGCAGGGCCGCCTCGTCGGCGGGGGCGGGCCGGACGACGATCGCCCAGCGGAGGAGGACGGGGTGCGGCTCGAGCGAGGCGGCGAGATAGCCGCGGAGCGCATCCCCGTCGCGTGCGATCGTCGCCGGCGTCTCCACCCCGGCGCGGGGCCGGGCGCGCTCAGGCTCGACCGCGACGGCCACGACCGCCGAGCCGCGCGTCCTCGTTCGAGCGTCGATCGGTGATCCTCCGTTCGGGTCGCCCGATGCTAGTCGAATGCGGCTAACTTCCACAAGCCCATCGGGCGGGATCGTCCGCGGGTACGATTCGTCGCGATGCCCGACGCCCCCCGACCCTCCGCCGGCCGCCGGCTGATCGGCTATGCCGGCCGCTTCCGCGGCTTCGACCCGGATGCCCGCCGCTTCGTCGCGGCCTCGGCGCTCATCGGGATCGCCTCGAGCATCTACTGGGTCGACTTCAACCTCTACCTCCTCGCCCTCGGCTTCGACGCCCCGACGATCGGGCTCCTCGCGTCGATCGGGTCGGCCGCCGCGGCCCTCGTCGCGTTCCCGGCGAGCGTCGTCGCCGACCGGCTCGGCCGCCGGGCCGTGCTCGTGGGCACCGGGATCCTCGCGACCGCCTCGCTCGCCGGCTTCGCGGTCTCGACCTCGCTCCTGCCGCTCGCGATCCTCGTCTTCGCGTGGAACGTCGCGATCGGGGGCGCGGCGATCGTCCAGGGCCCCTTCCTCGCCGAGCGGAGCGACGACGGGAACCGGAGCGAGCTCTTCAGCCTCCTCGCAGCGGTCCAGAGCGTCACGAGCGTCGCCGCCGCTGTCGTCGGCGGCCTCGCGACGGCGGCGATCGCCCGCTACGGCGACTTCGATCCGGACGGCCCGGAGCCGCTCCGGCTCCTCTTCCTCGGCACCGCGGCCGCGACGCTCGCGGGGACGTTCGTCCTCGCCGGTCTCGCCCCCGATCGACCGGCCGCCACGGCCCGCAGCCGTCGGGAGGGGGCCCCGGCACGGGTCGGCGCCGGCCGCTTCCTCTTCCTCCTCGGGCGGCTCGAGGGCGACCGCGGCCGCTTCCTCCGGCTCCTCATCCCCGGGACGCTCATCTCGTTCGGCGCGGGACAGATCATCCCGTTCCTCAACCTCTACGTGAAGGGACGGTTCGGCCTCGACGTCGCCGAGCTGAACGCGGTCTTCGCCGTCACGGCGCTCGGCAACGTCGTCGCGATCCTCGTCCAGCCCGCGCTCGCCACGCGGCTCGGCAAGGTGACGGCGGTCGTCGTCGTCCAGGCGGCGTCGATCCCGTTCATCGTCGTCCTCGGCTTCTCGCCGGTCCTCTGGACGGTCGTCGCCGCGCTCTGGGTCCGCAGCTCGCTCATGGTCTCCGCCGGGCCGATCTGGAGCGCCTTCCAGATGGAGCAGCTGCCACCGGCCGACCGGGCGACCTTCTCCGCGACGACGAGCCTCATCTGGTCGAGCGCGTGGGTCGTCGGCGGCTGGTACTACGCGCTCGTCCAGGCGCGCCTCGGGTTCGACCTTGGCTACGCGGTCGGGTTCCTGACGATGATCGCGCTCTACGTGTCGGCGATCGCCTGCTCGTGGCGCTGGTGGCGGCCGATCGAGCGGGTGGCGGCGAGGGTCGCGTCAGGCGCAGCGGCGGGCGTGGCGGCGGGGGTCGGCGCGGTGGCGGCGGGCGTGGCGGCGGGCGTGGCGGCGGATCAGCGGGCGACCGGGGCTTTCGCGGCCCCGACCGACTATCCTGACCCTCGATGAGCGAAGGGACGACGGCCGGCGTCACTGGCGCAGCCGGCAGCGGCGCGACCGGGCAGGCCCGCGAGAAGAGCGGGATCCCGCGGAACCCGGGTCGCCACGAGCTCGGGATGAAGGCGACGCTCCTCTTCCCCGACCGGGAGATCGTCGAGCGCTTCTACGTCCCGCTCATCTACACGGCGTGCCGGACGTGCTACTCGGAGCTCGAGCCGGACGAGATCTTCCGCCGCGCCGTCGCCGGCGAGATCGACCCGGCGAAGCAGCAGAAGCTGATCTCCGGCGTCATCGAGTCGGGGCACGGGTCCACGATCGAGCACATCGTCTTCACCTTCGGGATCAGCGGCGTCTCGCGGACCCTCTCGCACCAGCTCGTCCGCCACCGGGCCGGCGTGGCGTTCGACCAGCAGAGCCAGCGCTACGTCCAGTTCAAGGGAGCGTCCACGATGCTCCCCGGCTCGCTCGCCGATGCGGATCCCCTGCTCCGCTCGCGCTACGAGGAGCAGATCGAGGGGGCGCTCGGCCTCTACGGCGAGCTCGTCGGGGCGGGGATCCCGGGCGAGGACGCACGGTTCGTCTTCCCGAACGCGACGCGCACGAACCTCGTGATGACGACGAACCTCCGGGCGCTCATCCACATGTCGGGGCTTCGGCTCTGCACGATGGCGCAGTGGGAGATCCGCCGGCTCTTCCAGCTGATCCGCCACGAGATCTTCGCCGTGTCGCCGTTCCTCGGCTCGTTCCTCGCACCGAAGTGCGTGCCGCTCGGCTACTGCGACGAGATGAACAACCGCGACGGCCACTGCCCGATCCGCCCGCACAAGGACGTGGTCCTCGAGGCCTGGGCGGAGCGGTCGCGAGCCGCCAAGGCAGCGGGGCGCGACCTGCCGGTCCGCTAGGGCACGATCGCGGGCCGCGGGCCGGGGGTCGCGGGTCGGGGGTCGGGGGTCGCGGCCGTCGCGGGCCGCGGGTCGTGTGTCGCGATCGCGTGCCGGGGGCCGCGCGTCGGTTCGCGCGCCCCCCACCCTGGCGCGTTGCGCCCCACGCAACCTACGCGGTACGCGACGCGCCCAAGGCCCTGTTCAAGCCGCTCCGTACGCTCTTCGTTGCGCCCGAGGCAACGAACGGCCCCGATCCAGGCTCCTCGTTGCGCCCCACGCAACCAACGCGGTACGCGACGAGCCTGAGGGGTCGTTCCGGCCCGTCCGTACGCTCTTGGTTGCGCCCGACGCAACGCGGGGTCGTGCGCGGGGCCGCCGCCGCACCCGCCGCACCCGCCGCACCCGCCGCGCCGGCCTCTCTCGCCGCACCCGCCGCTCTCGCCGCGCCGGCCGCTCCCATGCCGTGAACCCTAGGCGGCGCCCAGCTCCCGGACGAAGCGGCGGACGACCGCGACGAATCGCGGCCCGGCGGCCTCGCCGGCGGCGATCACCTCGTCGTGGGTGAGCGGCTCGCCCGTATAGCCGGCCCCGGCGTTCGTCACGAGCGAGATCCCGGCGAGCTCCAGGCCCGCCCAGCGCGCGGCGATCGCCTCGAGCACGGTCGACATCCCGACCGCGTCGCCCCCGAGCGCCCGGCACATCCTCACCTCGGCGGGCGTCTCGTACGAGGGGCCGGTCAGCCCGACGTAGACCCCTTCCGCCAGGTCGACCCCCTCCGCCCGGGCCGCGCGGTGGAGCCGTTCGCGGAGCGGCCCGCTCCACGTCTGTGTCATGTCGGGGAAGCGCGGGCCAAGGGCGTCCGCGTTGGCGCCGAGGAGCGGGTGGCGGCCGGTCAGGTTGATGTGGTCGCGGATCGCCATCAGCGTGCCGGGTCCGAAGGCCGGGTCGAGCCCGCCTGCGGCATTCGAGAGGAAGATCGTCCGCGCGCCGAGGCGCCCCATGAGAAGGACCGGCTGGACGACCAGCCCGGGGTCATGTCCCTCGTAGAGATGAAGCCGACCCTTCTGGACGACGACGGGGACGCCGTCGAGTCGCCCGAGGATGAG
>JBJOLT010000003.1:0-7307 GCA_046045415.1 Chloroflexota bacterium | reverse complement strand
GCTCGAGGAGCTCCCGCTCGGCCGGCGGCCCGGCCCGCTCCACCTCGAGGAGCCGGTCCGGGCGCTGGCGCACCCCGACGTACACGCGCTCGAGCTCGACGCGCATCTCGTCCGAGCCGAGGATCATCACCCGCCCGCGGTCCCCGATCTCGTCGACGACGCGCGCGAGGAACGGGCCCCGGGCCGGATCCGGCCCGGCGACGACGGTCACGCTCGACGGTCGCCGGCCCCCCGTCCGCGCGATCACGGCGTGACGCCGGTCGATCCAGGCGACCGCGGCAGAGCCGGCGCGCCGGCCCGCGCGCCCGGTCGGCCGTGCGCTCGTCAGCTTGGGATGGCCATGCATCGCCCACCTCCCGATCCTCCCGATCGTCGGATGCGCGAGGCCGGGCGCCGACTGCCGGAGGTCCCGAAGCGGGAGGCCGCCCGGACGGTCGCCGCCGCGGGTCGGGGCGGCCGCATCCGCGCTATCCTGTCGCGCGAACCACGCACGTCCCACGAATCCCCGTTCCTGAAGGTGATGCCCATGAAGATCGGCGTCGCCAGGGAGACGGCCGCCGGTGAGCGGCGGGTCGCCCTGGTACCCGAGACGCTCGGCAAGCTGACCGCAGCCGGGCTCCAGGTCCTCGTCGAGAAAGGCGCCGGTGAGGCGTCGTTCCTCCCGGACGCGGCGTACGCCGAGGCCGGTGCGACCGTCGTGTCGCGCGACGACCTCTACAAGCAGGCCGACGTCGTGCTCCGCGTCGCGAAGCCGGCCGACGGCGAGGTGAAGAGCCTCCGCTCGGGCCAGGTCGTCGTCGGGCTCCTCCAGCCGCTCCTCGACCCGAAGCTGATGGCGACCCTCGCGAAGGCGGGCGTCACGGCGGTCAGCCTCGACGCGATCCCGCGGACGCTCTCGCGCGCGCAGACGATGGACGCGCTGAGCTCCCAGGCGAACGTCGGCGGCTACAAGGCGGTCCTCCTCGCCGCGAACGAGTACACCCGCTACTTCCCGCTCCTCACGACCGCGGCGGGCACCGCGAAGCCGGCGAACGTCCTCATCCTCGGGATCGGCGTCGCGGGCCTCCAGGCGATCGGCACCGCGCGCCGCCTCGGCGCCGTCGTCCAGGCGTACGACGTCCGCCCGGAGACGAAGGAGCAGGCGGAGTCGCTCGGCGCGAAGTTCGTGAAGCTGAAGACCGCGATCGACGCGACCGGCGCCGGCGGGTACGCCCGCCAGCTCACCCCGGAGGAGCAGGCCGCCCAGCAGGCCGAGCTGAACGACGTGATCGGCGGGATGGACATCGTGATCACGACGGCGCAGGTCCCCGGCCGCCGCCCGCCGCTCCTCGTCACCGCCGCGGCCGTCGAGAAGATGCGGCCGGGCGCGGTGATCGTCGACATGGCGGCGAGCGCGCTCGGCGGGAACTGCGAGCTGACGAAGCCGGGCGAGACGATCGTCACGAAGAACGGCGTGACGATCATCGGCCCGGAGAACCTCCCGGCGTCGATGCCGGCGAGCGCCTCCGCGTTCTACGCCCGGAACATCTCCGCGCTCCTCCTCGGGATGGTGAAGGACGGGGCCCTCAACCTCGACTTCTCCGACGAGGTGACGGCCGCGACGGTCATCACGAAGGACGGCGCGGTCGTCCAGGAAGCGACGAAGAAGCTGCTCGAGGGAGGTGCCGCGTGAGCGCCGAGGTCGCGGGTCTCCTGACCCAGTTCACGGTCTTCGTCCTCGCGATCCTCGTCGGGTTCGCGGTGATCTCGAAGGTGCCGGCGACGCTCCACACCCCGCTGATGTCGGGCGCGAACTCGATCCACGGGATCGTCCTCGTCGGGTCGATGTACATCGCCGTCGAGGCGACCGACCCGATCAGCCAGATCCTCTCGCTCGTCGCCGTCGCGTTCGCGACGATGAACGTCGTCGGCGGGTACGTCGTGACGGACCGGATGCTCCAGATGTTCAAGAAGAAGACGGTCGCGCCGAAGCCGACCGAGCAGGCGGAGGCCTAGCCCGTGGACCTCGCCATCCTCGAACCGATCGTCAGGCTCGCCTGGCTCCTCGGCGCCGTGGCCTTCGTGCTCGGCCTCATCCGGATGAACTCGCCCGCCACCGCGCGGAACGGGAACCTCCTCTCCGCCGGCGGCATGCTCGTCGCGATCGTCGCGACGGCCGTCCTCCTCGCGGCCGAGCCCCACGAGGGCGGCCTCAACGTCGTCGGCTGGGCCATCATCGTCATCGGCATCGCGATCGGCGGCGGCCTCGGCCTCTACACCGCGCGGACCGTGAAGATGACCGCGATGCCGCAGCTCGTCTCGCTCTTCAACGCGGTCGGCGGCGGCGCGGCGGCGCTCATCGCGATCGACGACTACCTGAAGTTGACGGCGGCGCCGTCCGCCCAGGTGAACGTCGCGGTCGTGCTCGACATCGTCATCGGCTCGATCACCTTCACCGGCTCGCTCATCGCGTCCGGGAAGCTGATGGGCCTGAGGATCACGCCGTCCCGCCCCGTGATCATCCCGGGCGGCCGCCTCGTCACCCTCGCGCTCGCCGCCGTCACCGTCGGCGGGGCCGCCTACCTCTGGGCCGGGAACCTCTCGGTCGAGGTCGTCGGGCTGATCCTCCTCGCCTCGCTCATCTTCGGGATCACGATGACGCTCCCGATCGGCGGCGCCGACATGCCGGTCGTCATCAGCCTCCTCAACTCGTTCACGGGTACCGCGGTCGCGATGGCGGGCTTCGTCCTCGACAACCCGGTCCTCATCATCGCGGGCGCGCTCGTCGGTGCGTCCGGCGCGATCCTCACGAAGCTGATGGCCGACGCGATGAACCGCTCGGTCATGAACATCATGATCGGCGGCTTCGGCGGCGGCGAAGGGACGGCGGCGGTCGCCGGCGGCGCCGGCGGCTCGGTCCGCGAGATCTCCGCAGACGACGCGGCGATCCAGCTCGCCTACGCGAGCTCCGTCATCGTCGTCCCGGGCTACGGCCTCGCCGTCGCCCAGGCGCAGCACGGCGTCCGCGAGCTCGCCGAGATCCTCGAGGAGCGCGGCGTCGACGTGAAGTACGCGATCCATCCCGTCGCCGGCCGGATGCCGGGGCACATGAACGTCCTCCTCGCGGAGGCGAACGTTCCGTACCCCCAGCTGAAGGAGATGGAGGACATCAACCCGGAGTTCGACCGGTGCGATGTCGCCCTCGTCATCGGCGCGAACGACGTCACGAACCCGGCGGCGCGCCGGCCCGGCTCGCCGGTCTCCGGGATGCCGATCCTCGACGTCGACCACGCGAAGTCGATCATCGTGATCAAGCGCTCGATGGGCCGCGGCTACGCCGGGATCGACAACGAGCTCTACACGAACCCGAAGACCGGGATGCTCTTCGCCGACGCGAAGGAGGGCCTCGCCGCCCTCGTCGCCGCCGTCAAGCAGGTCTGACCGGGGCCGCCCGCGACCGGGCATCCGGCTCGACATGGGAACGCACGCGCCGTCGCCGGCCCCAGGCTGGTGGCGGCGCGCGGTCGTCTACCAGGTCTACATCCGGAGCTTCGCCGACGCCGACGGGGACGGGATCGGGGACGTCGCCGGGATCCGCTCCCGGATCCCGTACCTCCGCGACCTCGGGGTCGACGCGATCTGGGTCACCCCGTGGTACCCGTCCCCGATGCGGGACGGCGGCTACGACGTCGCCGACTACCGGGGGATCGACCCGCGGCTCGGCTCGCTCGCCGACGCCGACGCGCTGATCGCCGAGGCGCACGCAGCGGGGCTCCGCGTCCTCATCGACCTCGTCCCGAACCACACCTCCGCGGATCATCCGTGGTTCCGCGAGGCGGTCGCCTCGCCCCCCGGGTCGCCCGCGCGCGACCGGTATCTCTTCCGCGACGGCCGCGGCGAGGACGGCGCCGCAGCGCCGAACGACTGGGGGAGCGTCTTCGGCGGCCCCGCCTGGACGCGCCTCACCGGCCCGGACGGGCGGCCGGAGCAGTGGTACCTCCACCTCTTCGACCCCAGCCAGCCGGACCTCGACTGGTCGCACCCCGACGTCCGGGCGGAGTTCGAGTCCATCCTCCGCTTCTGGTTCGACCGCGGGGTGGACGGCTTCCGGATCGACGTCGCGAGCGGGCTCGCGAAGGCGGACGGCCTCCCCGACCTCGCCGCGGCGGCGCGGGCGGGCGGCGGCGGGATCCCGGACGAGCAGCCCCACTTCGACCGGCCCGAGGTCCACGACATCTACCGGCGCTGGCGCGAGATCGCCCGGAGCTACGATCCGGAGCGGGTCCTCCTCGGCGAGGTCCATGTCTCCAGTCCCGAGCGGCTCGCGCGGTACCTCCGGCCGGACGAGCTCCACGGCGCGTTCAACTTCCACTTCATGCGCGGCGCCTTCGAGGCGTCGGTCCTCCACGACGCGATCGACGAGACGATGCTGAGCCACGCGTCCGTGGGGGCCGCGCCCGCCTGGGTCTTCTCGAACCACGACGAGCCGCGGCACGCGAGCCGCTTCGGCCGGCCGATGACGGCGATCACGACCCGCGACGTCGACGAGTCGCTGCCGGTGGATCTCCCGCTCGGGACGCGGCGCGCGCGGGCGGCGACGCTCCTGCTCCTCGCGCTCCCCGGCGCCGTCTACCTCTATCAGGGCGAGGAGCTGGGCCTGCCGGAGGTGATGGATCTCCCCGCGGGGCTCCGCGAGGACCCGATCTTCTTCCGCACCGGCGGCACGATCCTCGGCCGCGACGGCTGCCGGATCCCGCTCCCGTGGTCCGGGACCGCGCCGCCGTTCGGCTTCGGACCCGCCGGCACCGTGCCGTGGCTGCCGCAGCCGGAGGACTGGGCGGCGCTCACCGCGGAAGCCCAGGCGGCGGACCCCGGGTCGATGCTCTCGCTCTACCGCGCCGCGCTCCGCCTCCGGCGCGAGCACGCGGGCTTCGACGGCGAGTACTTCCGGTGGGTCCCGTCGCCCGAGCGGACGCTCCACTTCGAGCGCGAGGCCTTCCTTCGCTGCGCGCTCAACCTCTCCGAGGACCCGATGCCGCTCCCGACGCGCCGGCGCCCGCTCCTCTCGAGCGTCGACTTCGAGGGCGACGAGCTCCCGCCGGGCGCCGCGGCCTGGTACGTCGCGGCGGCGGGGTAGCCGGGGGCGTCAGCCCTCGCCGCCCTCGTCCGGGACGCTGACGTCGGAGACGGTCGCGCCGAGGGCGGTGACGAGATCGGCCGGCGCCAGCTGGATCGTCACCCCGAACGTGCCGCCGCCGATCGAGACGACCGGCTGGTCGAGGAACGAGGCGTCCGCGATGACCGGCCACGGCCGCTCCGACCCGAACGGCGTGATCGTCCCGCGCTCGTAGCCGGTGACCGCCTTCGCCTCGTCCTTGTCCGGGAGCGACATCCGCGTCACGCCGAGGAGCGCGCGGAGCTTCGGCCAGTCGAAGCGGCGGCCCCCCGGGACGAGGACGAAGAGGTAGTCGTCGGCGCCGCGTCGGACGACGATCGTGCGGAGGAGCGCACCGAGCGGGATCCCCTGCTTCGCGGCCGCGTCCGCCGCCGAGGTCGCGTGGCCGAAGACGACGACCCGGTGCGGGACGCCGCTCGCGGCCGCCGCCTCGGTCGCGCGGGTGACGGGGGTCCCGTCGGTCACGACCCGGTCCGCTGGTCGGCGATCATGCCGGGTCGACGAGCTCGAGCCGGATCCGCTTGTTGATCCGCCCCTTCGACTCGTAGCCGGTGACGCGGATCGCCCCCACCTCGCGGGTGTTCGCGACGTGGGTGCCGCCGTCGGCCTGGAGATCGAGCCCGACGATCTCGATCGTCCTGACCGTCTCGATCCCGGGCGGGAGGAGGTTCACCTTCGTCCGGATCAGGTCCGGGATGGCGAACGCCTCGTCGCGCGGCAGATCGGCGACCCGCACGTCGCGCTCGGCCGCGAGCTCCGCGTTCACCTTCGCCTCGATCTCGCCGACGAGCTCGCCCGACATCGACTCGAACTCGAAGTCCATCCGTCCGGCGCCGGGCTCCATGTTCCCTCCGGTCACCTGCGCCCCGTAGTCGCGCCAGACGACGCCGCAGAGGGTATGGAGCGCCGTGTGCGTCCGCATGAGCGCGTGCCGCCGCGGCCAGTCGATCGCGGCGACGACCCGGTCGCCGGGGGCGGGCGCCGCGGCCCCCGGCTCGATGAGGTGGACGATCGCGTCACCGGACTTCCGTGCACCGGTCACCGTCCAGCTCCTGCCGTCGGGCGACGTGATCAGTCCGGTGTCGGCCGGCTGGCCGCCCCCTCCCGGGTAGAAGACCGTCCGGTCGAGGACGACGCCGTCCGCGCCGCCCGGGTCGGGCTCGACCGCCGTGACGGTCGCCTCGATCTCGCGGGCGTACGCGTCGCGGTAGCAGACGTTCTCGCTCACGACTCCCTCCGCGCGGCCGGGTCCCCGGCGGTCGGCCGGCGATCAGCCGACGGTCAGCGTCCCGACCATGTTCGGGTGGACGGTGCAGATGAACGTGTACGAGCCCGCCGCGAGCGCCGGGATCTCGTACGTCCGGGTCTCGACGCCGTTGTAGATCTCGCCGAGGAAGAGCGAGGCGCCGCCCGCGTCGCGGATCTCGACGTTGTGCGGGATCCCCGCGTCCTGGTTGTCGAGGGTGATCGTGAACGGGGTGTCGGCCGCGGTCGAGAGCTCCGTCTTGTCGAACTGGATGTTCAGTGCGACGAGCGCGAGGTCGCCCTCCGCCGGCTCGCTCGGCGAGCCGCTCGGGGCCGCGGTCGGGGCCGCGGTCGGCGCCTCGGACGGCGCGGGGCTCGGGGTCGGCGTCGCAGGAGGCGGCGGCGCGTACGTCCAGCCGGGCTCCGCCTCCGCCACGCACGCCCCGAGGGAGAGGGCGAGGACGAGCGGGAGGGCGATCGAGATGGCGGTGCGGACGGGACGAGGGGCGGACATCGGGACTCCAAGCATGGTCGTGCGGGTCCGCTCGGGGCGGACCGCGTGGTGGATGGTGAGTCAACTCTATCCAAGGTCGCCCGGGAGCGCCCGGGAGCGCTCCGTGGCGGTGGCGACGAACGTCGCCCTCGGGGACCGGTGCCCCGCACCGCACGATGGTCCGGCGGGCGGCCCGTACCTTCGACCGATACTCCGACCCGGCCTCGCGCCCGTACGGTCGCTTCCCGCGGATCCACCGCGGAGCCCGTTCGGAACCCGCGCCGGAGGACCTGGATGCGAGAGCTCACTCAGAAGGCCCGCCGCCTCTTCTACGTGGCGGCCCCGCTCGTGGCGTTCGTGCTCACGCTGAGCGCGACGAAGCGGTGGCATTGACCGATCGGATCACCCGCCGCC
>JBJOLT010000044.1:0-3549 GCA_046045415.1 Chloroflexota bacterium | reverse complement strand
CCTCGCCGGGGGGCTTGCCGGGGAGGATCCGGTGGGCGACGTACCGGAGCGCGAGGACCGACGCGCCGTCCGGCCCCACGACCGTGAGCCCCGGCGCGCGGAGGTCGCCGCTCCCCGGGGTGGGGAGGGCCACCGCGATCGGCTCGCCCACCCGGTTCCGCCAGCCGTGCATCGGGACGAGGCCGGCACCGTACGTCCCGGGCCCCAGCGGCCCGCCGAGGTGGATCGTCCCGAGCGACCCGTCCTCCTCCACCCGGAGGACCTCGCTGATCCGCCCGTTCCGGAGGTGGAGCTCGCGGGACGGGGCGTCCCAGTCGATCGGCATGGAGGAAGGCTATCCGGTCCGCCGGGGGCTCAGATCCGCTGGTCGGTGGAGGGCTTCTCCCAGGAGTTGACGCCGCCCTCGACCGCGTACCGGTCGATCTCGGCGAGCTCCTCGGCGGTGAAGTCGAGGCGGGCGACGGCCGCGGCGTTCTCGCGAAGCTGCTCCACGGAGCTCACGCCGATGAGCGTCGTCGTGATCCGCGGGTCGCGGAGCGTCCACGCGTACGCCATCTGGGCGAGCGTCTGGCCGCGCCGCTTCGCGATCTCGTTGAGCGCGCGGACCCGGGCGAGGTTCTCGTCGGTGAGGAACTCTCGCTCGAACGAGCTGCCGCCGGGGCGGTTCGGCCGGGCGTCCCGCGGGATCCCGGCGAGGTACTTGTCCGTGAGGAGCCCCTGGGCGACCGCGGTGAACGGGATGAGCCCGGCCCCCACCTCCTCGCACGCGTCGATCAGCTCCGGCTCGATCCAGCGGTTCAGGAGGTTGTAGGAGGGCTGGTGGATGAGGAGCGGGACCCCCTCCGCACGGAGGATCGCCGCCGCCTCCCGGGTCTTCCGGGCCGAATACGAGCTGATCCCCACGTAGAGCGCCTTCCCCTGGCGGACGGCGGTCACGAGCGCGCCCATCGTCTCCTCGAGCGGGGTGTCGACGTCGAACCGGTGTGAGTAGAAGATGTCGAAGTAGTCGACGCCCACCCGCCGGAGCGACTGGTCGAGGCTCGCGAGGACGTACTTCCGCGAGCCGCCCCCCTGGCCGTACGGCCCCGGCCACATGTCCCAGCCGGCCTTGGAGCTGACGATCAGCTCGTCGCGATGCGCCGCGAGGTCCTCGCGGAGGATCCGGCCCACGTTCCGCTCCGTGCTCCCGTACGGCGGGCCGTAGTTGTTCGCGATGTCGATGTGGGTGATCCCGAGGTCGAACGCGGTGAGGATGATCTCGCGCTGGACGGAGAGCGGGGTCGTGTCGCCGAAGTTGTGCCACGTCCCGAGGGAGAGGATCGGGAGCTGGAGGCCGCTCCGGCCGCAGTAGCGGTACGGCATCCGGCCGTCGTAGCGGCCGGGATCGGCGACGTGGCTCACGGGCGGCTCCTTCGGCTGGCGGGCGGGGAGGGGTGGGGGCGCGCTCCCCCATCGTACGCAGCCGCCCCGTCGCGCGCCGGTACCATCGGCTCCCCGGTACCGGTGGGTCCGGGGCGCTCCGCGCCGGTCCGGTCCCGTTGCCCGAACGCCTGCCCTTCGCGAGACTCGGCCCCGTGGAGCACCTCGTCGAGGTCCGCCCGGTGGACCGGCCGCTCGGCCGGCTCCGGACCAGGACCCTCCGCCCGAGCGCCACGGGGCGATGGCGTCCCGCGGCACGCCTGCTCGCGCGCCTCGGTGCGCCGCACGCCTTCTCGTGGCCGGTCGCCGCGGTCGCCGTCGTCCCGACGCTCCTCGTCGTCGCCCCCGTCCACGCGTGGGCGTACGGCGGCGGGCTGGAGACGTGGGCGGCGCTCCTCCTCGGCGCGCACGCGCTCACCGTCGCCGCCCTCGTCCCCCTCCGGCGCGGCTACCTCCGTGCGGGTGCGCGGCCGTCGCGGCCGCTCGCGACGATCGGCGCGTTCGCGCTCGCCGCCACGCTCCGCGTCCTCCTCACCGGCCTCGGCGGGCTCGCGGCCGGGGTCGTCGCGGTGGAACAGCTCGGCCCGCGCCTCGCGTGGGCGCCGCTCGCCGGCGTCGCGGCGCTCGTCCCGATCGCGTCAGCCGTTTCCGGCTACCGCGGCCACCGCGACGCGGTCCGTGCGAGGACCGCCGAGGCGGAACGGATCGCCGCGGAACTGGCGCCCGCCGCCGGACGATCGGCCACGGGCCGGCCCGGCCCGGCGGCGCACGGGCGGCCGGCGCTCGCCGCCGCGACCGGCGGGTGGGCGTGGCACGAGCTCCTCGAGGCGGCGACGCTCGTCCGTCCCATCGCGATCCGCCCGCTCCTCGCCGCCCTCCCGGTCGGCGCCGTCCTCGCCCTCGGCTGGGCGGTGGAGCTTGACCGGCTCGCCCTGACGCTCGGCTTCGCGGTCGTCTGGTGGGGCCTCGCGCTCGCGGGGGCGCGCGCGGCCTTCCTCCCGCTCCTCCGCCGCGAGTCGGCGACCGTCCGCGCGATCGGGCTGACGGCGATCCTCGCGGTCGTCGGCGCGCTCGGGCCCACGTTCACGCTCGTCGGCTCGCCCGCGCTGGGCCTCGGGGCGTGGCTCGGCGCGGTGGGGATGGCCGGCCTCGGCTGGTGCGTCGCCGTCCGCTCCGCGTGGCTCGTCCGCGAGGGGCTGCTCGCCCTCGACCTCGCCGCGATCGTCGCGATGGAGGAGGCGCGGCGCGACCGCCTCGGCGCCGCCGCCCGGCTCGACGCGCTCGCCGCCGCATGGCGCGAGGCGGCGGTGGTCCGCTCCGCCATCGACCCGGATGCGGAGACGGTCCTGGGGCTTGACCGCGGTGCCGCCGACCTCGTCGCCGAGGTCGCGAGGATCGGGGTCGGCGACGCGATCCGCGCCGGCGGGAGCCGGCTCGTCGAGGTCGCCGTCGCCCCGCTCGACGCCGCCACGTGCCGGGTGGAGGTCGTCGGGGACGGCTCGCCGCCCGCCCCGGGCGTCCGCCCGGGCGACGCCGCCCGCACCCTGGACCGGACGACGACCGGCTGGCGCCTCGAGCCGGTCCGGAGCGGCGGGAGCCGGCTCGTCGCGACGGTCCGATGGGACCCGGGGGTGGAGCCCGCGCGCTGAGCGGCGCGGGCCGGGCCGGGTGCGTTGAGCGCAGCCGACCCCGCCCGCGATCCGCCCCCTACTGCGCCGTGCAGCGATCCGTGAGCTTCGGCGTCACGACCGTCACCTCGTCGGCGGCGAGGATCGCGGAGGCGGAGAGCGTCGCGACCCCCTTCCGCCAGTAGGGACCCCACGCCCCGTAGACACGGCTGTACCGGCCCACGTCGTCGATCTCGGTGATCACGTCGAACGCCTCGCCGCCGCCCGAGGAGATCAGGATCGTCTGGTTCGGGGCGAGCCCGCTCGTCTTCACGACGACCTTGCACCAGCCCGCGCTCTCCCGGTCGTTCGTGAGCGTGACGATGAAGGTCGCCCGGACCGGCGCCCGGAAGGTCCACGCGAGGGTGTACGGGCCGAACTGGGAGTCCGCGAGCCCCGTCAGCCGGAGCCGGTAGGTCGTGCCGCTCGCGACCGCGACGGTGATCGTGCTCCGGTAGCCGCA
>JBJOLT010000014.1:0-8967 GCA_046045415.1 Chloroflexota bacterium | reverse complement strand
CACGGCCACGGCGACTACCGGACACCGGTCCTCGCCCCCTCCTCGATCGCCGAGGCGGTCGAGCTCGTCCCCACCGCCTTCGAGCTCGCAGAGCGGTATCGGACCCCGGTCGTCGTCCTCGCGGACGGGATCCTCGGCCAGGCGATGGAGCCGATCGTCGAGTCGTACCGGACGCCGGCCCATCCCCGCCCCGACTGGGCGGTGGAGGGCGCCGCGGGACGGCCGCCGCGGGTCGTCCGCTCGCTCCACCTCCAGCCGGCCGAGCTGGAGCGCCACAACGACCACCTCCAGGCGAAGTACCGCGAGATCGCCGCGCACGAGGTCCGCTGGGCGGGCGAGCGGCTCGAGGACGCGGACCTCGCGATCGTCGCCTACGGGACCGCGGCGCGGGTCGCGCGGACCGCGGTCGGACGGCTCCGCGACGCGGGGATCCGTGCCGGGCTCTTCCGGCCGATCAGCCTCTGGCCGTTCCCGTCCGAGCCGCTCGCCGAGCTCGCGACCCGGGTCCGGGCCATCCTCGTCGTCGAGCTCTCCGCCGGCCAGATGGTCGAGGACGTCCGGCTCGCGGTCGGGGGACGGCGCCCGGTCGGCTTCCACGGACGGACCGGCGGGATGGTCCCGGCGCCGGGCGAGGTCGTCGAGGCGGCCCGCCGGCTCCTCGCGACGACGGAGGTGGCGCGATGACCGCGACGGCCCGGCCCCGTGCGGGCGAACGCCTCGTCTACGCGCCGCCGGCGCTCCTCGACGAGCGCTCCACCTCCTACTGCCCCGGCTGCGGCCACGGCGTCGTCCACCGGCTGATCGCCGAGGTCCTCGGCGAGCTCGGCCTCGGCGAGCGGACGATCGCCGTCGCGCCCGTCGGCTGCGCCGTCTTCGCGTACGACTACCTCCGGCTCGACTTCGTCGAGGCGCCGCACGGCCGGGCGCCGGCCGTCGCGACCGGGATCCGCCGCGTCCGTCCCGACGCGTTCGTCCTCACGTACCAGGGGGACGGCGACCTCGCGGCGATCGGGACCGCGGAGATCATCCACGCGGCGGCCCGCGGCGAGGCGATCACCGCCCTCTTCGTGAACAACGGCGTCTACGGGATGACCGGCGGCCAGCTCGCCCCGACCTCGCTCCTCGGCCAGCGGACCACGTCGAGCCCCACCGGCCGCGACCCGCTCCTCCACGGCTACCCGCTCCCGATGACCGAGATGCTCGCGCTCGTCCCCGGCGTCGCGTACGCCGCCCGCGGCTCGGTCGCGGACGCCGCGGCGATCGGCCGGACGAAGGCGCTCATCCGGCGGGCGTGCGAGGTCCAGGAGGCGCGCGCCGGCTTCGCGATCGTCGAGGTGATCGCGAACTGCCCGGTCGGCTGGGGGATGACCCCGGCCGAGTCGATCGAGCACCTGCGCCGGGTCGTCCCGGCGACCTACCCGCCGGGCGTCCTCGTCGACCGGCTCGCGGCGGAGGAGGCGCGCTGATGGAGCGCTCGGTCGTCATCGCCGGGTTCGGCGGGCAGGGGATCCTCTTCGCCGGCAAGGTCCTCGCCGAGGCGGCGGTCCGCGAGGGGCGCGAGGTCTCGTGGATCCCCTCGTACGGGCCGGAGATGCGCGGCGGGACCGCCTCGTGCACGGTGATCGTCGGCGACGAGCCGATCGGGTCGCCGGTCGTCGACCGGGCGAGCGCCGCGATCGTCCTCAATCCGCCGTCCCTCGCCCGCTTCGAGCCGCTCGTCGCGCCGGGCGGCCTCCTCGTCGTCAACGACTCGCTCGTCGAGGCGGCGGCGACCCGCGCCGACCTCGACGTCCTCCGCCTCGCCTGCACGCCGCTCGCCCGCGCCGCCGGGGACGACTCCCTCGTGAGCGTCGTCGCGCTCGGCGCCCTCGTCGGGCGGCTCGGGCTCGTCGCGCCCGCATCGGTCCGCGCCGCGATCGAGGCGCTCGTCGCCGGGAAGCGCGAGGGGATCCTCGAGGCCGATCTCGCCGCCTTCGACGCCGGGCTCACGGCCGGGCTCGCGGTCGCCCTCCCCGCGGGCGGCTGACGGCGCCTCAGGCGCGGTCGTCGCTCCAGGAGTGGAGCGTCGCGACGTAGTTCGCCCGCTCGAACGCCGCCGGATCCCCGGACGAGGCGTGGGTCGCGCTCCCGCGGAGCTCCCCGACGGAGCGGTACTCGTGCGCCTCCAGCCACTCGCGGAGCTCGGTCTCGAGGACGCGGAGATGCTCGGGGCCGTGGCGGAGGAGCGCCGAGGTCGTCATCGCGACGTCGGCGCCGGCCATGAGGACCTTCACCGCGTCGATCCCCGTGTGGACCCCCGAGCTCGCGGCGAGCGAGACGTCGCGGCCGAGCTGCGGCCTGAGGATGGCGGTCCAGCGGAGCGGGAGGCGGAGCTCGGCCGAGCGGCTCAGCTCAAGCCGCGGGACGACGTCGAACGTGTCGAGGTCCAGGTCCGGCTGGTAGAAGCGATTGAAGAGGACGAGCCCGTTCGCGCCGCGCGCGACGACGGCGGCCGCGAAGTTCGCGAGCGCCGAGTAGTACGGGCCGATCTTCACGGCGACCGGGATCGAGACCGCCATCCGGACCGCCGCGACGAGGTCGAGGTGGGCGCTCTCGATCTCGATCGCGCCCCGCTCGGGCGCGGCCGCGACCTCGTAGAGGTTCAGCTCGAGCGCGTCAGCCCCGGCGTCCTGGATCGACTGCGCGCAGCGGACCCAGCCCCCGGCGCTCACGGCGTTCAGGCTCGCGATCACCGGGATCCCGACCGCCGCCTTCGTCCGGCGGATCGTCTCGAGATAGCGGTCCTCCGCGCCGACGAAGCCGTCGACCGCGGGGAAGTAGTCGAGCGCCTCGGCGAACTGGTCGCTCCCCGTCTCGAGCGCCCGCGCGACGTTCAGCTCCTCGTGGAGGATCTCCTCCTCGAAGAGCGATGGGAGGACGAGCGCCCCGGCGCCTGCCGCCGCGATCCGCCGTGCCCCCTCGAGCGTGCCGGCGAGGGGCGAGGCCGAGGCGACGAGCGGCGAGCGGAGCTCGAGTCCGAGGTAGCGGGTCGAGAGATCGAGGCCCATCACGCGCCCTCCCCGTCCGTCCGGGCGCCGTCGCCCCCGTGGTCCAGATGCGGGACGGTCCGCTCGATCGCGGCGAGCTGCTCGTAGTAGTGGCGCCGCTCGTCGACGTCCTGCTGGATCAGGTCGGCGAGCTCCGCCGCCCGGTCCGGCTGCGTCCGGGCGAGGATCCCGAAGCGGGTCTCGGCGGCGATGAAGTCGCGGACCGGGAGCGTCGGCTTCGGCGAGTCGAGCGTGAAGGGCCGGCCGTCCTCCTCCTCGCTCGGGCGGAAGCGGTAGAGCGGCCAGTAGCCGCTCCGGACCGCGTCCTTCTGGTGCGTCATGGAGCGGCCCATGTCGATCCCGTGCGCGATGCACGTGCTGTACGCGATGACGAGGGACGGCCCGGGCCAGGCATCGGCCTCGAGGAGCGCCCGTGCCGCCTGCGCGTCGTTCCCGCCGAGCGCGATCTGCGCGACGTAGACGTCGCCGTAGGCGCGCGCGACCGCCCCGAGATCCTTCTTCGCCCGCCCCTTCCCGGCCGCCGCGAACTTCGCGACCGCGCCGCGCGGCGTCGCCTTGGACGCCTGGCCGCCGGTGTTCGAGTAGACCTCCGTGTCGAGGACGAGGACGTTCACGTCCCGCCCGGAGCCGAGGACGTGGTCGAGGCCGCCGGAGCCGATGTCGTACGCCCAGCCGTCGCCGCCGACGATCCAGACGGCGCGGCGGACGAGGTCGCCGGCGAGGGAGAGGAGGCGCCGGGCGTCCTCCGCGGCCTCGCCCCGGACGGAGCGGAGCTGCCCGCGGAGCCGATCCACGCGCTCCCGCTGGGCGGCGATCCCCGCCTCGGTCCCCTGGTCCGCCTCGAGGAGCTCGCGGGCGAGCGGCTCGCCGACGGCCGGCGCGAGGCGCTCGAGGAGCCGGCGGGCGTGCTCTGCCTGCGCGTCGAGCGCGAGCCGCATCCCGAGCCCGAACTCCGCGTTGTCCTCGAAGAGGGAGTTCGCCCACGCGGGGCCGCGGCCCTCGGCGTTCACCGTCCACGGCGTCGTCGGGAGGTTCGCCCCGTAGATCGACGAGCAGCCGGTCGCGTTCGCGACGATCATCCGGTCGCCGAAGAGCTGGGAGATCAGCTTCAGGTACGGCGTCTCGCCGCAGCCGCTGCACGCGAGCGAGAACTCGAAGAGCGGCTCCAGGACCTGCGAGCCCTTCACCGTGTCGTGCGGGATGAGCGTCCGGTCGAGCGGCGCGATGGCGCGGAAGAAGTCCCACGCCGGCCGCTCCACCTCGCGGCGCTCCGCGGCCGGGGCGAGGTCCAGCGCCTTGTGGCGGAGCTCCGTCCGGTCCTTCGCCGGGCAGACGTCGACGCAGATGCCGCAGCCGGTGCAGTCGTCGGGGGCGACCTGGATCGTCAGGCGATGGCCGGCGAGCTCGTGCGAGCGGAACTCCTTCTCCTTGAAGCCCGCGGGCGCGCCGGCGAGGGCGGCCGCCGGGTAGACCTTCATCCGGACCGCGGCATGCGGGCAGGCGATCGCGCACTTCCCGCAGTCGATGCAGATCGCCGGGTCCCAGACCGGGATCTCGGCGGCGATGGCCCGCTTCTCGAAGCGCGTCGTCCCGGGCGGGAAGACGCCGTCGACCGGGAAGGCGCTCACCGGGAGCCGGTCCCCCTCGCCCGCCATCAGCGCCGCCGTGACGTGGCGGACGAAGTCGGGGGCGTCGGCGGGGACGACCGGCGGGAGCGGCGCCCCGGTGACCTCGCCGAGCGGGATCCGGGCGAGCCGGGCGAGCGAGGCGTCGATCGCGGCGAAGTTCCGCTCGATGACGGCCCGGCCGCGCTTCGCGTACGTCGCCTCGACGCTCGCCTTGATCCGGGCGATCGCCTCGTCCGGCGGGAGGACCCCGGCGAGACGGAAGAAGCAGGGCTGCATCACCGTGTTGATCCGGTTCCCCATCCCCGCCTCGGCGGCGACGGTCGCCGCGTCGATCGCCCAGAGCTCGATCCGCTTCTCGACGAGCTCGCGCTGGACCGGGCCCGGGAGATGGGCCCAGACCTCGTCGGGCGGGTACGGGGCGTTGAGGAGGACGGTCGCGCCCGGCTTCGCGACGGCGAGGACCGGGAGCTTCGCGAGGAGCCCGAACTGGTGGCACGCGACGAAGTCCGCGGCGTCGATGAGGTAGGCGGAGCGGATCGGCTCCGGGCCGAACCGAAGGTGCGAGACGGTCGTCCCGCCGGACTTCTTGGAGTCGTAGACGAAGTAGCCCTGGGCGAAGCGGCCGGCCCCCTCCCCGATGATCGAGACGGAGGCCTTGTTCGCCCCGACGGTCCCGTCCGAGCCGAGGCCGAAGAAGACCGCCTCCACCTCGCCGGCCGGGCGCGGCGTCCGGAACGACGGATCGACCGGGAGCGAGAGGTTCGTCACGTCGTCCCGGATCCCGATCGTGAAGTGGCGCTTCGGGGCGGCGGCGCGGAGCTCGTCGAAGACGGGGCGGATCATCCCGGGCGTCACCTCCTTCGAGGAAAGCCCGTACCGGCCGCCGAGGATCCGCGGGAAGGCGGCGAACGGCGGCTCCGGCCCGTCCATCCGCTCCGCGATCGCGGCGAGGGTCGCCTGGTAGAGCGGCTCGCCCACCGCCCCCGGCTCCTTCGTCCGGTCGAGGACGGCGATCGCGCGGACCGTCGGCGGGAGGGCCGCGACGAGCCGCTCGGCGGGGAACGGCGCGAAGAGCCGGACCGCGACGCAGCCCACCCGTTCGCCCGCGGCGTTCAGCGCATCCACCGTCTCGCGCACGGCGCCCACCGCCGAACCGATGACGACGACGACCCGGTCCGCGTCAGGCGCCCCGTGGTACTCGACGAGGCCGTAGTGCCGGCCGGTCCGCTCGGCGAGCTCGTCGAGCACCTCCTCGACGATCGCAGGGACCGCGGCGTGGAACGGGTTCGACGCCTCGCGCGCCTGGAAGAAGGCGTCCGGGTTCTGGGCCGTGCCGCGGATCGACGGTGCGTCGGGCGTGAGGCCGCGCGCCCGGTGCGCGAGGACGTCGTCCTCGCGGATGAGCGCGCGGATCGTCGCCTCGTCGAGCGTCGCGATCCGGTTGATCTCGTGCGAGGTCCGGAAGCCGTCGAAGAAGTGGAGGAACGGGACCCGGGCGCGGAGCGTCGCCGCGTGGGCGACGAGCGCCATGTCGTGCGCCTCCTGGACCGACGCGGCGGCGAGCATCGCCCAGCCCGTGGAGCGGGCGTGCATCACGTCGCTGTGGTCGCCGAAGATCGAGAGCGCGTGGGTCGCGATCGTCCGCGCGGCGACGTGGATCACCGCGGGGGTGAGCTCGCCGGCGATCTTGAACATGTTCGGGATCATGAGGAGGAGCCCCTGCGACGCCGTGAACGTCGTCGCGAGCGCCCCCGTCTGGAGCGCGCCGTGGAGGGCGCCGGCCGCCCCCGCCTCCGACTGCATCTCGATGACGGTGGGGACCTCGCCCCAGAGGTTGGGACGACCGGCGGCCGACCAGTCGTCGGCGTGCTCCGCCATCGCGGAGGCCGGGGTGATCGGGTAGATCGCGATCACCTCGCTCGCCGCGTAGGCGACCCGTGCGGCCGCCTCGTTCCCGTCGAGGATCTCCCAGCGCTCGCTCGTCGTCATCGTCGCCTCATCGCGGTCGTCCTGCACCGAACGCTACCGGGCGGAGCGGTGCGCGAGACAGTGCCGTTCGGGCCGCCGGCGCGGGACGCGAGGCCGCCGACGCGGGACGCGAGGGGCGCGGGGCCGTGGCGGGACGGAGGGGACGCGGCGGGACGGCCACGGGTCGCGGGGTCAGCTCGCGGGCCCGTCGGCCGCGGCGGCCCCCGACGCGCGCGGGACGGCGAGCGCACGGAGCCGGGCGACGAGATCGCCGCCGCTCACCTGCTTGAGGAGCGTGGCGCCGATCCCCGCCTCGGCGGCGTCGCGGCGCGCCTCGCTCCCCCAGTACGCGGCGAGGACGGCGACGCGGTGCGGCGAGATGGAGTCGAGCGCGCTGACGACCGCCTGCCACCCGCCCCCCACCGAGGCGTCGATGAGGACGACGTCGGGGAGCTCGCGGGCGGCAGCCGCCCGGACCGCCGCGGGGGCCGCCTCGAGACCCACGATGTGGAACCCGTGGCGGCGGAGATGGGCGCCGAGCGCCGTCGTCGCGGCGCGGTGGTCGGCGACGAGCAGGACGCGGCACGGCGCGTCCCCGGGTACGGCCGGGCAGGGGCCTGGCAGGGGCATGGCGCGATGGTCGGGCGGGACGACGGCCGGCCGAAGCGACATCGGTCCCCGAATCCGGGGGCCGAACGGCACCTGTCACGGGCGGCCCGCGGCGGGAGCATTCGCCGTGCGGTGGACGCCGGAGGGGACGCCCGGCGTCCACCCCATCCCTCCCCGATCTCCTCGCCCGAGTACGAGCGCGCGTCGCCGGGGTCGCCCGTGCGCCCGAGCCGCGGTCGCCCGAGCCGCGGTCAGAGGTAGTGCGTCTTCCTCGCCTGCGCCGTCAGCTCGTCCCGGAAGTCCGGGTGGGCGATCGCGATCAGCGCCTTCGCCCGCTCCCGGATCGACTTCCCCCAGAGGTCGGCGACCCCGTACTCGGTGACGACGAGCCGGACGTGCGCCCGGGTCGTCACGACGCCGGCCCCCTCGGGGAGGAACTGGACGATCCGCGAGACCGCGCCGCCCGCCGCCGTCGCGGGGAGGGCGATGATCGGGAGGCCGTCGGGCGCGAGGGCGGCACCGCGGATGAAGTCCATCTGGCCCCCGACGCCGCTGTAGAGCCGCGAGCCGATCGAGTCGGCGCAGACCTGGCCGGTGAGGTCGATCGCGATCGCGGAGTTCACCGCGGTCATGTGCCGGAAGCTCCGGATCACGTGCGTGTCGTTCGTGAAGTCGGCCGCCCGCATCTCGACCATCGGGTTGTCGTCGACGAACCGGTAGAGCCGCTTCGTCCCCATCATGAAGGTCGCGATGATCTTCCCCCGGTTCCGCTCCTTCCGGGCCCCGGTGACGACGCCTCGCTCGGCGAGGTCCGCGACGACGTCGGTCATCATCTCGGTGTGGATCCCGAGATCCCGCTTCGCGTGGAGGTGCATCGCGACGGCGGTCGGGATCGCGCCGATCCCCATCTGGAGCGTCGCGCCGTCGGGGACGAGCTCCGCGACGAGCTCGCCGATCCGCCGCTCCACCTCGCCGATCTCCGGGTCCGCGTGCTCGAACGGCGGGACGTCCACCTCGACGGCGAGGTCGATGTCGTCGACGTGGACGAAGCTCTCGCCGAGCGTCCGGGGCATCGAGCGGTTCAGCTGGGCGATCACCGTCCGCGCCGCGACGACGGCGGCGCTCGTCGCCTCCACCGACGTCCCGAGCGAGCAGAAGCCGTGCTCGTCGGGCGGCGAGACGTTGATGAGCGCGGCGTCGAGCGGGAGGATCCCGGAGCTGAAGAGGCGCGGCGTGTCCGAGAGGAAGACGGGGATGTAGTCGGCCCGGCCCTCGTTGACCGCCGTCCTCGCGTTCGGGCCGATGAAGAGCGCCCGGTGGCGGAAGTGGCCGGCCATCTCCGGGGCGAGGTGCGGCCCGGGACCCTCGACGTGGAGATGGACGACGTCGACGTCGCTCAGCTCCGGGGCGCGCGCGACGAGCGCGTCGAGGAGGACGGTGGGGACGGCGGCGGCGGCGTGGAGGTAGACCCGCTCGCCGGAACGGATCCCGGCGACCGCCTCCGCTGGGGTGACGATCCGCATCGTGGGGAGTGTAGCGAGGCGCCGGGCGCGGGCCTCAGATGTCGCGGTTCAGCCGGTGCTTCGCGACGAAGGCGGCGGCCTGGGCGCGCCGCTCGAGGTTCAGCTTCGAGAGGATCGAGCTGACGTAGTTCTTCACCGTCTTGTCGGAGAGGAAGACGTCGGCCGCGATCTCCTTGTTCGTCTTCCCCTCGG
>JBJOLT010000038.1:0-8115 GCA_046045415.1 Chloroflexota bacterium | reverse complement strand
TCGACCCTCGCGGAGGCGACCGCGCTCGGGCTCCCGGTCGTCGTCGTCCCGTACCCGCACGCCGCCGGCCACCAGCGCGCGAACGCGCGCGTCCTCGAGCGCGCGGGCGCCGCCCGCCTCGTCGACGACGACCGGTTCGACGGGGCGGCGCTCCTCGCGGCGGCGGCGATCCTCGACGACCCGGCCGGGCACGTCGCGATGTCGGCGGCCTCGCGGGAGCTCGGCCGCCCCGGGGCGGCCGCGGCGGTCGCCGAGCTCCTCCTCGCGCTCGCGACGGGGCGGCCGCTCCCGGCACCGGCCGAGGTCGAGCGGCGCTCGAGGGAGGCCGCGTGACGCTCGAGACGCCGTTCGATCCGATCGCGGTCGGGACCGAGATCCAGCGCCGGCTCGGCGTGAAGACGTCGCGCGCGGAGCCGCTCGCCCGGTTCACGACGATGCGGGTCGGCGGGCCGGCCGACCTCTTCGCGGTCGCGCACAACGCGTTCGAGCTCCGCGGCCTCGTCCGGTTCGCCCGCTCCCGCGGGATCCCGTACCTCATCCTCGGGCGGGGGAGCGACATCGTCATCGCGGACGCGGGCGTCCGCGGCCTCGTCATCCAGGTGAGGGCGGAGGCGCTCCACGTCGACGGCGAGCGGCTCGTCGCCGAGGCGGGCGTCCCGATGGCTCGTGCGGCGACCGAGGCGGCGAAGGCGGGACTCACGGGCTTCGAGTGGGCGATCGCGGTCCCGGGGACGGTCGGCGGCGCGGTCTGGGCGAACGCCGGGGCGCACGACGGCGCGATCGCCGACACGCTGGAGGAGGCGCGGGTCCTCCTCGCCGACGGCCGCGAGGTCGCGCTCACGGCCGGGGAGTGCGGCTTCGGCTACCGCGAGAGCCGGTTCAAGCTCGAGCCCGACGAGCTCGTCCTCGGCGCGACGTTCCGCCTCGCCCCCGCCGATCCGGGGACGATCAGGGAGCGGCTCGACGAGATCCGCCGCTGGCGCCAGGAGCACCAGCCGCTCGGGCTCCCGAGCGCGGGGAGCGTCTTCCGGAACCCGCCCGGCGCGTCGGCGGGCCGGCTCATCGACGAGGCGGGTCTCAAGGGCCTGACCGTGGGCGGCGCGACGGTCTCGCCGAAGCACGCGAACTTCATCGTGAACGACCGCGGCGGGAGCGCGACCGACGTCCGTCGGCTCGCGGAGCGGGTCCGCGCGGAGATCCGCCGACGGACCGGCCTGGAGCTCGTGCTCGAGGTGGAGTTCGTCGGCGACTGGAGCGGCTACCGGCCGGAGGAGGCGTCGTGATCGAGCGTGGCGCGGGGTCCGGGGCGGCGTCCGTCCCGGTCGTCGTCATCCTCGGCGGACCGTCGGCGGAGCACGACGTCTCGATCGTCTCGGGGACCGCGGTCGCCGAGGCGCTCGGGGCGGGGGGCCGCGCCGTCGAGCAGGTCCTCATCGACCTCGACGGCCGCTGGTGGTGGCTCCCCGACGGGCATCGCCGGGAGGGCCGGCCGGCCGCCGCGTACGACGACCCGGCGGCGCTCGGGGCCGCGGGACCGTTCCCGGTCGGGGCGGCGCTCGACCGGCTCGCGGCGGCGACCCCGCGGCCCGTCGCCTTCATCGCGCTCCACGGCCCGTTCGGGGAGGACGGGACGCTCCAGGCGCTGCTCGAGGCGATCGACCTCCCGTACACCGGCTCCGGCGTCGCCGCCTCCGCGCTCGGGATGGACAAGGCGGCGTTCAAGCGGCTCGCACGGGCCGCCGGGCTCCCGGTCGTCGACTGGGTCGAGGTCCGCGCGGACCGGTGGGCGGCCGACCGGTCCGGGGTGCTCGCGGGACTGGACGCGTTCGCCGGGGCGGATCCGCGCCTCATGACGAAGCCGTCGCGGCTCGGCTCGTCGATCGGGATGACGATCGCCCGCGACGCGGCGGGCCGGCCGGCGGCGATCGAGGCGGCGCTCCGCCACGACCCGGTCGTCCTCGTCGAGCGCTATCTCCCGTCGCCCCGCGAGCTCGAGGTCTCGGTGATCGGGAACGACCCGACCCGGCTCGAGGTCCACGGGCCCGGGGAGGTCTTCCCGGGGCGCGAGTTCTACGACTACGAGGCGAAGTACGCCCCCGGCGTCTCCCGGACGACGATCTCGGCCGACCTCCCGCCCGCCCGGGCCGCCGAGATCCGCGACCTCGCCGCCGCCGCCTATCGCGCGATCGGCGCCGAGGGCTTCGCCCGCGTCGACTTCCTCCTCGCGGGGTCGACGCTCGTGGTCAGCGAGATCAACACGATCCCGGGCTTCACCCCGATCAGCCTCTTCCCGACGATGCCGTCGGTCGCCGGGCTCGACTTCCGCGCGGTCGCCGAGCGGATCGTCGCGCTCGCCGTCGAGCGGCACGCCGGCCGGATCCGTCGCCGCCTCACCCCGGGGGACCTCCCGCGATGACGCTCCGGCGGGCACGCCCGGTCGCGCGGCGCGGCGGCGGCCGGGCGGAGCGGCCCGGGCCGGCGCGGGAGCGTCGGCGGCGCGCGACGGCGGGCCGGCTCGCCCCGGTCCGCGCCGGGGCCATCCTCGTGATGGTCCTCGCCCTCCTCGCCGGCTGGGGGCTCGCCGCGTCGCCCGCCTTCGCCTTCCGCGAGCTCGAGCTCGTCGACGCCGAGCGGCTCCTCACCGACCGGGCCGCGATCGAGGCGGCGGTCGGCGGGATCGCGGCCGGCGAGAGCGTCTTCGCGGTCGCCGCGGGACGGATCGAGGAGGCGCTCGAGGCACTGCCGACCGTCCGCGCCGCGGACGTCGCCGTCGGGCTCCCGGGCACGCTCCGGATCGCCCTCGACGAGCGTGAGCCGGTCCTCGCGTGGGTCGTCGGCGAGACGCGGTACGCGGTCGACGAGACCGGCCGCGTCCTCGCCGCCACCCCGGCCGGCGTCCCCGGCGCCGCCGCCCGGCTCGTCCCGATCGTGGACCGGCGGGCGGGGATCGCGCTCGCGATCGGTGCGACGATCGACCCGCTCCTCCTCGACGCGGCGACGCGGATCGGGTCGCTCACCCCGGCGGACGTGGGGAGCGCCCGGGAGCGGGCCACCGTCGTCCTCGACGACCGGGACGGCTTCACGCTCCGGCTCGCCCCCGGGGGTCCGATCGCCGTCTTCGGCTTCTACACGCCGAGCCTCCGGCCGCCCGCGATCGTCCCCGGCCAGGCGCGGCTCCTCAGGAGCATCCTCGACGGCCGCGAGGACGAGCTCGGCTGGGTGATCCTCGCGAGCGAGACGAACGGCACGTACCTCGCGAAGGGCGTGAAGCGCGCCCCCGACCCGACGCCTCGCCCGAGTGCGACCCCGGCACCGACCCCGTCGGCGTCGGCGGACCCGTCGCCGGCCCCCTCGAGCGCACCGTGACGACCTCGGCCGTCGCGACGACCGCGAGGGAGGCCGTCCGGGCGTTCGGTTGCCCGCCGGAGGGGCGTCCTGTAGCCTTCACGTCCGGATCCCCACAGGTGGAGGCAGGTCGGCAGGTGCTCGTTCCCCTCGCCGGGCTCCTCGTCGGGATCATCCTCGGCCTCGTCCTCAACGTGAACGTCGGGTACGAGCTCGCCCGCTACTCGGCGGTCGCGATCCTCGCGGCGCTCGACTCGGTCCTCGGCGCGATCAGGGCCGAGCTCGACGGGGCGTACGACAACCGGATCTTCATCAGCGGCTTCGTGACGAACGCGATCGTCGCCGTCCTCCTCACGTTCGTGGGCGACCGGCTCGGGCTCGACCTCTACCTCGTCGCCCTCATCACGTTCGGCCTCCGGATCTTCCAGAACGTGGCGCTCATCCGGCGCCACTTCCTCTAGGCCGCCAGTCCAGGGAGCGAGGTGCAGGTGGAGCGGGAAACGGTGCTCGTCGGGCTCGACGTCGGGACGACGAAGGTCGCGGTCCTGATCGGTGAGGTGGGCCGTGACGGGTCGCTCACCGTCATCGGGAAGGGGACCGTCCCGATGACCGGCCTGAAGAAGGGCGTCGTCGTCAACATCGAGCAGACGGTCAACTCGATCGCCGCCGCCGTCGAGGAGGCGGAGCGACGGTCCGGCTGGAAGATCGGCCGGGCGTTCGTCGCCGTCGGCGGCCAGCACGTCGAGAGCCAGAACTCGCGCGGGGCGGTGGCGGTGAGCGGCCACGACCGCGAGGTGAGCCGCGAGGACGTCGCCCGGGCGACCGAGGTCGCGCGCGCCGTCTCGATCCCGTCGAACCGCGACGTCCTCCACGTCCTTCCGCGAGGGTTCGCGGTCGACGGGCAGGAGGGGGTGAAGGACCCGCTCGGGATGAGCGCGATCCGGCTCGAGGTGGAGACGCACATCGTCACCGCCTCCGCGACGGCGGTCCAGAACCTCTCGAAGTGCATCGCCGCCGCGGGGGTCGGGATCGAGGAACTCGTCGCCGCCGGGCTCGCCTCGGCCGACGCCGTCCTCTCGGAGACCGAGAAGCAGCTCGGCGTCGCGGTCGCCGACATCGGGGCCGGGACGATCGACCTCGCGCTCTTCACCGAGGGGGCGCCGCTCCACACCGCCGTCCTCCCGGTCGGCGGGAACCAGGTCACGAACGACATCGCGATCGGTCTCCGGACCGGGCTCGACGTCGCGGAGGAGCTGAAGGTCCGCCACGGGAGCGCCCGCGTCGGGGCCGTCCGCGCCGACGAGATGATCGACGTCGCCGGGATCGGCGACGAGCCCGGCCACCAGGTGAGCCGGCTCGAGGTCTGCCGGATCATCGAGGCGCGCTCGCGCGAGATGCTCGAGATGCTCCGCGAGGAGATGGTCCGCTCCGGCCACGGCGTCCTCCCCGCGGGGATCGTCCTCACCGGCGGCGGCGCGCAGCTCGCCGGCCTCGCGGAGCTCGCCCGCGAGGTGCTCGACGCGCCGGTCCGCGTCGCCGCCCCCTCCGGCTTCGGCGGCCTCGTCGACGGCCTCCTCGTCCCCGCGTACAGCACGGCGATCGGCCTCCTCCTCTGGGGGGCCGCGAGCCTCGACGGGGAGCCGGACCGCTTCGAGTCGGCCCCGGCACGGGGCGGCATCGGCCGTCTCCGCGACGCGCTCCGCCACATCTTCCCGTAGCCACGGAGCGGAGGGAGGATTTGTCCACACCGGTGGGGTCGCTCGTGCGGCCCCGGGGCGGGGGTCGTCGTATACTCCGCCCAGCCCACGCGGGCGCGCCCGGGCGCGTCCCGTCGGACGGGCCCGAACCCTGTCCTGCGACCGCCCGGATGACCCGACCGGCTGAACGACCCGAGGAGTGACGACGATGGCGCTCAGGTCCGATTCGGAGAACTTCGCGCTCATCCGCGTGATCGGCGTCGGTGGCGGCGGGAGCAACGCCGTCAACCGGATGATCCGGGCGGAACTGATGGGCGTCGAGTTCATCGCCTGCAACACGGACGCGCAGGCGCTCCTCCAGTCGGACGCGCCCCACAAGATCCGGATCGGCGACAAGCTGACCCGCGGCCTCGGTGCCGGCGGGGACTCGTCGGTCGGGCGCCGCGCCGCCGAGGAGGACGTCGAGAAGATCGCCGAGGCGCTCGCCGGCTCGGACATGGTCTTCATCACCGCCGGGCTCGGCGGCGGGACCGGCTCGGGCGCCGCCCCGATCGTCGCGAAGGTCGCGCGGGACGCGGGGGCCCTCACCGTCGGCGTCGTGACGAAGCCGTTCGCCTTCGAGGGTGCCCGGCGGCGGATGAACGCCGAGAAGGCCGCCGAGGAGCTGCGCGAGCAGGTCGACACGCTCATCACGATCCCGAACGACCGGCTCCGCGACGTCGTGAGCAAGAACACCTCGGTGATCGAGGCGTTCCGGGTCGTCGACGACGTCCTCCGCCAGGGGGTCCAGGGGATCAGCGACATCATCACGATCCCGGGCCTCATCAACCTCGACTTCGCCGACGTCCGGACCGTGATGAAGGACGCCGGCTCCGCCCTCATGGGGATCGGCCGCGCGGCGGGCGAGAACCGGGCGGTCGAGGCGGCCCGCCAGGCGGTGAGCAGCCCGCTCCTCGAGGTGGACATCGCCGGCGCCCAGGGGATCCTCTTCAACATCACCGGCTCCTCGAACCTCAGCCTCCACGAGGTGACCGAGGCGGCGGCGGTGATCGAGGCGGCGGCGGACCCCGAGGCGAACATCATCTTCGGGACGAACTTCAACGAGCGGCTCGGCGAGGAGGTGATGATCACCGTCATCGCCACCGGCTTCGACGGGTCCCGCCGGCTCGTCCGGAGCGCGGCCACGGAGAGCGTCTCGATCCCGGTCGAGCCGGAGCAGGGCGGCGACTTCATCGGCCGCCTCGAGCGCCAGGCGCGCGTCGACGACGAGCCCGTCGCCGTCCAGCGGACCGTCGGCGCGACCCCGGCGCCCTACCGTCGCCAGGTCGACGAGGCCGAGCTCGACATCCCGACCTTCCTCCGGAACCCGCGCGACCGCTGACCGGGAGCGCGCGGTGACCCGGCCCGATCCGGCCGAGGTCGCGAGATTCGCCGCCGCCCGCGACCGGGTCCTCGATCGGATCGGCGCCGCCGCGCGGCTCGCCGGACGCGACCCCGGCGAGGTGACGCTCGTCGCCGTCTCGAAGACCGTCCCCGCCGAGCGGCTCGCGGCGGCGGTCGCCGCGGGCCTCACGCTCCTCGGGGAGAACCGCGTCCAGGAGGCCGCCGAGAAGGCGCCGCTCCTCCCGGGCGTCACCTGGCAGCTCGTCGGGCCGCTCCAGTCGAACAAGGCACGGCGGGCGCTCGAGACGTTCTCGCTCATCCAGACGGTCGACTCCGTGGAGCTCGCGCGCCGCCTCGACCGGATCTCGGGCGAGCTCGCGATCGCGTCGTTCCCCGTCCTCGTCCAGGTGAACGTCGACCTCGACCCGGCGAAGGCGGGCTTCGCGCCGGGGGAGCTCGCCCGGGTGCTCGACGAGCTCGCCGGCCTCGAACGGCTCCGGCTCGACGGGCTGATGACGATCGGCCGGCTGACGTCGAGCGAGGCGGAGGCGCGCGCCACGTTCCGCGGGTTGCGCGAGGTCGCGGCGGCGCTGCGGGGGAGCGGCAGCCGCGGGGGGTTCGGGGGCGTGCTCGGGCCGGCGCTCTCGATGGGGATGAGCGACGACTACCCGCTCGCGATCGAGGAGGGCGCGACGATCGTCCGGGTGGGGCGGGCGCTCTTCGGGGACCGCCCGGCGGCGTGACGCTCCGGCTCGCCGCCCGACGCCGACCGCGCGGGGCGGCGCTCGACCCGCGCGTATAATCGCCCCCTCGGGCGATTGGCTCAGTCGGTTAGAGCGCGCGGTTCACATCCGCGAGGTCACTGGTTCGAATCCAGTATCGCCCACCACCCCCTCCGACCTGCCCGTGGCCGGCCATGCCGTCCGCGGTCGGTGCATCCCGACATCGCGACCCCGGCGACCCTCTTGACGTTCGGGTGAAGCGGACGTCACGCTCCCTCGGCCGGGCCGCACGAGGTCCCGGGCGGTGCCCGGAGCCGGGCGAGCGACGAGGAGTCGGATGGTGGCGATGCGGACGAGCCTTCACCTGCCGGGGCGCACTCCGATCCGGCGGCGGCCGGGCGTGCGGTCGATCGTCCTGCTCGCGCTCGCGGTCGGCGCCCTTGTCGGGGCCCCGACGGTCCTCGCCGGGAGGACGACCGTCACGCCGCTCGTCGAGAACGGGACCTTCTCGCGGAAGTTCGCGGGGTGGACCCTGAGCGCTCCGCAGTTCAACTGCGGCGGCGTCCAGCGCGTCGTCCTCGTGCGGAGCAAGGACACGAAGCCGAGCCCCGTCGTCGACGGCGTCGCGGCCTGGCTGAACGGCTGTGGCGGGACGCCCAAGCCCTCGGTCACCCAGACGGTCACCCTCGAGCAGGGGACCGAGTACCACCTGACGGGCCTCGTCGCCATGGAGGGGGGCGGCAGCCTCGGCAACTTCCAGATCGCGGTCGACGGATCCGTGGTCAGCTACACGACCGGCGACGCGACGCCCGCCGGGTGGACCCCGTTCGGGCACACCTTCACCGCATCCGGGACGACCGTGACGCTCGCGTTCACGGCCGAGGTGGGCGGGGACGTCTCCGCCTACCTCGACACGATCGCGCTCGTCCCGACGACCCCGTAGGCCGTCGCGGCGACGGCCGACGTTC
>JBJOLT010000063.1:0-10963 GCA_046045415.1 Chloroflexota bacterium | reverse complement strand
GTCGATGACGAGTCGCTCCCCGTCGAGGTGGGCGATCCCGGAGAGGGCGGCGAGGAGCTCGGGGACCGAGCCGGCGACGGTGACCATCGGTGCACTCCTTCGGCTGCGACGACGGCGCGCGGGAAGCGCTCCGCGCCGCGCGGGACGGACGTCAGTCGGTCCCCTCATCGTACCGCGCGGGTCGAGTGCCGAAGGTCGCGGGAGGAACGGGAGAGGCGCCCCTCGCAGGGCGCCTCTCGGTGTGGCGTCGGGACCGCGCGTCCCGCCGATCCGTCAACTGCGGCTGCAGACGACGTACTCGTAGACCGAGGGGTCGGCGACCGACACGACGCCGAACTTGATCTCGCCGGAGAGGTTCCGCCGGGTCGAGGCCGTCCTGGTGAACGGGCCCTCGGCGGCGACGAGATCGGCGACGCCACCGCCGAGCGCCTTCCGGCCGGTCCGCCAGGCCCACGCGTAGTACCCGTCGGCGGCGACGGGGAACGTCGCCGAGAGCGCCCCGGTCGAGGCGGTGTAGGAACAGGTGGCCCCAAGGCCGGCGCTCGCCGGGGCGACGCCGATCGCCGAGATGAGCAGGACGCCGGACATCGCGAGCGCGACGCGGCGGGGAAGACGCGACAGCATGAGAACCCTCCCGGTTGCGTCCGACTCGGGCGGTCGGCTACGGGATGTTCGCACGGATGCGGCGGCCGGACCGTCCACGGTGCGGGATCGCGGTGCCGCCGGTCACCGCGTGTCGGGGCGGGCCGGCGCCGCGACCCCGGTCCGGCTCAGCCCGGCGCGAGCGCCCTCGCCCTGAGCGCGACCTCGGTCTCGAGCTCCGCGGCGCTCCGTCCGATCCGCGCCGCGAGCTCCGGCACGACCCCCCACGAGAAGTCCTCGAGGCGTCCCGTCGTGGCGTCGCGGGCCGCGAGGACCGCCGGGGGGAGCCGCTGGAGATGCCCCCCCGCGTCGCGGGAGAGCGGCCGGAGGTAGTGGGCGACGGCGATCCGACCGTGCGGCGTGGCGGGGGGCGCGGGCGGCTCGAGGACGACGACGAGGCCGAGGAAGCTCCGCCGGTCCTCAGCGACGTTGAGCGGTCCGCCCGCGAAGGCGGCGAGCGTCCCCTCGAGCGAGTCCGCGTCGAGCGCGAGCGAGAGGCCGAGGCCCCGGTCGAGGATCGAGACGGCCCCCGCGACCGCGCGCGCGGCGGCCGCGTCGTACGGCGCGGCACCGAGGTCCCCGGCGAGCGCGAGGACACCGGCACCGTCGCCGGGCTCGAGGTCGGCGACGCGGACCCGGCGCCGCTCCCCGCCGACGAGCGCGAGGAGCGCGTCGAGGAGCTGGCGGCGCGGGCCCGGCTCGCCCGGGGACGCGACGACGAACGGGCATCCACCCTCGAGGAGGACCCAGAGGAGCGCCCCGAGCGGCGCGTCGAGCACCCCGGCGTGGATGAGGTGGAGGAGCGGCGGCGGGGCCGCCGGGACGTCGCGCTGCATGGGCGACGATCGTAGCGGGCCGCCGCCCGACCCGTGCCGGACGGCGATGACGGAAGATACGGCGATGCGCCCGATCCCCGCCTCCCCCGTCCGACCCCGCTCGCCGGCCCGCCGGCCCGCGGATCGGCCGGAGCGCGGCGACCTCCCTGCACTCCTCGTCGACCGGGTGACGAAGCGCTTCGTCGTCGCGCGGCACAAGCCGCCGGTCGTCGCGATCGACGACGTCTCGCTCACGCTCCCGCGCGGCGCGATCCACGGCGTCCTCGGCGCGAACGGGAGCGGCAAGTCGACGCTCATCCGGCTCGTCAGCGGGCTCCTGACGCTCGACGCGGGACGGGTGGAGGTCTTCGGTCTCGACATCGAGCGCGACGAGATGGAGGTGAAGCGGCTCATCAACCGCGTCAGCGTCGACGCCGCCTTCTTCAAGAAGCTCTCCCCGCTCGAGAACCTCTCGTTCGCCGCTCGCCTCTACGGGCTCGACCACGCCCGCGCGAGGATCGAGGCGATCGCGATCCTCGAGCGACTTGGGATCAGCGCGAAGCGGATCGACAGCCCGATCGAGCAGATGAGCCGCGGGATGCAGCAGAAGGTCGCGATCGCGCGCGCGCTCCTCACCTCCCCGACGCTCCTCCTCCTCGACGAGCCGACGACCGGGCTCGACCCGCGCTCGAAGCTGGAGGTCCAGTCGTTCATCGAGGAGATGCGCGCCTCCCACGACACGTCGATCGTCCTGACGACGCACGACCTCGCCGAGGCGGAGCGGCTCTGCGAGCGGATCGTCATCCTGAACGGCGGCCGGGTCGTCGCGGACGATTCGCCCGCGGAGCTGAAGCGGCGCGTCCACGAGGAGCACGGCGAGCCGGCGACCCTCGAGGCCGCCTTCATGACGTGGACCGGCCGGTCGCTCGACGACGACGTGGACGAGCCCGAGGAGGACTGACGATGCTCCCCCTCCGTCACGAGGTCCGCGCGAGCTTCGCCTTCGTCGAGCGGAACTTCTTCCTCACCCGCCGCTACTGGGGCTGGGAGGTCGCGTTCCTCGTCTACTCGGTCGCGGGCGCCCTCTCGATCTCGCTCATCGGCGAGAACCTCGGGGACCGCCGGCTCGTCTTCTACCTGATGATCGGCGCGACCTTCTGGAACTACCTGTCCGTGGTCTTCAGCTGGATCGCCGACACGATCGCCGTCGAGCGCTGGGAGGGGACGCTCGAGTACACGATGATGGCGCCGATCCGGCGGACGACCCACCTCGTCGGCTCCACCGTGTACGCCCTCGTCTACGGCCTCATCCACACCGCCGCGATCCTCACGGTCCTGACGCTCTTCTTCGGCCTCGACCTCTCGCAGGCCAACCTCGCGACCGCCGCCGCCTTCCTCCTCCTCGGCTCGTTCAGCCTCGTCGGGATCGGGATGATGGCGGCGATCCTCCCGCTCCTCTACGTCGAGCGCGGCGCGCAGATGACGTTCGTCCTCCAGTCGGTCCTCCTCCTGCTCTCCGGCGTCTACTACGAGATCGAGGTCCTCCCCGGCTGGATGCAGGTCCTCTCGCGACTCTCCCCCGCGACGTACGTCCTCGACGGGGTCCGCCAGGGCCTCATCGACGGGGTCCCGGTGACCGCCCTCCAGGCCGACATCTGGCCGCTCGTCGTCATGGGGATCGTCCTCATCCCGACCGGGGTCTGGGCGTTCGGCCGGGCCGAGCGCTACGCCAAGCGGACCGGGAAGCTCAAGCGGGTGGGCTGATGAGCGGCACGCACGGCCTCCCGGCTGGGCACCGGATCCGCCCGTTCGCGCCCGACGACCTCGCCGCGCTCACCCGCCATCTCGTCGCGGTCGCCACCGAGGACCGGCTCCCGTTCTCGTGGACCGAGGGGATCGTCCACGACGAGCTCCTCGACTACCACGGGCTCGACCCGTCGCGCGACCTCCTCCTCGTCGAGGGACCGGAGGGGCTCCACGCGGCGGGGTGGGTGGCGGGCGCCGTCCGCGAGGGGGCGCTCCAGCTCGACATGGACCTGAGCGTCGCGCCGGGATCGCGCCGCCGCGGGATCGGCCGTGCGCTCCTCCGGGCGCTCGAGGCGCGGGCCGACGAGCGGCGCGCCGAGGCGACGGACGGCCTCCCGACACGCCTCACGCTCGAGTCCCACGAGGGTCGTCCCGGCGGCGAGCGGCTCGCGACCCTCGCCGGGCTGACCCCGTATCGCTGGTACGCCGTGATGGGGCGCGACCTCGCCGAACCGCTCCCGGGACCGGTCCCGGTCCCGGGGCTCGAGCTCCGCCCGGTGGAGCCCGCCACGATCCGGCAGGCCATCGCCGCGCTCGACGAGGCGTTCAAGGACCACTTCGGGCACCGCGAGTGGGTCGAGGACGACTACCGCCGTCTCGCGGAAGGGCCCGACGTGGATCCGTCGCTCTGGGTCGTCGCGTGGGACGGCGACGAGGTCGCGGGGGCGAGCCACAACTCGATCGTCGCGGCGGAGCGGGAGCGGGTCGGGATCGCCCAGGGCTGGGTCGACATCATCGGCGTCCGCCCCCGGTGGCGCGGCCGCGGCCTCGCCCGCTGGCTCCTCACGGAGACGCTGCACCGCTACCGCTCGCTCGGCCTCGAGCGGACGGTCCTCGGGGTCGACCTCGACAACCCCACCGGCGCGCTCGGGCTCTACGAGTCGGTGGGGTTCCGTCCGCTCCTCCGCTCGACGATGTGGGCGAAGGAGTTCCCCGGGGTCCCGCCGCGGTGACCGGCGCCGCCGATCGCGGGACGGATCTCGGCGCGTGGGGCTGGGACGACCGCTGGGCGGCGCTCTGGGACGACGCGGGCGACGCGACCGGGGGCCTCCTCCCCGCCCGGGTCGACGCCCAGCACCGAGGGCGATGGCGGCTCGCGACCGGCGCCGGGGGCGACGTCTCCGCGACGGTGAGCGGCCGTCTCCGGGACGCGGCCGAGCCCGGGGCGCTTCCCGCGGTCGGCGACTGGGTCGCCTACCACCCCACGCACCGCGGCGACGGGGTGATCGGGCTCGTCCTCCCCCGCCGGACGGCGTTCCTCCGGCGCGCGCCGGGCTCGGCGATCGCGGCGCAGACGATCGCGGCGAACGTCGACACGATCCTCATCTCCACCGCGATCGAGCTCGACCTCAACCCGCGCCGGCTCGAGCGCTACGTCGCGATGGCGCACGAGAGCGGTGCCGAGCCGGTCGTCGTCCTCACGAAGGCCGACCTCGTGGACGCCGGGGCCGCCGCCTCGATCGCGGACCGGCTCGCGACCGAGCTCTTCGTCTCCGTGGTCGCGCTCAGCTCGCTGAGCGGCGAGGGCCTGGACGCGCTCGCACCCTGGCTCCGGCCCGGTCGGACGCTCGCGCTCGTCGGCTCGTCGGGCGTCGGCAAGTCGACGCTCCTCAACCGGCTCGCCGGCGGGGAGCGGATGGCGACCGGCGGGATCCGCGCCGACGACGGGAAGGGGCGCCACACGACGACCCACCGCGAGCTCTTCCGGCTCCCCTCGGGCGCGCTCCTCCTCGACACCCCGGGGATGCGCGAGCTCGGGATGTGGGACGCGGGGGAGGGCCTCGACGAGACGTTCGCCGACCTCGCGGCGCTCGCCGCGGCCTGCCGGTTCTCGGACTGCGCCCACGAACGCGAGCCAGGCTGCGCGATCCTCGCGGCGGTCTCGTCCGGCGCGCTCGCCGAGGCGCGGGTCGCGAGCTGGCGGCGCCTCGGGACGGAGAGCGCCTCGCTCCCCTCGTACGCGGAGCGCCGCCAGGCCGGGCGCGCGTTCTCGAAGAAGGTCCGGTCCGTGACGGCCGAGCGGATGGCGTCGAAGGGCTATCGCGAGGGCGGCCGCCCCTAGAGCTCGAGCGAGCCGGCGGCGGCGACGGCGTCGAGGAAGGGCCGCGTCGCGCCGATCGTCGCCTCCCGCCCGTGACCGGGGAGGATCGCGAGCCGGTCCTCCAGTCCGCGGAGCCGCCCGAGGGACTCGACCATCTCCTCCGCCGACCCGCCGGGGAGGTCGACCCGACCCCACCCGGAGGCGAAGAGCGTGTCGCCGGTGAGGAGGAGTCCCTCGTCGCGTGCGAGGAGGCAGACGGAGCCGCCGGTGTGGCCGGGGGTGTGGAGGACGTCGAGCCGGATCGAGCCGAACCGGATGACGCCCCCCTCCGCGAGCTCGACCGCCGGGACCGACGGCGGGATCGGGAACGGGGCGTAGAGCGGCTTCGGGTCGGTGAGCATGTGGGCGTCGCGGGGGTGGACCGCGATCGGTGCCCCGCTCTGGGCGGCGAGCGCGGCGTTGTCGCCCGCGTGATCCCAGTGGCCGTGCGTCGAGACGATGAGCCGCAGCGCCCAGCCGCGCGCCGCGAGCTCGCCGGAGATCCAGTCGAGCGACGGGATCGCGCAGTCGATCGCGATCGCCTCGCGGGTCGCGGGATCCGCGAGGAGATGGACGTTCGTCTGGAGCGGCCCGACGACCCGGGTGACCCGCTCCACTACGCCTCGAGCTTCGCCCGGATGCAGTCGAACGTCTGGTCGATCAGCCTGTTCGCCGTCCCCTCGATCATCCGTGCGCCGACGCTCGCGAGCGTCCCCGAGATCGTCACGTCGGCCTCCCACGCCATCGTCGTCGCGCCGCCGGGCGCGTCGGAGAGGTCCATGCTCGCGAGCGCGTCGACGGCGCTCCCGGGAGCCTGTCCCGTCGCCTTGATCCGGGCCGTCTTCCCGTCGACGAGCTCGGCGACCTCGACGTCCGCCTCGAAGCGGGCGCTGATGAAGCCGACCCCCACCTTCGCCGACGCCCGGTAGTGCGCGTCGTCGATCCGCTCGATCGACTCGACGCCCGGCCCGCACGAGCCGACCTGTCGCGGGTCGCTGACGAACGCGAAGACCTTGTCGCGGGGAGCCTTGATCTCCACCGTGCCGCTGAACTTCATGACGCCTCCTCTTCCCGCGGAGAGCCTACACGCTCATCGGGTCGCGAGACGGGCGAGGTCCGCCGGCGTGTCGACGTCCGGGTTGTCGCCGGGGACCGGGACGGCGGCGACGAGCGCCGGCTCGGCGGCGAGGAGCGGACCGAGCCCGCGGTCCCCGACCGCGTCGTCGGCGAGCCGCCACGCGGCACGGCCGAGGAGGACCGGGTTCCGCCCGCGGTCGTCGGCGTACGCGGGGACGGCGATCGGGCGCGACGCGTCCGAGGCGAGTGCCTCGACGAGCGCGCGAACGACCTCTGGGCGGAGTCGCGGCTGGTCGCCGAGCGCGACGAGGAGGGCGTCGGGCGGCGGCTCGCTCGCGGCTGCATCCCGGATCCCGAGCCGGAGCGACGACGAGAGTCCGTCGGCGGGCCGGGGGTTGACGATCCGCCGCTCCCGGCGCCAGGAGACCGCCTCCTCGACCGCGGCAGCGTCCGCCCCGAGGACGACGGTCGTCGCCTCGATCCCGGCGGCGGCGATCGCGTCGAGGACGTGCTGGAGGACCGGCCGTCCGTCGAGGATCGCGAGCAGCTTCCCGCCGCCGAAGCGCGAGCCGGCGCCGGCCGCGAGGACGACGGCCCCGACGCGCATCATCGCCGGCGGGTCACTCGCCGCCCGGGTCACTCGCCGCCCGGTGCGCGAGCCGCCATCGGCGACCCGGAGCCGCCGTAGCGCTCGGCGACGATCTCCGCGACGATCGAGAGCGCCGTCTCCGCCGGGGCGCGACCGCCGAGGTCGAGCCCGATCGGCCCGCGGAGCCGCGCGAGCTGTTCGTCCGTCACGCCCGTCGCCCGGAGGCGTTCGCGCCGGTCCGCCTGCGTCTTCCTCGACCCGACCGCCCCCACGTACCGGCATCCGCGAGCGAGCGCGGCGACGATCGCCGGCTCGTCGAACTTGACGTCGTGCGTCAGCACGGCGACCGCGTCCGCGGGTCCGAGGCCGATCTCGTCGGCGACCTCGTCCGGCCAGCCGACGACGAGCCGGTCGACGTCGGGGAAGCGCTCCGCGGTCGCGAAGGCGGGCCGCCCGTCGACGACGACCGTCTCGTACCCGAGCTCGCGCGCGTAGCGGACGAGCGACATCGCGACCTGGACCGCGCCGACGACGACGAGCCGGGGCCGCGTCGGATACGCCTCGATGAAGCACTGGCGGCCGCCGGCGACGACCGTCCGCGACGTCCCGCGCCGGAGCGCCTCGAGCGCCGCCGCGACGAGCGACTCGTCCGCATCACGGCTCCCGAGCGTCCCGGTGAGCGTCCCGTCCTCCCCGACGACGAGCGCGGCGGTCGGCGGCTCGCCCGGGCCGGGCGGGTGTGGCCCGAACTCGGGCGGCGGCGCGTCGGCGGGGAGCGGGATGACGACGGCCCGGCCCCGTGCCGCCCCGGTCGCGGCGTCGCGCGCGGCGGCCTCCACCTCGGGGCGGAGCGACGGCTCCACGAGGACGTCGATCGTCCCGCCGCACGCGAGCCCGACGTCCCACGCCTGCTCGTCGCTGATCCCGTAGCGGATCACCCGCGCGCGCCCGTCGCGTCGCGCCCGCTCGATCTCCTCGTGGGCGGCCCCCTCGACGCAGCCGCCGCTCACCGACCCCGCGAGCCGACCGTCGGCGGTCGTGAGGAGGACCGCTCCCTCGGGCCGCGGCGCCGAGCCGAACGAGCGGACGACGACGGCGCGCCCGATCGTCGCCCCCTCGGCGCGCCACGCGTCGAGCGTCGCGATGAGTTCCTTCATCGTCCGTCGACCCCCGCCGTCACGAGAGCGGCGCCGCGACGTCCGGCGGCGTTGCCGGCCCGCCGTAGGCCCGAGGCGGCCGCGCGAGCGGCGACGGGATCCCGTCGTCCGGCGCGCCGCCCCGCCCGTCGCGCCCGGTCGCCGGCCGTGAGCGCCAGACGCGCGGGCCGCCGCGGATCCCCGAGCGCTCGTGGCCGGCGCGGGGGTCCTCGAGCCCGGCGAGGAGCTCCCCGAGCCGCTCGAGGCTCGCGACCGTCCCGGCGGCGACGAAGTCGTCGATGAACGGATACGCGGCCGCCATCCCGGCGGCGAGCGGCCGGTAGCCGGCGGCGCTCGCGAGCGGGTTGAGCCAGATGAGCCGGTGGCACCCGCGGGCGAGCCGCGCCGTCTCGGTGGCGAGGATCGCGGGGTCGCCGCTGTCCCACCCGTCGCTCACGACGATCACGACGCCGGAGGTGCGGAGGACGCGCCGCGACCAGCGGCGGTTGAACTCGTGGAACGAGTCGCCGATCCGCGTCCCGCCGGCCCAGTCGACGACCGCCTCGGAGACGCGGGCGAGCGCCCGGTCGCGGTCGCGGTCGCGGAGGAGCCGGGTGACGCGGGTGAGGCGCGTCCCGAAGACGAACGCCTCGGTCCGGACGTCGCTCGCCGACGCGAGGGCGAGGATGAAGCGGAGGAGGAGCCGGGAGTGGCGCTCCATCGAGCCGGAGATGTCGGAGAGGACGACGATCGAGCGCGGCTCGCGGACCGTCCGCCGCCAGACCCACGCCACCGGGTCGCCGCCGGTCCCGAGGTTCCGGCGGAACATGACCCGCGGCGCGAGGAGCCGGCCGTGGCGATGGAGCTCCCAGCGGCGGGTCGGCCGAGTCTCGAGCCGCGGCGCGAGGAGGTCGATGAGCCGCTCCGCGTCGCGCAGCTCGGCCGTCGACATCCGGTCGAACTCCTTGTGGGCGATCACCTCGCCGTGGCTCCGCGCCTCGGGCGAGATCATCGACCCCTCGAGCTCGCTCCCCTCGTCGTCGTCGGCGGGTGCCGTCTCGGCGGACGGCGGGAGCGACGCGTCGGTCGACTCGCGCTCCGCATCGAGGCTCCGCTCCTCCGGCGGCTCGGCCGCGGTCTGCGGGTCGGGCGGCGGCGGGAGGGCGGTCGAGGGGACCTTGAAGCCGCGCCGGCGCCAGAAGCGGGCGAAGACCTCGTCGTACGTCGGGAGCTCGTCGCGCCGCCGGACGAAGATCGTCGCCCCCGCGGCGCGGACCCCCTCCCGGTCGGCGATGTCGACGAGGAGGAGCGAGCGGGCGAAGTCGATCGCCGATCCCGGGTCGGTGGGGATCCCGGCGGCGTTCAGCGCCCGGGCGAAGCCGACCGCCCGCGCGAGCATGAGCGGGCCGTCGACCTCCGGCTCGGGAAGGTCCGCCCACGGCTCGCGCATCGGCGGCTCAGCTGCCGGCGGCGATCGCGGCGAGCATCCGCTCCGCGGTGTCGCCACGGACGTAGCGGACGTCCTCCTCGTACTTGAGGACGACGCCGAGCGTCTCGTCGACGAGCCCCGGCTCCAGGTCGCGCGCCCCGAGCGAGATGAGCGCCGCCGCCCAGTCGAGCGTCTCGGCGACGCCGGGGACCTTCGTGAGGTCCGCCTCGCGGAGGCGATGGACGAACGCGACGACCTGCGCCGCGAGCGCGGCCGGCGCCTCCGGGACCTTCGTCCGGACGATCTCGAGCTCCTTCTCCGCGGTCGGGTAGTCGATCCAGTGGTAGAGGCAGCGCCGCTTCAGCGCGTCGTGGACCTCGCGGGTCCGGTTCGACGTGAGGATCACCCGGGGCGGGTGCTCAGCCCGGATCGTGCCGATCTCCGGGATCGTCACCTTGAAGTCGGAGAGGATCTCGAGGAGGTACGCCTCGAACTCCTCGTCCGCGCGGTCGATCTCGTCGATGAGGAGGACCGGTGCGACGCCGCCGGGCGACTCGAGCGCCCGGAGGAGCGGGCGGCGGATGAGGAAGTCCGGGCCGAAGATGTCGTGGGCGTTCGCGCTCGACGCCCTCCCCTGCGCCTCGAGGAGCCGGATCTCGAGCATCTGGCGCGCGTAGTTCCACTCGTAGACCGCGGTCGTGACGTCGAGCCCCTCGTAGCACTGGAGCCGGATGAGCGGCGCATCGAGCGTCCTCGCGAGCACCTTCGCGAGCTCGGTCTTCCCGACGCCCGCCTCGCCCTCCAGGAGGAGCGGCCGACCGAGCTCGAGGCCCAGGAAGACGGCGGTCGCGAGCGAACGCTCCGCGACGTAGTCCCGCTCGCGGAAGGCGGCCTGGATCGCCTCGATCGAACGGGTCGCGGCGGGTCGGTTCCTCGAGGGGCGCTCCGCCGCGCGCCGGCTCGTCGCCGGCCCGGTCGCGGCCGCGGGTCGTCGGGTGCTCACCGGCCGAATCTACTCCTCTACTCGGCGATCGGTCCCCGCTCGGGAGCGTCGAGCGTCCGGGCGTACGCGGGGAAGCGGAAGCGCATCGCGCGGCTGAGCACCCCGCCGTGGGCGAGGCGGGCGACGGTCCGGCCGTTCGGCGGGAAGCCCGCGAGGAGCCACGGGAGGAGGAGGTCGACGGCGGTCGCCTTCGAGTAGGCGCCGCAGCTCGGGACGCCGAGGAGCGTCGTCCGCCCGAGCCTGCCGAGCCAGATCATCGAGCCCGGGTGCGCGGGGACGCCGTGGCGCAGGACCCGGCCGCCGGCAGCGGCGAGCCCGAGGAAGAGCGGGTCCGCCGGATCGGAGCTCCCGGCGCCCGCGGTGAGGATCACGTCCGCGCGGTCGCG
>JBJOLT010000087.1:0-3729 GCA_046045415.1 Chloroflexota bacterium | reverse complement strand
CCGTTCGTTGCGTCGGGCGCAACCAAGAGCGTACGGAGGGGTCGGAACGACCCCTGAGGCGCGTCGCGTACCGCGTTGGTTGCGTGGGGCGCAACCGCGAGGCGGGATCGGGGCCGCTCGTTGCGTCGGGCGCAACCAAGATCGTACGGAGGGGCCGGAACAGGGCCTTGGGCGCGGCGCGTACCGCGTCGGTTGCGTGGGGCGCAACGACGAGGCGGGATCGGGGCCGTTCGTTGCGTCGGGCGCAACCAAGAGCGTACGGAGGGGCCTGAACAGGGCCTTGGGCGCGTCGCGTACCGCGTTGGTTGCGTGGGGCGCAACGGCGCCGGCGTGGGAGGCGCGTCGGCCGGGGCGCGGGCCGGGGTTCAGGTTCGCGGGCCGGGGTTCAGGTGGGCGGGAAGCGGCGCGAGCGGCGGATGACGATGATCGCGCTGCCGGCGGGGTCCTCGCCGAGGGCGAGTCGGCCGAGAGCCACGTCGCCGTCGATCGGGAAGGCGGCACGTAGGTGGTCGTCGGCGGCCGCGAGGAAACGGCGCGACTGGATCGTGTCGGCCAGGACGAGGAGCGCGCCGTCCACCTCCCCGTCGCGGATCTTGAGCCGGATCCGGCGCGAGGTGGCCTGGGAGTCGTGCGGCGAGGTCTCGGCCTCGACACCGTAGACGAACCGGCCGTCGCCGAGCGTGGCGTCCCATGCGCGGAGGTCGCCGCGGATGCGCAGCGGGACCTCGGTGTGCCACGCGAGGGCGGGGTGGGTGCGGGCGCGGAATTCGCGGAGGAGCGCGACCTGCGCCGCGTCGCGGATCGGCTCGCCGCCGGGGTACGACCGGCCGACGAGGCGGAGGCCGACGACGGCGTGGAGGCGCGCGGCGACGTCGATCGTGAGGCCCGACACGAGGCCGCGCTCGATCCGGCTGACGGCCGACTTCGAGAGGCCGGCGGCACGACCGACCGACTCGGCGCTCAGTCCACGGTCCAGCCGCGCGGCACGCAGCTCCCGACCGATCTCGTGCCGAAGACGGCGTCCGGCCTCGGCGCCCTCGGCCGCGGGGTTCCGCCGGGTGGCCATGAGGGTGAGGGTGGCAGGCGACGCTCATCGCGGGCGCATCCGGCGATCATCCGCGACTCATCTCGGGGGATGACGGGCGGGGCATACTGGCCGCCAGCGACACGGGCGGGGCCGACGGTGCGGGCGTGGGCGGTGCGCACGAGACGCGACGGTCAAGGGCGGAGGCGCGAGCGAGGATGGGCGGCAAGAAGGAGGCACGGCGGCGCGAATGGGGCGCGCTCGCGGCCGACCTCGGCGCGGCCTCGGGGGGCACGGCCCCGGGCGGCCCGGCCTCGGCCGGCGCGGCCTCGGGCGGCGCGGCTGACCGCGAGGCGGCCTCGCAGGCCGCCGCGGCCCCCGGCACTGCCGCGGCCCCCACTACGGCCCCGGCCGACGGCAGGATCACGATCCAGCTGCCGCCACGGCAGCGGCGGATGCTCGACCTCGTCCTGGGGCTCGCGGTCGTCGCGCTCCTGTTCCTCGTCGCGGACGACATCACCCGCGCGCTCGTCCAGTTCGGGGACCTCGTCCTCACCTTCTTCCTCTCGTGGCTCCTCGCGTTCGTCATCTCCGGGCCCATCGACCGGCTCGTGCGGACGATCCCCCGCCTCCCGCGGGGCGTGGCGGTGGGTGTCGTCTACGTCGTCCTCATCGGGATCGTCGGGTGGAGCGTCGTGACGCTCGCGGGCGCGCTCGCGGACTCCATCGTGGATCTCGTCGAGCAGCTGCCGGCGCTCCAGGCGCGCCTCCCGGAGCTCGTCGACCCGATCCAGCAGCGGCTCGCCCGCCTGGGGCTCCGGATCGACCTCCTCGCCGAGGCGGGGCGGCTCTTCGCGGGGTTCGGGACGTCGGCGGCGGGACTCGTGGGGCCGCTCCAGTCGATCGCGGTGGCGAGCCTCGGGGTCGCGGGGACGACGCTCATCGTCGTGATCCTCTCCGTCTACATCGCGCTCGACGCCCCGGCGCTCCGCGCATTCGTCCGGCGGCTCGTCCCGGTGGGCCGCGAGGAGGAGTGGGGGCGGTTCGAGCGCTCCGTGTCGGCCGCCTTCGGCGGCTTCCTCAAGGGGCAGGTGGGGCTGGGGATCGCGTACGGCTGCTTCGCCGCGGTGACGAGCCTCGCCCTGGGGATCGAGTTCGTCCCGGTGACCTCCGTCGCCGTGGGGCTCCTCCAGACGATCCCGTTCTTCGGCCCGTTCGTCAGCTGGGCGCCGCCGGTCCTCGCCGCGCTCTTCACGCGGCCCGACGTCGCGCTCCCGGCGCTCGCCGCCATGGCGGCCGGCTGGTTCGTCGTGATGAACGTCCTCCAGCCGCGGGTGATGAACCGGGCGATCGGCCTCCACCCCATCGTGGTCCTCGGCTCGGTCCTCGTGGGGTCGGAGGTCGCGGGGGTCGCGGGGGCGATCTTCGGGATCCCGGTCGCGGCGGTGATCAGCGCGATGGTCCTCTCGTACGGGCGGATCTTCGGCGAGGAGCGCGCCGCGGCGCCGTAGGGCCCACCGCACGCGCACGCAGACGCCGATGGCCGACACGCCACGCACGCCCGACACGCCCGAAACGCCCGCCGACTCCCCCGCCAGCGGGCGACGGCTCGCGATCCTCATCCCCGCGCGGGACGAGGTGGACCGGCTCCCGCGCGCCCTCCGCGACTTCGAGCGCGCCCTCGAGGACGGACCGTGGACGATCGTGACGATCCTCGTCGCCGACAACGGGTCCACGGACGGGACGTCGGACGTGGCCGAGACGGTGGGACGCGAGCTGGGCCTCCCGGTCGACGCGCGCCGCTACCCGGTCCGCGGGAAGGCCGCCGCCGTCTGCCGGGGACTCGCCGACATCGCCGCGGACCACGGCCCGGAGCGCCACGGCCCGCACGGGATGGAGCACCACCCGCCGACGGTCGACTGGGTCCTCGTCGCCGACGCCGACAGCGCGACGGACCCCACCGTCCTCCGTCGGATGGACCCCGGGCCGGGCGAGCTCTGGGTCGCGAGCCGCCACATGCCCGGCGCCTCGATCGCCCGACCGAGCGGCTTCGCGCCGGCACGGGAGCTGATGAGCGCCGCGATGCGGCTCCTCGTCCGGCTCCTCTTCGGCTTCCCGGTGGACGACACCCAGTGCGGCTTCAAGCTGATCCCCATCGGCGCCGCCGGCCCGCTGGGCCGCACCGTCGCCTCGCGGAGCTGGGTCTTCGACGTCGAGCTCCTCGCTCGTGCGCAGCACCTGGGCCTCCGGCTCGTCGCCTTCCCGGTGGACTGGGCCGACGTCGCGGTGAGCAAGGTGAAGCCGGTGACGGACTCGATCGGCTCGCTCGTGGATCTCCTGCGGATCCGGCTCCGCCTCACACGGGAGCGGGTCGGGTAGCGACAGCGCCAGGTCGCGGGGGAGGGGCCGGTCAGCGCCGGCCGAGCGCGTGCCCCGTCACGAGCTCCCCGACGGCGGCCGCGGCGGCCGGCCACGCGAACCCCGCGGCTCGCGCGACACCGGCGGCCCGGGACCGCGAACGCGCCGCCTCGTCGTCGAGCAGCGCGGCGATCGCGGCGCCGAACTCGGGCGCGCCTCCCGAGACGAGCGTCCCCGCCTCCCCCACCACCTCGGGAAGGCTCGACGCGTCGCGGACCACGACCGGCGTCGCGCACGCCATCGCCTCGAGCGGCGGGAGGCCGAAGCCCTCGAGCTCGGACGGGTAG
>JBJOLT010000062.1:0-8520 GCA_046045415.1 Chloroflexota bacterium | reverse complement strand
GCGCGGCGCGACCGGCGCCGCCGCCGGCGGCGCCGGTGCCGCCGCCGGCGGACCGGCGGGACAGGCCGGCCCGGCACCGTCCGGCGGCGGGTCCGGCACGGGCAACGACACGGAACGGGGCGGCCCCGGTCGCTGACCCTCGCGTCCGGAGGCCGGCCGCGAGTCGCGGCGGGCCGGTCGGGTAGCATCCTCGCGATGGGCGAGAAGCGGCGCGGCCGGACGTTCCCCGGCGACGGGCTCCCCGAGCGGGCGCGCGGCTTCACGACGCGTGCGATCCGGGCCGCGACGACCCCGCCGATCGTCGACCAGGCGCCGAGCGCCGTGCCCATCTACCAGGCGGCGACGTTCGCGGCGGAGACGGCAGCCGAGCTCGGCGCCGTCGCGACCGGCACGACCCCGGGCCACGCCTACTCGCGGATCTCGAACCCGACGACGGACGCGCTCGCCGACGCGATCGCCGTCCTCGAAGGGGCGCCCGCCGCCGCCGTCCTCGCCTCCGGGATGGCGGCGATCCACGCGGCGCTCGTCTCGCTCGTCTCGGCCGGCGACCGGATCGTCGCGACCCGCTCGATCTACGGCTCCACCCGCTCGCTCCTCGACGGGGTCCTCGGCCGCCTCGGGATCCCGACGAGCTACGTCGACGTCACCGACCTCGCGGCCGTCGAGGCGGCGCTCGCCGCGTCCCGTCCGGCCCTCCTCTACGTCGAGACGATCTCCAACCCGACGGTCGTCGTCGCCGACCTCGCGGCGCTCGCCGACCTCGCCCACGCGCACGGCGCCCGGCTCGTCGTCGACTCGACGTTCGCCTCCCCCTACCTCGTCCGGCCGCTCGAGCTCGGCGCCGACCTCGTCGTCCACTCCGCGACGAAGTTCCTCAGCGGCCACAGCGACGTCCTCGCCGGGGCGGTCGTCGGGGCGCCCGACGCGATCGCGGCGGTCCGGCGGGTCACCGTCGACACCGGGGGGACGCTCGCGCCGCTCGCGGCGTTCCTCGTCCTTCGCGGGATCCCGACGCTCGGGATCCGGATGGAGCGTCACGCCGCGACCGCCCTCGCCCTCGCCCGACGCCTCGAGGGCCGGGCCGGGGTCGCCCGCGTCCTCTACCCGGGGCTCCCGAGCCACCCCCAGGCCGGCGTCGCGTCCCGCCAGCTCCGGAACGGCGGCGGCATCCTCGCACTCGAGCTCGCCGGCGGTCGCGCCGCCGGCGAGGCGTTCATCGACGCGCTGACGATCCCGGAGCGGACCGCCTCGCTCGGCAGCATCCACACGATCGTCGCGCACCCGCCCTCGACGACCCATCGCCAGTACGACGAGGCCGCGCTCGCCGCCGCCGGGATCGCGCCCGGCCTCCTCCGCGTCTCCGTGGGGCTCGAGGACCTCGACGACCTCGCCGCCGACATCGACGTCGCGCTCGAGGCGGCGGTCGCCGCCGGGGAGGCAGCGCTCCGGGTGGGTCGATGACGGCCCCGGGCCGGATCGCCGAGCGGATCTGGCGGACCTTCACCTCGGTCGACTTCGCCGTCGCGCAGATCATCGTCCTCGCCGTCATGGCGACGATCGGGCTGACGCTCGAGCAGCTCCCCGGGTTCGCGGCACGGAGCGCGACCGACCGCGCGGTCGCGCTCGAGCGGATCCACGAGCGCTACGACGCGACGCTCGGCCCCGCGGCGGTGGAGCTGCTCGCCCGGCTCGGGATGTTCGAGGTCTTCACCTCGTGGTGGTTCAGCCTCGCGCTCGTCGTCCTCCTCGTCTCCATCGTCGTCTGCACGATCGACCGGACCCCCCGCCTCTGGCGCGCGGGCGCGGAGCTCCGCGTCGTCCAGCCCGACGAGTTCTACGATCCGCGCCTCCCCGACCGCGCGCTCCTCCCCGCGATCGGCGCCGCGTCGGTCGAGGCGGCGCTCCGCCGGAACCGCTTCTCCGTCCGGACCGCGACGACGGGCGAGGCGACCTACCTCTACGGCGACCGGAACCGATGGGTGAAGCTCGCCACCCTCCTCACCCACCTCGGCCTCATCCTCTTCCTCGTCGCCGCCGCGGTGACGAGCCGCTTCGGGTTCGAGGCCGGGCTCGTCGTCACCGACGGGGGGACGACGACGGTCCAGCCGATCGGGACGCCGGGGCTCCTCGTCGCGCGGAACAACGGCTTCGAGGCGCCGCGCCGCGACGACGGGAGCTTCGCCGACTTCACGACGGACCTCTCGATCTTCCGCGACGGCGAGGAGATCGCCCGCCGGACGATCCGCGTGAACGAGCCGCTCGCCGTCGCCGGCTTCACCTTCCACCAGAACGGCTTCGGTCCGGCGCCGGACGTGACGATCCGCGGTGCGGACGGTGCGCTCCTCTGGACCGGCCCGATCGCGCTCACCGACTCGGTCGACGGTCGCCCGTACGGGATCGTCGGCGTCCCGGGCCGGGACTACGGGCTCCAGCTCCTCCTCGAGCGGGACCCGACGAGCGGGAGCGCGCTCGTCCTCGTCCTCCCGTACCGGATCGCCGGGACGGAGCCCGACGGGAGCGACCGCGTCCAGACCGCGGTCCCGTTCACCGTCGCCGTCGGGGAGCGGGTCGCGGCCCCCGGCCTCGACATCGAGGTCGCGCTCGAGGAGGTGGCCGCCTACACGCTCCTCATCGCGAAGCGCGATCCCGGCCAGGGCTTCGTCTGGCTCGCGTTCGCCGCGCTCATCTCGGGGATCCTCGTCACGTTCCACCTGCCGCGCCGTCGGGTCTGGGCGCGTCTCGACGCCGGCGGTCTCGCGCTCGTCGGGCGCTCCGACCGGTACGTGGACTTCGACCGCGAGTTCGGACGGCTGCTCGACGACCTCGTCCGGGCGCGCGGCTGACGCCGTGGCGACCTTCGCCGAGCTCTGCCGCGCGGTCCTCCCGGGGACCGATCCCGGCGGCCTCGCGGCGGGGGCGGGTGCCGCGGCCGGGGCGGGTGCCGCCCCGGGGGCGGGTGCCGCGCCGGGAGCCGGGTCGGGCCCGTCGGCGCGCCCGATCGGCTGGGTCCGGGTGATGAAGCCACGGGTCCCCGCGTTCGACGCACTCGAGGCGGGCGACCTCGCGATCGTCCCCGCCGGGGCGGTCCCGGTCGTCGCGCCGTCGCCGGCCGATCTGGAGCGGCTCTCCGCCGGTCTCGCCGAGAGCGGCGTCGCCGGGGTCATCGTCGTCGGGGAGGATGCGGAGCGGCCCGGGACGCCGGCCGTCGCGCTCCGAGCCGCCCTCGCCGCCCTCGGGGTCCCGGCCGTCGCGAGCCCGGCGGGGGATCCGTCGGCGCTCGAGCGGAGCGCGATCGCCTACCTCGTGAACCGCCGGGCGGAGCTCGACCGTCAGGCGGGCTCGCTCGAGCGGTCGATCGAGGCGCACGTCCTCGCGGGCCGGGGGGCGGACGCGATCGCGGCGTCGATCGCCGGCTTCGTCGGGCGCCCGGTGGCGATCGAGCGCCGGCGCGGCGAACCCCTCGCGATCCATGCGCCGGGCGATCGCCCCGAGGCCCTCGCCGCCGGTGCCGCGGCCGTCGCCGCGTACCATGCCCGCCCCGCCGCCGCCCCGCTCCGCTTCCCGCTCCCGGGCCCCGACGGCCGGCCGGCGGGCGCGATCGTCCTCCTCGGCGACGAGCCGATCCGGGAGCGCGAGCGCGTCGCGCTCGAGCGGATCGCCACGGTCGTCGCCCTCGCGCTCGGCGCGGCGCCGCTCCCCGGCGAGCCCGGGACCCGAGCGCGGGAGGTCCTGCCGGCCGCCGGCCCGCCGTGGGTCGTCCTCCTCGCCCGGCAGCGCGGCGGGGGGTTGCCCGAGGAGCGGCCGGAGACGCTGGAGCGCCTCCGCCGCGAGGTCCGGCTCCTCGCCGAGCCCGACCGGCTCGTCCTCCGCGGGGATGCGGCGAGCCTCGAGCTCCGAGCCGTCGTCGCGCCGGCGGCGGACGACCCGGGCGCCGCCGCGATCGCGGAGCGGATCGGCTCGCTGCTCGACCGACCGGTCGCGGTCTCCCGCACCTTCGACGACGCGTCCGGCCGGCCCGCCGCGGAGGCGGACGCGCGGGCGACGCTCGAGGCGGTCGAACGGTATCCGCCGCCCGAGCGGCCGCGGGTGGCGCGGAGCGACCGTCTCCCCGTCTACCGGCTGTTGGGCAGACTGCACGAGGCCCCGGACGCCGCGCAGCAGGCGCGGTCGCTCCTCGCCCCGCTCCTCTCCGGCCGGCCGGCGGCCGTCCGCGACCGGCTGGCGACGCTCCGCGCCGTCCTCGAGGGCGAGGCGGGGACCGGGGTGGCCGCGGCGCTCGGCGTCCATCGGAACACGGTCGCCTACCGAATCCGGCGGATCGAGGCGGTCTCCGGCTGGGATCTCCGCGATCCGGAGCTCCGTCTCGCGCTGGCCGTCGCGGTCAGGATTGTGCAAAACGAACAAGCACCGGGTGTCTGACCCCGGGCCGACGCCGATCCGCCTCCGCTAGACTCCACCGATCGGTGCCCGCGCGGCAGGTCGATGCCGCTCGGATGGTGCCGAACGCACAAGACGTGGAGGTCCCGGGATGGCGGTCGCGGCGGCACCCGACGCGATCGAACGGATCCGGAGCGCCGAGGCGCGGGGGATCCGCTTCGTCCAGCTCCAGTTCACCGACATCATGGGGATCGTCAAGGCGGTGACGATCCCGATCGGACGCCTCTACGACTCGGTCGCCCATGGGACCTGGTTCGACGGCTCGTCGGTGGAGGGGTTCGCCCGGATCGCCGAGAGCGACCAGTACCTGATGCCGGACATGGCGACCTTCGCCGAGATCCCGTGGCAGCCGGGCAGCGGCCCGCGCGGGACGGCCCGGGTCATCTGCGACGTCTACACCCCGTCCGGCGAGCGCTTCGTCGGGGACCCGCGGGGCGTCCTCCGCCGGGCGACCGAGCGGGCGGCGCGGCTCGGGTACGTCGTCAACACCGGCCCGGAGCTGGAGTTCTTCCTCTTCCGGCGCGACGAGGACGGCGGGATCCTCCCCCTCCCGCACGATGCGGCCGGCTACTTCGACTACAGCACGGACCTCGCCGGCGAGATCCGCCAGGACATGATCGACGCCCTCGAGGCGTTCGGGATCAGCGTCGAGGCGGCCCACCACGAGGTCGCGATCGGCCAGCACGAGATCGACTTCGAGTACTCCGACGCGCTCCGGACCGCGGACAACGCGGTGACCTTCAAGTTCACGCTCAAGGCGATCGCCCAGGCGCACGGTCTCTACGCCACCTTCATGCCGAAGCCGATCTTCGGGGTGAACGGCTCCGGGATGCACACGCACGTCAGCCTCTACTCCGTCGAGGCGGGGCGGAACGCCTTCGCGGACGCATCGGACCCGTACGGCCTCTCGGAGGTCGGCCAGTCGTTCATGGCCGGCGTCCTCGCGCACGCCCGGGGGATGAGCGCGATCGTCGCGCCGCTCGTCAACTCCTACAAGCGGCTCACGCCGGGCTACGAGGCGCCCACCTACCTCACGTGGGGCCGGACGAACCGCTCCGCCCTCATCCGCGTCCCGAAGGTCTCGCCGGGCAAGTCGGTGGAGGGGACGCGGGCCGAGGTCCGCTGCCCGGACCCCGCCTCGAACCCGTACCTCGCCTTCGCGGTCATCACCGCGGCCGGGCTGGACGGCGTCGAGCGGGGGCTCCGGCTCCCGCCGCCGGTCGAGGAGAGCCTCTTCGAGATGGATGCCGCCCGGCTCGCGGAGCAGGGCATCGCCGAGATGCCCGGCTCGCTCGGGGAGGCGCTCGACGAGCTCGAGCGCGACCCGGTGATCCGCGAGGCGCTCGGCGAGCACGTCTACAGCCACTTCCTCGACGCGAAGCGCGCCGAGTGGGACGCCTTCCGACTCCACGTCTCCCAGTGGGAGATCGACCGCTATCTCGAGGCCTTCTAGGGCCGCCCGGCCCGCCACATCGATCGAGCCACAGCGCCCGTGCCGGCCGGCCGCCGGCGAGAAAGGAGCCCGATGACCGCCCGCCAGACCGCGATCGCCGCGATCGCCGCGACCCGCGTCAGCTCGACGCAGTCGTACCTCGAGCACGCCGGTGCCGACATCTACGGCACGTACGTCTTCGGCGAGGAGGCCCAGCGCCAGTACCTCGCGCGCCCGATCTTCGAGAAGCTCCGCCGGACGATCGACGGTCACGAGCCGTTCGACCCCGCGATCGTCGACGCCGTCGCCCACGGGGTGAAGGAGTGGGCGATGTCGCACGGCGCGACCCACTACACCCACTGGTTCGTCCCGATGACCGGCTCCACGGCCGAGAAGCACGACTCGTTCCTCTCGCCGGCCGGCGAGGCGCGGACCGTCGCGAGCTTCTCCGGGAAGAACCTCCTCCAGGGCGAGCCGGACGCGAGCTCCTTCCCCTCCGGCGGGATCCGCGCCACCTTCGAGGCGCGCGGCTACACCGCGTGGGACGTCACGAGCCCGATCTTCCTCCAGGTCGAGCCGAACGGCGTCACGCTCACGATCCCCACCGCGTACGTCTCGTACACCGGCGAGGCGCTCGACCACAAGATCCCGCTCCTCCGGAGCCAGGAGGCGCTCGGGAAGCAGGCGCTCCGGATCCTCCGCTGGTTCGGGAACACGACGGCGCGGCGCGTCTCGACGAGCATCGGCCCGGAGCAGGAGTACTTCCTCGTCGACCGCCGGCTCGCCGAGCAGCGGCCGGACCTCATCCTCACCGGCCGGACCCTCTTCGGCGCCCTCGGCCCGAAGGGCCAGGAGCTCGAGGACCAGTACTTCGGCTCGATCCGCGAGCGGATCCTCGCGTTCATGATGGATCTCGACCGCGAGCTCTGGCGGCTCGGGATCCCGTGCAAGACCCGCCACAACGAGGTCGCCCCCGGCCAGTTCGAGATGGCGCCGGTCTACGAGGGGACGTCGGTCGGGTCGGACCACAACATGCTCGTCATGAGCACGATGCGCCGGCTCGCGCCGCGCCACGGGCTGATGATGCTCATCCACGAGAAGCCGTTCGCCGGGATCAACGGCTCGGGCAAGCACAACAACTGGTCGATGGCGACCGACGAGGGGGAGAACCTCCTCGACCCCGGGCGCGACCCGCACGCGAACGCCCAGTTCCTCACGATCCTCATCGGCGTCATCCGCGCCGTGAACGTCCACGCGGACCTCCTCCGGGCCTCGATCGCGGACGCGGGGAACGACCACCGGCTCGGCGCGAACGAGGCGCCGCCGGCGATCGTCTCGATCTTCCTCGGCTCGCAGCTGGAGCACGTGATCGCGCAGCTCGAGGCCGGGGCGGCGAAGGAGTCGAAGCAGGGCGGCGAGATCGACCTCGGCGTCACCTCGCTCCCGGCGCTCCCGCTCGACGCGACCGACCGGAACCGGACCTCGCCGTTCGCCTTCACCGGGAACAAGTTCGAGTTCCGTGCCGTCGGCTCGTCCGCCCCCATCTACTGGCCGCAGACGATCCTCAACACGGCGGTCGCCGACTCCCTGGAGTCGCTCGCGGACGAGATCGAGAAGCTGACGCCCGGCGACTTCGACGGGCTCCAGGCGATCCTCTCGAAGGTCGCGAAGGCGAACCGGCAGGTCCTCTTCGAGGGGAACGGCTACTCGGAGGAGTGGCACAAGGAGGCGGCGAAGCGCGGCCTCCCGAACAACAGGACGACCGTCGACGCGCTCCCGGCGCTCTCGACCCCGAAGGCGAAGGCCGTCTTCTCACGGCTCGGCGTCCTGAGCGAGCGCGAGCTCGAGGCGCGGGCGGAGATCAACTGGGAGCGCTACGTCAAGGTCACGAACATCGAGGCGAGCTGCGCGATCGACATCGCGCGGACGATGATCCTCCCGGCCGCCGTCCGCTACCTGGCGCAGCTCGGCGCGGCGGGCTCCTCGAAGCCGATCGCCGGGGTCGCGTCGCGGATCGCGAGCCTGACCGAGGCGCTCGTCGCGAAGACGGACGCGCTCGAGAAGGCGCAGCACGCCGCCCACAAGGCCGGCTCGGTCCATGCCGAGGCGAAGGCGTTCGCATCGAAGGTGATCCCGGCGCAGGAGGCGCTCCGCGAGGTCGTCGACGAGCTCGAGCTCCACGTGGCCGACGACCTGTGGCCGATGCCGAAGTACCGGGAGCTCCTCTTCCAGTACTGAGGTCGCGGCCCGGCTGGGCCTTCGCGCCCGGTTGCGTCCGGCGCAACCTAGCCAGCACGGTCCTCCCGTCTTCGCGCCCGGTTGCGTCCGGCGCAACCTAGCCAGCACGGTCCCCCCGCCTCCGCCCCCGGTTGCGTCCAGCGCAACCACGGTCGTACGCGGGCCGCCCCGCGCAGCCCACCCGCACGCCCGGATCGCCGTGGGCGGCACGTCGGGGCGCGTCGGATCGCGTCGGGTCGCCCCGCCTCCGCCCCGCGCGGCCCCCCGCACGCCTCCCCGGGTCGCCATCCGGGGCTCCCCGTACGCGCTTGGTTGCGCCCGGCGCAACGCGACGGTCTCCGCGCGCCCCCGTACGCGCTTGGTTGCGCCCGGCGCAACGCGCCGCACCTGCGCCGGCCCCGCACCGCCGCGCC
>JBJOLT010000009.1:0-8358 GCA_046045415.1 Chloroflexota bacterium | reverse complement strand
CGGCATTGCTCCGTTCGTCACTTTGCTGGTACCAACGTACCGCGAGACGATCCGACCATCCCCGAGCGCACCAGACGGTGCGCGCCCGGTAGCGGGGGCCACCGGGGAGATCAGGCGGGTCCGTGAAGGAGTGGACGAGATGGACGGGAGACGGATGCGGCGGCGGCTCGCTGCCGCGATCGGGGGGACGGCGCTCGCGGGGCTCGCCGTCGGGGTCGTGCTCGCGCTCGCGGGCGGCTTCGAGTACCGGGACGGCGACACGGCCGGGGGCGCGGACTGGGACGCCGTCTACGCCGGCACCGCGGCGGTCGATGCGACCTCGTTCACCGCCGACAACGACTACTGGGGCGAGCTGACGCTCTTCACCGGCGGCGGCTCGAAGGACATCAACGACGTCTCGATGTGGGCGTGGCGGACCGTCGGGCAGCCGCCCGACAAGACCGACCTGCTCCACGCGATGGCCGCCTATGACGCGAGCGCGGGCTCCGGCGGGACGCCGCAGCTCTACTTTGCGGCGGACCGCTACGCGACGAACGGCGACGCGAAGGTGGGCTTCTGGTTCTTCCAGAACGAGATCGCGCTGAACACCGCGACGTACCGCTTCGACGGGACGCACTCGTCCGGCGACATCCTCGTCGAGGCGACCTTCACGAAGGGCGGCCGCGTCGACACGATCAACGTCTACCGCTGGACCGGGAGCGGCCTCTCGACGGCCGGGGTCGACGGCGGCGACTGCGAGGACGCGGGCTACGCCGGGTACGACGTCTGCGCGACCGTGAACGACGCCGAGATCGACCCGGCCTGGACGTACGCCGGCAAGTTCAGCGGCGGGCTGATCGCGAAGGGCGGCTTCATCGAGGGCGCCCTCGACCTGACGGCACTCTTCGGGTCGAACGTCCCGTGCTTCTCCAGCTTCCTCGCCGAGACCCGGTCCGCCGGCTCGTCGATCACCTCGGAGCTGAAGGACTTCGTCCTCGGCGACTTCGACACCTGCGCCGACATCACGATCCGGAAGGTCCGCGCCGGCGGGACGTCGGGCGACACCTTCGACTTCACGACGGGCGGGCTGACGCCGAGCACCTTCTCGCTCACCGGCGCGACGAGCGACGGGACGATCGGGGCCGCGAACCAGCGGACCTTCTCGAACGTCCTCCCCGGGACGTACACGGTCCGCGAGACCGTCCCGGCGGGCTGGGTCCTCACCGGGCTCGCGTGCACCGGCGGCGTCACCGCGACCGACGGATCGCTCGTGACGATCACGGCGGACGCGGGCGACGACATCGTCTGCACCTACACCGACGGCCGGACCCCGACGATCGAGGTCCGCAAGACGATCGTCCCGGCGGACGATCCGGGCCGGTTCAACCTCCTCGTCGACGGGACCGTCGTCAAGGCGAACGCGTCGAGCGGCGACACGAGCGGTCCGCTCGAGCGGGCGCCCGGCACGTACGTCGTCAGCGAGGACACGAACGGGACCGGGACCGACATCACCGCGTACACGACGGCCTACTCGTGCACGAACGGGAGCAGCGGGAGCGGGACGAGCGTGAGCGTGACGCTCGCGTACGGCGACGCCGTCACGTGCACGTTCACGAACACCCGGATCCCGCCGACGACCCGGACCCAGGGCTTCTGGCAGACGCATCCGACGCTCGCGGCGGCCGCCTGGGGCGCGTCGCAGTCGATCGGCGGCTGTCGGACGGTCGCGACGAGTGCGTCCGCCGGCCAGGACCAGCTGATGGGTGGCTTCTGGGCGAGCATCTCGTACAAGTCGACCGGCCAGCGGCGCAGCCCGATCGACCAGGCACGGATGACGCTCATCCAGCAGCTCCTCGCGGCGAAGCTGAACTACTACCAGTTCGGCTCGATGCCGACCGGGTCCATCTCGATCGCCGACGCGGAGGCCGCCTTCTGCGGAAGCTCGATGTCGGCGATCAAGCAGGCCGCGCAGGCGATGGGCGCCTTCAACGAGGGCGGCTCGTCCGCCCCGTGGAGCCCGGGCATGTCGGCCGATCCCGGGGCGGCACAGCTCCGGGCGAACGTCGCGTACTGGAACGCGCTTCCGTAGCACCGCCCGGGCCCCTCGGGGCCCGGGGACCGCACCGATCGCACGAGGAGCCCCGGCCGCCGGCCGGGGCTCCTCGCTTCCCGGCGCCGGACCGCTAGACTCGCTCCGTGGTCGCACAGCGGATCGGCGAGAACCTCGCCTTCGTCAACTGGGTCGTCCTCGCCGCGCTCGCCGTCGGCACGTACGCCGTCGTCCTCGCCGGCCGCTTCGGCCCGGTCCCCGCGACGAAGGGCTACCTCGGCTTCACCGCGATCGTCGCCGCCGTCGCCGCCGGCCTCGCGTGGCTCGCCGACGGGGCCCTCCCCCTGACGACGACGGCCGGCAGCCCGGTGACGCCCGATCCGTCGCTCGCGCCGCTCCGGTCGACGGCGCTCGCCGTCCTCGCGGTCGCCTCGCTCCTCCACGGCATCGTCCTCCTCCGCGGCGGCCGGGCCCCGCTCCTCGCGGCGGTCGGCGGCGGCGCCGGGGCGCTCGCGCTCGGGGCGGCGGCGCTCGGGTGGGGCGGCGACCCCGCCGGGGTCGCGGTCCGGCTCGTCCAGCTCCTCGTCGTCGCGCTCGCGACCGGCGGGGCGCTCGGCGCGATGCTCCTCGGCCACTGGTATCTCGTGACGCCGAAGCTCCCCGAGGCGCCGCTCGTCCTCGTCGCGCGGCTCCTCCTCGCCGTCGTCGTCGCACAGGCCGTTCTCTTCGCCGTCTCGATGGCGCTCGGGGGCGGGACGGGTGGCGGTCCGCTCTCGCCCCTCGTCGGGGAGTGGGCGCTCTTCGTCTGGCTCCGGCTCCTCATCGGGCTCGTCTTCCCCCTCGCCGTCACCTGGGCGGCGATCCAGACGGCGCGGACCCGGTCGATGGAATCGGCGACCGGGCTCCTCTACATCGACATCGGCGCGATCGGCGCCGGGACGATCCTCGCCGCCGGGCTCTGGTTCGGCGCCGGGCTCGTGGTCTGAGCGGGCAGGGGAGCGCGCGCCGATGCGGGTGACGGTCCGGCTCTTCGCGATGCAGCGCGAGCTCGTCGGCGCGCGGACGGTGGAGCTCGAGCTCCCCGGCGGTGCGACCGTCGAGGACGCGTGGGCGGCGCTCGCCGCCCGCCATCCCGGCCTCGCGCCCGGCCGGGTCGCGGTCCGCTTCGCGCTGAACGGGGAGTACGCGGAGCCGGGGACCCCGCTCGAGGCCGACGACGAGGTCTCGTTCATCCCGCCGGTGAGCGGCGGCTCCGGGGAGGGCGAGCCCGCACCGGATCGCCGCCGGATCGTCCAGCTCGCCGACGAGCCCTTCGACCCCGGCCTCGCCGACCGGCTCGGCGAGGCGCTCGCGAGCGACGAGGACGGCGCGGTCGTCGCGTTCACCGGCCGGACGAGGCGCACGCCGGGGACGCCGGCGCCAGGGCAGGAGGCGGCCGCCGCGCGCCACGCCGGTCGCTCCGTCGAGTCGCTGGAGTACGAGGCGCACGAGGAGATGGCGCTCGACATCCTCGGCGCGATCGCCGACGAGATCGAGGCACGGTTCGGGGTCGTCCGGCTCGCGATCGTCCACCGGACCGGCGAGGTCCCGCTCGGTGAGCCGAGCGTCCTCGTCGTCGCGGCGTCCCCGCACCGCGACGCCGCCTTCGAGGCGGCGCGCTACGCGATCGACGAGACGAAGGCCCGCGCGCCGATCTGGAAGGCCGAGCGCTTCGCGGACGGCCACGTCTGGACCGGGGCGCCGGCGCGGACGGGCCCGCCCGACGTGCGCGCCGGGAGCGAGGGAGCCCGCGGGACCGAGGGAGCCCGCGGGACCGAGCGAGCCCGCGGGACCGAGGGGAGCCGATGAGTCAGCCGATCCGCGTCTACGTGAGCGTCGACATGGAGGGGATCGCCGGCGTCGGCCATCCGGGCCCCACCGGCCGGGGCGAGCTCGGCTACGACCGGGCGGTCGAGCTGATGTGCGGCGAGGCGAACGCCGCGATCGAGGGGGCGCTCGCGGCCGGGGCCGCCGAGATCCTCGTGAACGACAGCCACGAGTTCATGCACAACCTCCCGCCCGCCGCCCTCCATCCCGCGGCGCGGCTCCTCCAGGGCCAGAAGCCCTGGTCGATGGTCGCGGGCGCGATCGGCCCCGACGGCGCGGCGCGCTTCGACGTCGCGCTCTTCGTCGGCTATCACGCGCGGGCCGGCCATCCGGGCGGGACGCTCGCCCACACGTACTCGTTCGCGCAGACGCTGACGACGCTCGACGGCCGCCCGACCGGCGAGTACGGGCTGAACGCCGCGGTCCTCGGGGCGTGGGGGATCCCGGTCGGGCTCGTCACCGGGGACGACGCGCTCGCCGCGGAGGTCGAGGGGCTCCTCCCGTGGGCGGAGCGGGTCGTCGTGAAGGAGGCCGCCGGCGGCCACGCCGCCGCGTCGCTCCACCCGGAGCGGGCGCGAGCCCTCGTCCGCGAGGGCGCCGAGCGGGCGGTCCGGCGCGCCGCCGCCCGCGAGCTCCGGTCGCTCGCCCCGCGGCCGTCGACGACGATCGAGGTGGAGTTCGACCGGGGCGTGCTCGCGGATCACGCGGCGATCGTCCCGGGGATCGAGCGGGTGGGCGACCGGGCGATCCGGATCGTCGCCGACTCGGTCGTCGACGCGTACCGGCTCTATCTCGCCGCCTTCCGGCTCGCGTCGATCGTCGTCCGGGTCTGACCCCCGGGTAGCCGCGGCGCTCGGCGCGCCCGGACCCGCCGAGCGCACCCCGGTGGATCAGCGGCCGGCCGGGCCTCCCGCGCGGTCGCGCTCCAGGTGGCCGTCGACGACCCGGTGCGCCTCCGCGAGCGCCGCCGGGGTCCGCATCACCGCGAGGAGGAAGTCGTCGCGCTCGAGCGCGAGGAGCTCGGTCGGCGCGGTCGCGGCGACGCTCGCCGTCCGCGGGATCGCGCGGATGAGCGCGATCTCCCCGAACCCCGCTCCGGGGCCGAGGCGGCGGAGCTCGGCACCCTCCTTCGTCACGAGGACCTCGCCGGCGGCGATCACGTAGAAGCGGTCGCCGATCTCACCCTCGCGGATCACCGTCTCGCCGCGCGCGACGGTGACCGGCACGAGGCGCAGCGCGGCCTGCTCGATCGTCGCGGCGGGGAGCGGCGCGAAGAGCGGGAGGGCGCGGAGGAGCTCGATCTCGCGGAACGGGACGGCGGCGCTCCGCTCGCCGCGGCTCACCGTCGGGAGGACGAGCGCGGCGGCGATCGGCATCGCGACCGCGAAGATCCCGAGGGTCGTCTCGATCCCGAGGAGGCCGATGAGCGGGCCCGCGATGAGCGCGCCGAGCGCGATCCCCCCGAAGACGAACCCCTCGAGGACGCCGAAGGCCGGGGTGAGCGCCTCGAGCGGGAGGATCCGCTGGAGGAGCGTCCGCGCCGTCACCTCGAGGACCGAGAGTCCGACGCCGGCGAGCGCGAGGAGGATGAGCGCCCCGTTCGCGCTCGGCGAGACCGCGATCGAGAGGAGGAAGACGCACCACGCCGCCGCTCCGAGGAAGAGGAACGGCGAGATCCGGGCACGACCGGCGAGGGCGAGCGTGCTCGCGCCGCCGATCACCGCGCCGAGCCCGTTCGACGCATCGAGGAAGCCGGCGCCGGACTCGCCCATCCCGAGGAGCTCGATCGCCGCGACGACGATGAGGACGTCGAGCGCGCCGGCGGCGACCTGGCGGGCCCCCACGAGAAGGGCGAGGTAGGTGGCCCCGGGGCTCGCCCGGAGGACGCGGATGCCGGCGAGGAGGTCGAGGCGCGGTGTCGCCGCCCGGTCGTCGTCCCCCGGACCCGCATCGCCGGGCACGACCGCCGCTCGAGCGGAGACCCCGCCGACGAGGAGGGCGCCGGCGAGGATCCCGACCCCCGCGGCGACGTACGCCTCCCCGGCGCTCGCGACCGCGAGGAGGAGCCCGGCGATGAGCGGCCCCGCCATCGCGCCCAGACCCTCGACGATCATCGCGAGCGCGTTCGCCGAGGTGAGCTGCTCCGCGGTGCCGACGAGGCGCGGGAGGATCGCCGCCTGCATCGGGCGGACCGTCGTGAGCGTGACGTGCTGGGCGATCGCGAGCGCGTAGACGACGAGGGGCGGGGCGTCGGCGAGGATCGCGCCCCCGACGACGAGGAGCATCACCCCGATCGCGCCGTAGGCGACGAAGAGGGCGCGATCCGGGGCGAGCCGCTCCGTGATCGTCGCGAGGAACGGGGCGAGGAGCGCCGCCGGGACCAGCTGGGCGACCGCGACGATCCCGACGCTGAACGGGCCGGTCGCGCCGTACGCGTAGACGAGGATCGCGATCCACGTCCCGAACTCGGCCGCGATGAAGGCGAGGTAGGCGGCGAAGACGCCGACGAGCCGCGGGACCTCGAGGACTCGGCGGAGCGCGTCGATCGATGCTGGCAGGGTCAGGTCCTCGACTCGATCACCACGACGAGGGGCGCGTAGCGTCTCATGGCGCCGCGAGCGTCCGCAAGGCGGTCCGCGTGCGCGACCGCCGCCCGGCCGTCGGCGGGGCCCCGGCCATCGACTCCGTCAGGCGAGGCCGCCGCCGTCGACTACGAGCGTCGTCCCGGTCACCCAGCCCGCGGCGTCGGTCGCGAGGAAGAGGATCGCCCGCGCGATGTCGGCGGGCTGCCCGATCCGCGCGAGCGGCCGCGCGGCGGCGTCGGCGAGGAAGGCCGCCTCGCTCTCGCCGAGCTGGCGCGCCTCCTCGCGGAGCATCCCGGTGTCCGTGTCGCCGGGGCAGACGCAGTTCACCCGGATCCCCGCCGGCCCGTGGTCGATCGCCATCGCGCGTGTCAGGTTGACGACCGCCCCCTTCGAGGCGCAGTAGCTCGCCGCCATCGGTCCGCCCTTCAGCCCCCACCCGGAGCCGGTGTTCACGATCGCGCCGCCGCCGCCCGCGGCGATGACCGGGATCGCGTGCTTGCTCATGAGGAAGACCGAGGTGACGTTCACCGCCATCACGTGCGCCCACTCCGCCTCGGTCGTCCCGACGACGTCGGCGCGGCGGATCGTCCCCGCGTTGTTGCAGAGGATGTCGAGCCCGCCGTACTCGGCGACGGCGGCCTCGACGACCGTCCGGCACGCCTCGGACGAGGTGACGTCGCATCGGACGAAGCGGGCGCGGCCGCCGGCGGCCCGGAGCCCGGCGGCGACCGCCTCGCCGCGCGCCTCGTCGATGTCGGCGAGGATCACCGCCGCCCCCTCGGCGACGAGGAGCTCCGCCGTCGCCCGGCCGATCCCCGACGCCGCCCCCGTGACGATCGCCCGCTTCCCGTCCGCCGCTCCCACCGTCCCACCTCCGCTCATCCCGCCGCCACCGCGTAGATCGTCCGCTCCCCGCGTCCGGTGACGACCCGGCAGTGGCCGGCGAGCTCGCGGTCGAGCGCGGGGTCGCCGCTCTCCACGAGGAGCGGCCGCCCGCCGAGCGCGGCGAGCTTCGCCGGCGTCGCGACGACGATGATGCCCTCCCGCCCACCCGCCGCGAGGACCGCCCGGACGACCGCCGGCGAGAGCTGCTGGTTCCCCCGGCCGAGGATGAAGCCCTGGCCGCCGATCGGCGTGACGACGAGGGCGAGGGGCCGGCCGGCGAGGAGCGGGAGGAGCTCGGCCTCGCCGGCGTCGGCGGCGACGAGCGAACCGCGGCCGTCGGCGAGATCGACGACGTCGACCCCGACGAGCGTCGGCGCGATCCCGAGGGCGCGGCCGACCGCGGCGACCGTCGAGCCCGGACCGAGGAGGCACCGCGTCCCGTCCGCGAGGCTCGCGGCAACCTCCCGGCCGATCGCCGCCGCCGCGGCCGTCTCGCCGGCGGGGGTCGGCTCCTTTCGCGCCTGGACCCGGCGGTCCTCCGCCGGGACCGTCAGCTCGCCGTGGAGGCGTGGCGCGAGGGCGCCGCGCCGGTACGCGGCCTCGTCGAGGTCGAGGAGCTCGCCGCGCGTCGTCCGCCGTCGCGACGGCTCGCCGGCGAGGAAGGCCGCGGCGAGCTCGCCGGCGGCGCGCGGGCTCGTCGCGTAGACGCCCGACTGGATCTTCACGCCGGCGGGGATCCCGAGGACCGGGAGACCGGCGGGGATCGCCGCCGCGACGTCGCGCGCCGTCCCGTCGCCGCCGGCCACGAGGAGGAGCTCCACCTCGCCCGCGAGCGCCGCGGCGACCCGGCGGGTGTCGTCGGCGGTCGTCCGGCCCCCACCCCGGCGCCCGGTCCCGTCACCGCCCGCCGCGCCGCCCACCGCGCCGCCCGCCGCGCCGCGCTCGCCGCCCTCGCCGCCGACGACGCGCGCCTCGACCCCGGCCGCCCGCGCC
>JBJOLT010000100.1:0-20512 GCA_046045415.1 Chloroflexota bacterium | reverse complement strand
CCCCATCCCGGCTCGCCGTGGATCGCCCCGTCCCGGGCGACCGTCCGCCCGCGGACGATCGTCTCGACGACGGCCCCGGCGACCGGGAGCCCGTCCCAGATCCGGGCGGTCACCCGGCTCTTCGAGCGCCACCGGTCGACCTCGATCCGCCCGGGCCGGTCCAGGTCGACGAGGACGAGGTCGGCGTCGTTGCCGACGCGGATCGCCCCCTTCGTCGCGAGCCCGAAGATCCGCGCGGCGTTCCCGGCCACGAGCGCGACGAGCCGTTCGATCGTCAGGCGGCCGTCCGCCACGGCGGTGAGCATGAGCGGGAGGAGCGCCTCGAGGCCCGGGGCGCCGGGCGAGGCCCGCCACATGTCGTCCCAGAAGGGCTCCTTCTCCTCGACGAGGAACGGGGAGTGGTCGGAGCCGATGTAGTCGACCTCGCCGCGCCGGACCCGCTCCCAGAGCCCGGCGACGAGCTCGGGGCGTCTGAGGGCGGGGTTGATCTTCGCGTACGGCCCGTGCTCCTCGATCGCGGCCTCGGTGAGGAAGAGGTAGTGGGGGCACGTCTCCACCGTCGCGTCGAGCCCGTCCGCCCGCGCCCTCGTCACGAGGTCCACCGCGTCGGGCGTCGAGCAGTGGGCGATCCCGATCCGCGCGCCCGCCTCCCGGGCGAGCGCGAGGCACTCGGCGACGGAGCCGGTCTCGACCGAGGGCGGGCGGCTGAGCGCGTGGGTGATGGGGTCGCCGCGACCGGCCGCCTTCAGCTCGTCGGCGTGGCGGGCGATCGCCGACGCGTCCTCGGCGTGGACGACCGAGCGGAGGCCGGTCCTCGCGACCTGCTCGAGGGCGCGGCGGTAGGCCGCCGGCTCGGGCGCACAGAGGCCGACGAACTCGATCTCCCGGCCGGGGGGTGCCGTGTTCCGGAAGGTCTTGTACGCCACGGCTCCCGCCGCGGCCGTCTCGAGGATCCCCGGGAGGTCGTCGTCCGCCGCGCCGGCGTAGAGCCCGAAGTCGACGAAGGCCTTGGGGGTGACCGCCGCGACCCGTGCCTCGAGCGTCGAGCGGTCGTGCACCGAGGGGGTCGAGATCGGCATCTCGAGGATCGTCGTGATCCCGCCGGCCGCCGCGGCCGCCGTCGCCGTCCCGAAGTCCTCCCGCTCGAGCTTGGAGGGGTCGCGGGCGTGCGTGTGGGCGTCGATGACGCCGGGGAGGAGATGGAGCCCGGTCGCATCGCGCACCTCGCGCGCGGCCGGTCCCGCGCCGGGCGCCGTCACCGCGACGATCCGTCCGCCGTCGATCGCGACGTCGAGTCGTTCGGTCCCGGTCGGCGCGACGACGGTCGCCCCGACGATCAGGCGTTCGACCTCCACGGGGACCGCGCCTCGCCGTCGCTAGCGGGAGCGGTCGGGGCGGGGGGCGAGCCCGGGGATCGACGGGAGCCTCCCGGGGGTCGTCATCGTCGCCGCGAGCCCCAGCTGCTCGAGCAGCTCGTCGAGCTCCCTCGGGGTCGTCTCGTCCAGGGCCGCGTAAGGGGCGCGGGGGCGCGCCGATGCGATCGCGCCTCGCAGCCGGTAGACGTGCTTGCGGAGCGTCAGGTTGATCCCCTGCTGGTTCTCGAACCGGATGAGCGGGAGGTACCGGTGGAAGACCGCGGTCGCGCCGGCGAGGTCGCCGGCATCGTGACGCCGCTGGATCTCGACGAGGATCTCCGGGAAGCCGAACCCGGTCATCGTCCCGACGGCGCCGCGGCGGAGCTCCTCGAGCATGAAGAGGCCGCCGAGGCCGCCGAAGATCCGGACGGCCGGGTTCGCCGCGAGGACGGCGCTCGTCTTCGGAGCGGTCGGTTCGTCCTCGAGCTTCAGCCATCGGAGCCGGTCGTGGTCGCCGGCGAGGGCGCCGATGAACCCCGGCGTCATGTGGATCCCGGAGGCGGGCGGGAAGTCCTGGACGACGACCGGGAGCCCGATCGCCTCGGCGACCGCAAGGTAGTGGCGGCGCATCGCCGGCTCGTTCGTGCGGGGGAGCGCCGGCGGCGAGACCATGACGGACGAGCCGCCGAGCGCCTCGACCTCGCGGCTGTACGCGATGCACCGGTCCGTCGCGGCGTGGGTCGTCCCGACGCAGACCGGGACCCGGCCCGCCGCCGCCTCGAGCGTCACCTCGATCACCCGCGTCCGCTCGGCCTCGGAGAGCTTCCCCGCCTCGCCGAGGACGCCGAGGATCGTCACGCCGTCGACGCCCGCCGCGATGACGAAGTCGATCAGCCGGCCGAGGCTGTGCTCGTCGAGCGAGCCGTCGTCGGCGAAGGGGGTCGGGACGATGTTGTAGACGCCGCGGAGTGGATCCGCGCCGGCGTGGCCGCTCCTGTCGCTCTGCATGGCGGAACCCTACACGCCGCCGCCCGGCGCCGTCCCGCCGTCCCGGCGCCCCGCGCCGTCCGGGGCCGCGCGCGCCGCGACCGATGCGAGCGCGTCCGCCCCGAGCCCCCCGAGGTCGAGGAGCGGGAGGGCGAGCGGCGGCGGGAGGGCGGCGAGGTGGCCGGTGAGCCGCTCGACGAGCGCCTCGTCGTGGCCGACGTAGTCGAGGAGGAGCGCCCCGGGCGGGACGGCCGCTCCGTCGGCCTCCGCCAGCCGTCGGGCGAGGTCGCCCGTCGCCGCCGGCGAGGCGGCGAGGTCGGCGAGCCGACCGACGACGACGACCGGGTCGAGCCCGGCGGCCCGGCACTTCCGCTCGGCCGGCGCGACCTGGCCCGCGACCGGGACGAGGACGCCGATCCGGCGCGTCCCGGCGGCCCGGAGCCGCTCGACGGCGACCGCGAAGGGACGGACCACCGGTCGGCCGCCCCGGAGCCCGTCGAAGGGCCCGGCACAGAGGAGGAGCGTCGCCGCGACCCCGGCGGCCTCGAGCCGCCCGAGCGCCCCCGCGACGAGCGGCGCGAGCGTCCCTTCGTCGAGCGTCACCGGCGTCCCGTCCGCGAGTCGGGTCGTCAGCGGGTAGCCGCCGTCGCGGTCCGGCGGGAGCGTCCCCTCGGTCAGCCCGTCGAGCGCCCCCGCCTCGACGAGCGTCGCACCGGGGAGGCGGCGGCGGATCGGGGCCGCGAGGTCCGGCCGCGGCGCCGCGCCGATCGTCAGCAGGCCGAGACGGACGGTCATCGTCGGGGCACGCTCAGTACCACGGCCACGGGATCGCCCGTCGCTCCGGATCCGGCTCCGGGAAGATCCCGCCGGCAAGGAGCTCGTCGAGCCGGGCTGCCGTCGCCGCGACCTCGTCGGGGGCGAGAAGGCCGGCGAGCGTCGTCCCGAGCGCCCCGTCGAGCGCCGCACGGAGCGCCTCGAGGTCGGCGCGCTCGCCGTCGTCGATCGGGCTCCCGCGCCATCCCCAGAGGACGGTCCGGAGCTTCGGCTCGGCGTGGAAGCAGACGCCGTGGTCGACGGCGCGGATCTTCCCGTCGGCCGTCGGAAGGAGGTGGCCGACGGTCCGGTCGGCGTTGTTCACGACGACGTCGAAGAGCGCGTGGCGGCGGAGCCGGGGGTCGGCCCCCCGGACGAGCTCGAGCGGATCGGCCGCCTCGTCGACGTCGAGCCAGAGCTGGACCATCCCCTCGCCGTACGGTCCGTCGCGGAGGAGCGTCGGCGGGACGAGCCCCCACCCGCTCGCCTCGGAGACCTCGTACGCGGCGACCTCGCGCGCGGCGAGCGTCCCGTCCGGGAAGTCCCAGAGCGGTCGCTCGCCCCGGATCGGCTTGTAGACGCACGAGGCGACGAGCGGCTCGCCCCCGCCCCCGTCCGGGAGGGAGACCGTGCAGAGGAGGCTGACGTTCGACGAGGCGACGAGCCGGCCGACCGGCTCGAGCGAGCCGTCCCGGAGGAGACCGACGACCCGGTCCCGGTGGGTCCCCGGCGGGAGGAAGCGGAGCTCGACCGCCTCGCCCTCGTCCTCCACGGTCAGTTCGCCCGGTGGCCGTTCTTCCGCGCGCAGAAGTGGCCGGTCGCGTCGAGCGGCTGGCCGCACCACGGACAGGGCGGCCGGCCCGCGGCGACGATCCGCCGGGCACGGGCGATGAAGCCGAGCGCGGCCGTCGGCGTGATCCGGACGCGGATGAGGTCCGGTCCGTCCGGGTCCTCGTCGTCGTCCGCGTCGTCGACCGGCTGGCCGTCGGGTCCGGGCCCGATCGCCTCGATGATGATCTCCTCGCTCCGCGTGTCCCACGAGATCGTCAGCGTGCCGATCCTGAACGCCTCGTCGACCGGCTCGTCGAGCGGCGCCTCGTCGACGGCGGCGGGCTCCTCGGGGACCTCGATCCCCCGGCCGCGGAGTTCCTCGAGGAGGACCCCCAGCCGGTCCGCGAGCGCCGCGACCTGGAGCTTCTCGCACGCTGCGCTCACGAGGCGGTCGCCCTCGCGCGCCTGCAGGTAGAAGGTCCGCTGGCCGGGCTGCCCGACGGCGCCCGCGACGAAGCGGTCCGGCGGGTCGAAGCGGTGGATCCGGCGCGTCATCTCACGATCAGTCTACCCGCGCCGCGCCCTGCCGCCCCGCGGCGGCTCCGGCACCCGGCAGCGCCGCTACGGGGGATGGCCGGTCAGGTCGCGGATCGTCCGGTAGGTGGGGCGGAGCGCGTCGTAGAGACCGAGGAACGCACCCCGGTAGAGCGCGTCGTACCGCGCGCTCCGCTCCGGGTCGGGATCGACCGTCCGCTCCGGCCGCGTCATCGCGGCCGCCGCCCGCTCGGCGTCGCGGTGGAGCCCGATCCCCGCCGCGGCGTCGATCGCCGCCCCGAGCGCGCTCGTCTCGGCGACGTGCGGGACGACGACCGGCCGCCCGAAGACGTCCGCCGTCAGCTGGGCGATGCCCGTGCCGCGCGAGCCGCCGCCCGCGATCCGGAGGCTCGCGGCGCGGATGCCGCTCCGCCGCTCCGAGCGCTCGAGCCCCTCGCGCAGCCCGTACGCGATCCCCTCGACGATCGCCCGGTAGAGGTCCGCGCGGCCGTGGAGGTCGGTGAGCCCGACGAAGGCGCCGCGCGCCTCCGGCCCGGGATGGCGGATCCCCGGCGACCAGGTCGGGAGATGGAGGAGCCCGTTCGCGCCCGGCGGCGAGGCCTCGAGGAGCCGGTCGAGGAGCGCCTCCGCCCCCGGGCTCCCGTCCGACGCGGCGAGTGCGACCTCGGGATGGCCGAGCTCGCGGCGGAACCACTCGACGAGCCAGAAGCCCCGGTAGATCTGCCACTCGAGGTTGTAGGCGCCCGGGATGGCGGCCGGGAAGGGAGGGATGAGCGGGATCGTCTCGAGGTAGCGCCGGTGGGTCGTCGAGACGGTCGCCGTCGTCCCGTAGCCGACGCAGGCGACGTCCGGGGTGGCCGCGCCCGCCCCGAGCGCCTCGCAGGCACGGTCGGCGGCCGCGGCGATGAGCGGGGTCCCGGCACGGAGCCCGGTCGCCGCCGCCGCCTCGGCCGTCAGGCCCCCGAGCGTGCCGGTCGCGGGGACGAGCTCGGGGAGCTGGTGCCGTCCGACCGGGAGGGCGCGCCACCGCCAGTCGCGCGGGCCGGACCACGCGTGGCGCCGGTAGTCGAACGGGAGGTAGCCCACCTGGGCGGCGGCCGAGTCGACGAACTCCCCGGTCAGCCGGCGGGTGAGGTACCCGGAGAGGAAGAGGATCCGGTGTGCCCGCTCGAGCGTCCCGGGCTCGTGGCGGGCGAGCCAGTTCACCTCCGCCTCCGCCCTGAGTCGGGCGACCGTCCCCGCGACCCGGGCGAGCCGGAACCCGAGCCCGGTGAGGCCGCCGAGCGGCGGGATCCCCTCCGTCCGCCGCGCGTCGAGCCAGACGATCGCGGGGCGGAGCGGGACGCCCGCTTCGTCGACGAGGACGATCGTCGAGCGCTGGGTCGTGAGCGAGACCGCGCCGATGGCGGCGAGGTCGAGGCCGTCGTCCCGGAGGCGGCGGCAGGCGGCGACGAGCGCCTCCCAGTAGACGGCGGGGTCCTGCTCGGCCCAGCCCGGCCGTGGCGAGTGGTACGGCTCGTACGGGATCCGCGCTCCCGCGACGAGCGAGCCCGACGGGTCGAAGGCGATCGCCCGGGCGCTCTGCGTCCCGACGTCGAGCGCGAGGAGCAGCTCGCTCATCCGCCCGCCACCGCGGTGCGGAGCCCGCCGGGCGCGCACCCGAGCGGCGACACCGCGTCGTCCCAGCCGTTCCAGCGTCGCATGACCGGAACGATACGCCGGTGCGCGGATGCGCCGGGCCCTCCGCGGCCGTCGCGCGGGACCTTCGGGTGGCGGACGGCCCGGGCGCGGCCCGCGACGATCGGCCGGCCCGTCCCACCCAGCAGGACCTCGATGCTCATCCCATTCACCGGCTTCGGGATCGACCACATCGCGCGCGGCCGCCTCGAGCTCGTCGAGGAGCGGCTGACCGATGCGCTCGCCGCCCGCGAGGACCTCCTCCTCGTCGACGTCGTCCTCGAGGGGCTGGCGGATCTCGCGTCGCTCGCGATCGGCGACCACGTCGTCAGGCGGCGCGAACTGCTCGCCGCGATCGGCGGCGACCGGGGCGGGCCGCGGGGGACCCGGGCGAAGCGGGTCGCGACGACCCGGCAGCGGCTCCAGGCGAGCGTCGGGCCGTACGAGGTCCTCGGGCGGCTCCACGCGCCCCCCGACGCCTCGGTCGCGGACCGCCTCCTCGACGCCGGACCGCTCGTCCCGCTGACCGACGCGACGATCGCCTACGTGATCGGCGGGATCCTCGAGGTCCGCGACGCCCCGGTCATCTACGTGAACCGCGACCTCTCGTCGTGGAGCCGGCCGGAGCCCGTGACGAACCCCTTCGCGCGGCTCGCCCCGCGCCCTCTCCGCTAGGTCCCTGCCGGTCCCGACGGCCCGGTCCCCGCCGCCCCGGTCGCCGACGGACCGGTCGCCGGCGCGACCCGGAGCGCGGCGACGATCGCGACCGCGCCGCCGATCGCGACGATCCCGCAGACCGCGAAGAGGAGCTGGACCGAGGTGGCGCCCGCGAGCGCCCCGCCGGCCGCGGCGCCGACGATCGCCGCGATCCCGTTCGTCGCGGCGTAGAGGCCCTGGGCGGTGGCCGCGAGGCCGTGCGGCGCCCGGCGGGCGACGAAGTCCACCCCGGCGATGAAGAAGAGGCCGTACGCGATCCCCTCGGTGGGCGAGATCGCGACGAGGTGCCACGGCTCCGTCGCGACGGCCGAGAGTAGCGCCCGGACCGCGAAGAGGACGGCCCCGACGACGAGGATCCGCGTCGCGCCGAACCGGGCGTGGAGCCGGGGGTACGCGAACATGATCGGGACCTCGACGAGGGCGCCCACCGCCCAGACGAGCCCGACCTCGCTCCCGGTGCCGCCGAGGTCGACGAGCGCGATCGAGTAGAACCAGGTCACCCCGTTCAGCGCGGTGAAGACGAGGAGCGCCGCCCCGAGGAAGGCGATGACGTCGCGCGACCGGACGAGCCCGAGCGCGCCCCGGTAGACGCTCACCGAGCGGGCCGTGCCGGAGCGGGGGAGGCCGAGCGTCACGACGGCGGTCGCGACGTAGAGGGGGCCGTAGACGATGAAGAGCGAGCCGATCCCCTCGCCCTCGATGAGGAAGCCGACCGCCATCGCGACGACGACGAACGAGAGCGAGCCCCAGCCGCGGAGCTGGCCGTAGCGGACCCGGTCGCTCCCGAGGATCTCGATGGTCCGCGAGTCGAGGACCGGGCCGACGCCGGCGATCCCGAGCGAGAGGAGGAAGACCGCCGCGAGCACCGGGACCCCCGCCGGGATGCCCGCGATCGCGTAGGTCCCCGCCGCCGCGACGAGCCCGGCGACCGGGAGCGAGAGGCGCGAGCGGGGGAAGCGGTCGGCGAGCGCTCCCCAGAGCGGCGACGCGACGAGCTGGGTCGCGGCCGAGACGGCCGTCATGATCCCGATCTCGGCGAGGTCGAGCCCGAGCGAGCGGTAGTAGACCGGCAGGTACGGGAAGCCGGCCCCGATCGCGGCGAAGAAGACGACGTAGGCGAGCGAGGCGCGCCGGATCGGGCGCACGGAACCTCCGTGAGCGGCTGCGGGTCGGACGCCGGGCGATCGCCGCGCGGCGCGTCGTGCCGTAGGCTAGCGGGCGGCGGCGCGGGCGACCCGGCGTCCCCGCCCACTGCCGACCCGAGGGAGGAGGACCGGCCGGCTCGCGGATCGCGCCACGGCGCGGCGGCCGACGACTGACGACGTGACCGACGAGCGCACCCCACCCCCCGGCGCCGACGCGGCCCCGGCGATCGTCGCCCGGAAGGACGACCACCTCGAGATCGCCGCGCGCGAGAGCTCCCTCCATGCCTCCGGGACCGGCCTCCGGGCGTTCCGGCTCCGCCACCGCGCGCTCCCCGGCCGCGACCTCGGCGACGTCTCGCTCCGGACCGAGCTCCTCGGCGTCACGCTCGCCGCGCCGATCCTCGTCTCGGCGATGACCGGGGGGACCGAACGGGCCCGCCTCGTGAACGACCGGCTCGCCGCCGCGGCGGCGAGCGCCGGCCTCGCGATGGGCCTCGGATCCGGCCGCGCGCTCCTCGCGGACCCCTCGCTCCTCCCCACCTATCGGCTCGCCGTGCGCCCGCCGCTCCTCCTCGCGAACCTCGGGGCCGTCCAGCTCGCGCTCGGGCGGACGCCGGCGGACGCCGAGCGGCTCGTCGAGCTCTGCGGCGCGGACGGCCTCGTCCTCCACCTCAATCCCGTCCAGGAGGCCGTCCAGCCGGGTGGCGACACCGCGTTCGGCGGGCTCGCCGAGCGGATCGCCGCGGTCGTCGAGCGGCTCGCCCCGCGGCCGGTGGTCGCGAAGGAGGTCGGGTTCGGCCTCGACCCGCGCGACGTCGCGCTCCTCGTCGACGCCGGCGTCGCCGCGGTGGACGTCGCAGGCGCGGGCGGGACGAACTGGGCGGCGGTCGAAGGGGGCCGCGACGAGCGGGCCGCGGTCGTCGCCGCGGCGTTCCGCGACTGGGGCTGGCCGACCGCCCGCGCCGTCGCCGAGGCCGTCGCCGTCGCCGGGCCGGCCGGCGTGCCGGTCATCGCGAGCGGGGGGATCGCCGACGGGGTGGAGGCCGCGATCGCGATCGCGCTCGGCGCGCGGATCGCGGGCCTCGCACGACCGTTCCTCCTCGCCGCGCTCGAGGATCGGGCGGAGGCGGCGGCGGCGGCGCTCGTCGACCAGCTGCGGATCGCGGTCTGGGCGGCCGGCGCCCCATCCCCCGGCGACCTCACGCCGAACCACCTGATGACACCATATCGACCCGACCCCGCCGGATCCGCCGGCGGCGCCTCGAACGGAGATCTCCGATGACCTCGCGACCCACCCCCCGCGCCGTCGTCGTCGGCGCCGGCCTCGGCGGCCTGTCGGCGGCGATCCGTCTCCTCGCCCAGGGCTACGACGTGACGGTCGTCGAGCGGCGGGAGAAGCCGGGTGGCCGCGCCTACCAGATCGTCGACGGCGGCTACACGTTCGACATGGGGCCGTCGCTCATCACGATGCCGTGGCTCCTCGAGGAGCTGTACGCGATCGCCGGGACGACGACCGCGGAGCAGCTGACGGTCCGCCCGCTCGACCCCTTCTACCGGATCCACTGGGACGGCGAGGAGCGCTGGTTCGACTACACCGGCGACCGCGACCGGATGGTCGCCGAGATCCGGAAGTTCTCGACGGCGGACGCCGAGCGGTACGACGAGTTCATGGAGGCGTCCCGCCGCATCTACGAGGACGCGATCCTCGTCGCCGGCCGGAAGCCCTTCCTCGGGCCGCTCCCGTTCGCCGCGCTCGTGCCGGCGATGCTCCGCCTCGATGCGATCCGGCCGCTCCGGAGCTTCGTCGGCAAGTTCTTCGCGGAGGAGCACGTCCGCCAGACGTTCGACTTCCACTCCCTCTTCATCGGCGGCGACCCGTGGCGCGTCCCCGCCGTCTACGCGGCCCTCGGCTATCTCCAGGTCGCCGACGGGGTCTGGTACGCGGACGGCGGCGTCTACGCCGTCGTCGAGAGCCTCGTCCGGCTGATCGAGCGCGGCGGCGGACGGCTCCTCACCGGGAACGGGGTCGAGCGGATCGAGACGTGGGGCGGCCGGGTGAGCGCGGTCCGCCTCGAGTCGGGGGAGTCGATCCCGGCCGACATCGTCGTCTCGAACGCGGACGTGACGACGACCCGGCGGCGGCTCCTCGGGACGCCGGACCGGCTCCCGTGGCGGCTCCGGCCGCCGCGCCACACGATGAGCTGCTTCCTCCTCTTCCTCGGGACGACGCGCCGCTACGAGAAGCTCCACCACCACACGCTCGTCGTCGGGAAGGACTACGAGGGCTTCGTCCGCGACGTCACCGTCCGGCGGCGGATCCCCGACGACCTCTCGCTCTACCTTCACGCCCCCTCGCGGACCGAGCCGGCGATGGCCGCGCCGGGCGGCGAGTCGATCTACGTCCTGCTCCCGGTCCCGAACCTCCGCTCGGGGACCGACTGGGCGGTCGAGGGCCCTCGCCTCCGCGACCGGGTCGTCCGCTATCTCGAGCACGACTTCGGCCTCGAGGGACTCTCGAGCTCGATCGCCGTCGAGCACGCGTTCACCCCCGCCGACTTCGAGCGCGAGCTCTGGGCCGCGGAGGGGAACGCCTTCGCGATCGAACCGACGCTCACGCGCTCGGCCTATTTCCGTCAGCCGAACCGCGATCGGACCGTCCGCGGCCTCTACTACGTCGGCGCCGGGACCCATCCCGGCGGCGGGATCCCCGGCGTCCTCCTCACCGCCCAGGTGACGGACGGCGTGATCCGCCGCGACGCCGCCGACGGGCGGATCCCGTTGCCCGGACGCACCACATCCCGTCCGCTCGCCGGGGAGGCGGGCGCGTGACGGTCCCGGCCGTGACGAGCGGCCGGCCGGCGCTCGACGAGACGGCCGCGGTCGTCATGGCGAGCGTCGCGCGAACGTTCGACCTCGCGTCGCGCCTCCTGCCCGGCGACGTCCGGCGCGACGTGCGGCGCCTCTATCTCGTGATGCGCACGCTCGACGACATGGTCGACCACGGGGATCCCCGTGCGGACGCGGCGATCGAGCTCGTCGAGCGGTGGGCGGCGGGCGGACCCGCGGACGGCGAGCTCGCGCCGATCCTCGCCGACCTCGCGGCGCGCTTCCCGTCGTTCCCCCGCGACGCGGTCGCCGACTTCTGCGCCGGGATGCGGGCCGACCGGGCCGGCGTCAGGCATGCCACGGACGTGGACATGGACCGTTACTGTTACGCCGTGGCAGGGACGGTCGGTCGGATGATGGCTGCGGTGCTCGGCGTCATCCCGGGGCGGGAAGGGGCGGCGGACGTCGCCGCGCGCCGCCTCGGGGCGGCGATGCAGCGGACGAACATCCTCCGCGACCTCGTCGCCGATGCCCGCGCCGGGCGCGCCTACATCCCCGACGAGACGTTCGTCGCCGCGGGCTTCCCGCCCGCCGAGGTGACCGACGAGATGAAGCTCGCGTTCCTCGCCGACCTCCCGCACCGGCCCGCGGCGCTCCGGCGCGCGATCGTCGGCCGCGAGATCGCCCTCGCCGACGCGGACTACGCCGCCGGGCTCGCGGGGATCGGGGCGCTCCGCCGCGGACGGCGTTCGATCGCCGCGGCAGGCCACCTCTACCGCGAGATCCTCCGCCAGATCGAGCGGGACGGCCACGGGGCGACCGGCCGCCGTGCCGTCGTCTCGCGTCCGAGGAAGGCGCTGATCGTCGCCCGCACGTCCCTCGGCGGTGCCCGGTGAGCCTCCGCGACCGCCTCGAGCGCGCCCGCGTCGGCGGCCCCGGCGTCCGAGGCCCCGCCACCCCCGGCCCGGTCGCCACCCCGGTCGCCGCCCGACGCGGCGGGCTCGCGCGCCCCGACGGCGGCGCGGGCGCGGGCTCCCGCGCCGACACCCGCTTCATCCGGGTCGTCGTCATCGACGACGAGCCGCTCGCGCGCTCCGCCGTCGGCGGGCTGATCGACACGACGCCCGGGCTCCGCTTCGTCGGCTCCGCCGGGGACGTCGCGAGCGGGATCGAGCTGATCGTCCGCGAGCAGCCGGAGGTCGCGCTCGTCGACCTCGGGATGCCGGGCGGCGGCGAGACGCTGATCGCGGAGGTGAACCGGCGGCGGATCCCGACCCGCTCGGTCGTCGTCTCGGGGAACGCCGACCGCCAGACGGTCGTCGACATGCTCGTCGCCGGGGCCGCCGCGTACGTCGTCAAGGGCTCGCCGTTCGACGAGGTCGTCGAGGCGATCCGTGCGGCCGGGAGCGGCGGGGGCCGGCTCGACGGGCAGGTCGTCGCCGGCGTCGTCGACGAGCTGGGGGACCGGGTCCGCCGCGAGCGGAAGCTCGCCGCGCGACGCCAGCGGGTCCAGGACCGGATCGACTCCGCGGTGGAGACCGGGCCGCGGATCGTCTACCAGCGGATCGTCGACCTGGAGTCCGGCGAGACCGCGGGCCACGAGGCACTCGCCCGCTTCGACCTCGAGCCGGAGCGGAGCCCCGACCGCTGGTTCCGCGAGGCGGCGAGCGTCGGCCGCCTCGTCGACCTCGAGCTGAAGACGCTCGAGACGATCCTCCGCCACCCGCGCCCGGTGGGCCCGTACGTCTCCGTGAACCTCCACCCCTCGACGCTCCTGACCCCCCAGTGGACGGCCTGGGTGGGGCGGCACGACTGGGCGGGGATCGTCGTCGAGGTGACGGAGCACGAGATCGTCCGCGACTGGATCGGCGTCGGTGCCGCGCTCGACGACCTCCGCCATCGCGGGGCGCGGATCTCCGTGGACGACGCCGGGGCCGGCTTCTCGAGCCTCCGCCAGGTGATCCTCTTCCGGCCGGACTTCATCAAGCTCGACGGCGAACTGACCGCCGGGATCGATCTCGACCCGGCGCGTCGCGCGCTCGCCACCGCGCTCCGCGGCTTCGCGCTCGAGCTCGGCGCGGTCGTCATCGCCGAGCGGATCGAGACCGAGGCGGAGCGGGAGGTCGTCTCCCAGATCGGGATCCCGTACGGCCAGGGCTACCTCCTCGGCAGGCCGGGGCCGTACGACGGCACGCCGCGCGGGGACGCCTGAGCAGACGGGCGCCGCCCGGGGGATGACCTTCGGGTCAGGGACGCGGGACCGTGGGCCGGACGATGCTCCGGCCCGATGCGGATCGACCTGACCGGCTACGCGACCGACTCGATCGTCCGGGGCGCCCTCGAGCTCCGGCACGACCGTCTCTCCGACCTGCTCGCCGAGGAGCTCGTCGTCCCCCTCGCCGACGCGACGCTCCAGGCGCTCGCCGATGGGCGGCTCGTCCGGGTCGCGGCGGTGGAGCTCCGGCGCCCCGAGCTCGCCCTCGTCGCCGCGACCGGTCCCCGCGGGAACGCCGGCCGGCGTCTTGCGACCGCCCGCCGGCCGCTCGTCGCGCAGGTGGGGCCGTACGAGGTCGTCGGGCGGCTCCACGGTCCGTCGCCGAACGATCCGTTCGAGCTCCTCCGCCGCCGGCCGTGGGTCGCCGTGACCGACGCGCTCGTCCGCTACCGGCTCCGCGGCCGCCCCGTCGCGGCCCACCACCCCGGCGTGATCATCAACACGGCGCTCCTCGCGGCGATCGACGGGATCGACGACGTCGTGCTCGAGCTCCGGCTCGCGGCGGCGGTCGCGGCGGCGCGGCTCGACGGGCCGCCGACGGGGCGCTTCGTCCTCTAGCCCGACCGGCGCCGCCGTGCGCGGCGACCTCCCGGCGCCCGCCCCGCGGTGGTAGCGTGGCGCTCTCGACGACGTCCGTGTCGTCCCGTTCACGACAGGCCTCGACCCGAACCGAGGAGTGCAGTGACCGTGACCCGGCGCATGACCCCGCGCGCCCCGAACCGTCCGACGCCGTCGTGGCCCGTCGTCCGCGGGCCCGCGACCGTCGCGATCCTCGCCGCGTCCGACCGCCCGGCGGACCAGCTCGCCTCGCGGCTCGCCGCCCTCCCGGGCGTCGGCTCGGTCTTCGTCGACGAGGCGTCAGGCGGTCCCGGCGACGACCTCCCGGCACCCGCCGTCCCGTTCCGCGACCTTTCGGTCGTCCGCCTCGGCCCGCTCGAATGCCTCGCCGCCTTCGAGCGCTTCCCCGACCTCGTCCGGCACGGACCGGTCCTCGCGATCGGGCCGGCGATCCTCTCGACGCGGGCGCTCCAGCTCGGTGCGGTCGCCTATCTCACGACCCGGGAGATCGAGGAGGAGCTCCCCGCCGCGGTCGCGGCGGCGATCGAGGGCCACCGCTACCTCGGCGCATCGGTCGTGGAGGGCTTCGTCGCGAGCGGCCTCGCGGCCGCGGCCGCGGTGAGCCGGCTGTCGGCTCGCGAGCTCGAGGTCGTGATCCACGCGGGTCGCGACGAGTCGCCCGGCCGCACCGCAGCCGCGATCGGCGTCGCACCGGAGGCGGTGACCCGCTACCGGATCCGGGCGCGGATGAAGCTGGGCCTCGAGACGACGGACGACCTCGTGTCGTTCGCGATCGCCCACGGGCTCCGCTGACGCCCGCCACGGCCGCCTCGGAGCGGGAGGACCGCGAGGCGAGCCGCCCGCTCTGGCATCATCCGCCGGTGGCCGTACCGGTCGATCCCGCCGATCTCGACCCCGCCGACCGCGAGCTCGTCGAGCTCGCGGTCCGGATGCGTGATCGCGCCTACGCTCCGTACTCGGAGTACCGGGTGGGCGCCGCCGTCCGCGCCGCCGACGGGGGCCTCTACGGCGGGGCGAACCTCGAGGGGGTCGACTACACGCTGACGACCCACGCCGAGATGCACGCGCTGAACGCGATGCGCCTCGCGACGGACGCGCCGGCCGTCGCGCTCGCCTTCTCGACCGGCTCGGCGGCGGAGATCCCGATGTCGTGCGGCCTCTGCCGACAGCGGCTCCGGGAGTTCGCCGCGACGCTCGACGTCCCCGTCTACGCCGTCTCGCTCCGCGACGGCGCCGTCGCGCGGATCCATCGGGCGACGCTCGACGAGATCCTCCCGTACTCGTTCGGCCCCGCCTCGCTCGGGCGGAGCGACGCGGCCCGCGGCGCCTGACCGCCGACCGACCGCCCGGCCGACCAGCAGCCCGACCAGCAGCCCGCCCGCCGATGTCGTCCGGAGCCCCGCCCCCCGCCGGACCGTCGCGCCGCGGCCGGATCCGCTCCGTCCTCGTCGACGTCGAGCCGCTCAGGCGCGACCGCGACTTCCGGCTCCTCTGGATCGGCCAGATCGTCAGCGGGACCGGCCGCCAGATCACCGCCGTCGCGCTCCCGTACCAGCTCTACGTCCTCACGGGCTCGACGCTCGCGGTGGGGCTCCTCGCGGTCGTCCAGCTCGTCCCGATCCTCGCGTTCGCGCTCGGCGGCGGGGCGATCGCGGACGCGGTCGACCGGCGCCGGCTCCTCATCCTCACGCAGCTCGGGCTGATGGCGACGAGCGTCGCGTTCGCCGGCCTCTCCCTCCTCGCCTCGCCGCCGCTCGTCCTCCTCTACGCCGTCGCCTTCGTCTCGGCCGGGCTGGCGGCGCTCGACGGGCCGGCCCGCTCCTCGGCGATCCCGCGGCTCGTCCCCCGCGAGCGACTCACGAGCGCGCTCGCGCTCGGCCAGCTCAGCTTCCAGGTGATCAGCGTCGCCGGGCCGCTCGTCGGCGGCCTGATCCTCGCGACGGCCGGCCTCGTCGCGGCCTACGTCGTCGACGCCGTCACCTTCCTCGCCGCGCTCGCCGCCCTCCTGCTGATCGCCCCGCTCCCGCCCGCTCCGGGCGCTCCGCGGCCGAGCCTCCGCTCGATCGCGGAGGGGCTCCGGTTCGCCCGCGGCCACCGGCCGATCCTCGGGACCTTCGTCATCGACCTCAACGCGATGGTCTTCGGCTTCCCGACGTCGCTCTTCCCCGCGCTCGCGCTCGACGTCTTCAAGGTCGGTCCCGCGGGGGTGGGGCTCCTGAACGCGGCACCAGCGGTCGGCGCGCTCATCGGCGCGCTCCTCACCGGCTGGACGTCGCGCGTCGTCCGTCCGGGCCGGGCGATCGCCGCGGCGGTCGGCGCGTGGGGACTCGCGATCGTCGCGTTCGGGCTCCTCACCGCGAGCTTCCCGCTCGCGCTCGCGTGCCTCGCGGTCGCGGGCGCGGCCGACGTCGTGAGCGCCGTCCTCCGGAACGCGATCGTGCAGCTCGAGACGCCCGACGAGCTTCGGGGCCGCGTGATGTCGATCCACACGCTCGTCGTCACGAGCGGGCCGAAGCTCGGCGATGCCGAGGCGGCCGCCGTCTCCGCGGTCGTCGGGCCGACGGCCTCGGTCGTCTCGGGCGGGATCCTCACGCTCGTCGGGCTCGCGTGGATCGTCCGCGCCTTCCCGGAGCTGATCCGCTACGAGCTCCGGGCGCGCGACGCGCGCTGAGCGGATGCGCCCCCGGCGGCGAGGCCGCGGGCGGCGGGGTGGGTGGGGCTCAGTCCGGCTCGTACGCGACCGCGATGCAGCCGACCTCGCGTTCGAACTCCTGGACGCGCCGGAGCTGCGTCTCGTCGAGCGCGGCGGGCGTGAGTCGCGGGGCGACCGCCCGGTCGCGACCCGGATCGGCGGGGCGATAGGCGAGCAGGTAGTCGCCCCCGAGCTCCCGCTCCGCCTCCTCGAGGAGGCGGACCTGCTCCTCGTCGAGCTCGCTCCACGTCCACATCGTCCCGCTCCCGCTCGCTGCCCGGGGTCCGGTCGCTCCGGTCTCCCGTGCCGTCGATGCTACTCCGGTCGCGGGCGGGGCGGGGCGGGGCGGCCGCCCCATCCGTCGCGCCTCGTCGCGCGATGTGGGAGGTAGGCGGTCGGGGGGCCGCAGCCGCGCTCTCGGGCGCGGTACCATGCCGCTCCGCGCGGCCCGAACCCGGTCCGCGTCGAGGTCGGGAGCGTCCCCGGCCACCGCCGTTCGACCGACACGCTGGAGGGATCGATGTTCAGTCCGGACCTTCGCGCCTGGCGTCGCCTCGCGCTCCTCACGACGCTCTCGCTCGTCGTCGCCGCCTGCGGCGGTGCGACGGCGACCGAGTCGCCGGCCGACGGGGGCGGTGCGACCGCCGCGCCGACCGATGCCGCCGGCGGGGGCCCGGCGATGGGCGGCTCGCTCGTCGCGGCCGTCGAGGGCGAGCCGACCTCGGTCGACCCGGCCTTCGACTATGACTTCGTCTCGGGGCTCGCGACGTCGAGCATCACCGAGCCGCTCCTCATCTTCTGCGAGAACGACCAGCAGCTCTGCCCGAACCTCGCGGAGTCGTGGACGGTGAGCGACGACCAGCTGACCTACACGCTGAAGATCCGCCAGGGCGTGAAGTTCCACGACGGGACCGACATGACGGTCGAGGACGTCGTCTTCAGCCTGAACCGGACCCGCGATCCCGAGCTCGGCTCGTACGTCGGGTGGATGCTCGCGAGCATCGCCGACATCCAGTCGCCCGATGCCTCGACCGTGGTCATCACGCTCTCGAAGCCGGACTCGCTCTTCGAGTACGCGCTCGCGACGACCGCCGCGCACGTCGTCAACAAGGCGTTCGTCGAGGCGAACGGCGACAAGTACGGCAAGCCGGAGGTCGGCTCGATCGGGACCGGCCCGTTCAAGTTCGCCGAGTGGAAGACCGGCGACTACCAGCGGCTCACGCGGAACGACGACTACTGGAACAAGGCCGCGGGCGGCCCGTACCTCGACGAGATCACGATCAAGATCCTCCCGGAGCCGACGACCCGTGTCGCCGGCCTCCAGACCGGCGAGATCGACTACATGATCTCGATGGTCCCGTCCGACCAGTACGCGACGGTCCAGGCGATGGACAACGTCGAGCTCTCGTTCGTCCCCTCGTACTACGGCGAGTGGATCACGTTCAACACGCAGGCGGCCCCCTTCGACAACGTCAAGGTCCGCCAGGCGCTCAACTACGCGTTCGACAAGCGGGCGGTCCGCCAGCTCTACTACGGCACCGAGGCGCTCGAGACGAAGGCGACCCTCGTCAACCCGACGCTCTGGACCTTCGAGAAGGCCGCGTGGGAGTCCGCGTGGGAGCAGCTCCCCGCGTACGACCAGGACCTCGAGAAGGCGAAGCAGCTCCTCGACGAGTCGGGCGTCGCCGACCAGCTGAACGGCAAGACGATCGCGTACTACGAGTCGACCCCGTCGATCAAGGGCGCCGCCGAGGCGTTCATCGACTCGATGAGCAAGCTCGGGATCACGATCGAGGCGCGGAAGGTGACCTACCAGGAGTCGGTCGCCCTCCAGTTCGGTCCGCACGACGACTACGACATCCTCGTCGCGTCGTGGGGCTCGGACTTCCCGGATCCGTCCGGCAACCTCCGGCCGAACTTCGGCTCGGAGAACATCGCCGCCGGCGGCGCGAACGCTTCCGCCTACAAGAACGACCAGGTCGACCAGCTGCTCCAGCAGCAGGACGCGATCCCGGGCGACAAGGCGGAGCGGGCGCGGCTCCTCATCGAGGCGCAGAAGCTGATCGCCGAGGACTCCGCGGTGATCGTCACCGCCTATCCCGGCTGGCCGCTCGCGGTGAGCAAGCGGCTCCGCGGGGTCGAGGCGGCCTCGCTCTGGTACTGGCAGTCGCTCTTCAAGAACGTCTACATCGAGGAGTAGCGGCTCCGGGATCGGAGGCATGGGGGCGGGTCGGGACATCGCGTCCCGCCCGCCCTCGTGCGTTCGGCCACCGGCTGCCCGAACGAGATGACCGGCTACGTCCTTCGTCGCCTCCTCGGCCTCGTGCCGGTGCTCCTGTTCGTCTCGTTCGTCACGTTCGGGCTCGTCCGGCTCGCGCCGGGTGACCCGGTCCTCATCGTCCTCGGCGGCAAGAAGGTCGACCCGGCGACGATGGAGGCGCTCCGCGTCCAGTTCGGGCTCGTCGGCGACCCGATCTCCCAGTACGTCGCGTGGCTCGGCCGGGCGCTCCAGGGCGACCTCGGCGAGAGCTACCGGCTCCGTCAGGACGTCGTCGGCCTCATCGCCGACCGGCTCCCGATCACGCTCCAGCTCGTCGGCCTCTCGGTCGTCATCGCCGTCGCGATCGCGATCCCGCTCGGGATCCTCCAGGCGCGCCGGCGCGACTCCCTCTTCGACTACGTCGGGAGCCTCCTCGCGCTCGTCGGTCTCAGCGTCCCCGTCTACTTCGCCGCGATGCTCGGCGTCCTCGTCTTCGCCGTCGGGCTCGGCTGGCTCCCGGCCTTCGGGTCCGGCGACGACGGGCTCGACCGGCTCCGTCACCTCATCCTCCCGGCCGGCGCGCTCGCGCTCGGCACGATCGCGCTCACGTCGCGGATGACGCGGAGCGCGATGCTCGAGGCGCTCGCGACCGACTACATCGAGGCGGCCCGCGCGAAGGGGCTCCCCGAGCGGACGATCCTCGTGAAGCACGCCTTCCGGAACGCGCTCATCCCGGTCCTCACCGTCACGTCGCTCCAAGTGGGCTTCCTCATCGTCGGCGGGGTCCTCGTCGAGACGACGCTCGGGCTCGGCGGGGTCGGGAGCCTGATCACCGATGCGATCCAGAACCGCGACTACCCGGTGATCCAGGCCGCCGTCCTCCTCCTCACCGTCGGGTTCACGCTCCTCAACCTCGCGACCGACCTGCTCTATGCCGTGATCGACCCCCGGATCCGCTACGCATGACGAGCCCGTCCGTCGCCATCGCCGCCCGCCCCGGGCTCCTCGCCCGGATCCGCCGGTCGCCGCTCGCCCGGAACCGGGCGGCGCTCGTCGGGCTCGCGATCTTCATCCCGCTCCTCGTCATGACGTTCTTCCCCTCGCTCCTCGCGGGCGACCCGAACGCGCAGGAGCTCTCGCGCTCGCTGAAGGCGCCCGGGGACGGCCTCCTCCTCGGGGCGGACAAGCTGGGGCGCGACGTCTGGGCACGGATCGTCCACGGCGCGGCGCCGACGCTCCTCGGCGCGCTCGTCGTCGTCGCGATCAGCGGGATCGTCGGGATCCCGCTCGGCCTCGTCGCCGGCTACTACGGCGGCCGCGTCGACGCCGCGATCATGCGGGTCCTCGATGCGCTCCTCGCCTTCCCGGCGCTCCTCCTCGCGATCCTCGTCGTCGCGACGTTCGGCCGGGGGCTCGGGACCGTCGTCATCGCGCTCGGCGTCATCTACGTCCCGGCGATGGCCCGGCTGGTCCGGAGCGTGACGCTCGTCCACGCGCGTCTCGCGTACGTCGACGCGTGCCGGGCCCTCGGCTATTCGGACGTGCGGATCCTCTTCCGCCAGATCCTCCCGAACCTCGTCGCCGCCGTCGTCGTCCAGTCGACGATCGACCTCGCCTACGCGATCCTCGACATCGCCGCGCTCAGCTTCCTCGGCCTCGGCCAGCAGCCGCCGGACCCGGACTGGGGCTCGATGCTCGCCGACGCACGGATGTACCTCCTCCAGAGCCCGTGGACCGCGCTCGCGTCCGGCGGCGCGATCATGCTCGCCGTCATCTCGGTCAACCTGATCGGCGACGGACTCCGCGCCCAGCTCGACCCGCGGGAGCGCGAGCGATGAGCGGCCGCGCGACGAGGGCCGC
>JBJOLT010000066.1:0-2897 GCA_046045415.1 Chloroflexota bacterium | reverse complement strand
GAACTTCAGCACCGCCTCGCAGTGCCTGCTCGCGGCCTTTCAGATGAAGCGCGCTCCAAGCTTGAGCAACGCCTCAAGCGGCTCACCCAGCTCTTCCAGTGGGGAGACATCGACGAGGTGTCGTATCGCTCCCAGACGAACGAGGCTCGCGCCCAGCTCGCTCTGCTGCCCGAGCACGACAAGGTTCAGAGCTTCGACGACGTGGCCCTCGTGATCGCGTCCCTGCCCACAGCGCTTGCAGCCGCGGAGCCGGACCAGGTGAAGGACCTCCTCAACCTGGTGATCGAGGAGGTCACTACCGACGACCGGACGGTCTCCGAGATCCGGCTTCGGCCAGAGGCGCTGCCGTTCTTCCAGCAGCAGAGCTGCGACCACGAGGGATGCACTTTGAGCCTGGCGCCCCCGGACGGACTCGAACCGCCGACGCGCACCTTAGGACGGTGCCGCTCTATCCAACTGAGCTACGGGGGCGTGGCCGCATGGTACCGCGCACCGGCGGGCTCCCCGGAGCGTCCGCCCTACAATCGGCGGGTGGCGAGCGTGCTCTTCCTCTACGGGCGTCCCGGCTGCGGCCTCTGCGCGGAGGCGCGCGGAGCCGTCGATGAGATCCTCGCCGCTCGACGGCGGGCCGGACTTTCCGTGCCGGACGTGGTCGAGCGCGACATCACGACCGATCCGGCGTGGGAGCGGGACTTCCACCTGACGATCCCCGTTCTGGAGCTCGGGCGCGAGCGGATCCACGCGGTCACGAGCTCCCCGCGGATCCGCGACTTCATCGCCGCGGCGCTCGACGGCGTGCCGCTCCCTTCCGACGCGCGACCCTCCTGCTGACCCGATGGGAACGAACGAGCTCACGATCGTCGTCGCCCTCGCGGCCGGCCTGCTCAGCTTCCTCTCCCCCTGCGTGCTGCCGCTCGTTCCGGCCTACGTCGGCCAGATCTCCGCCGTCGCCGTCGCCGTGCGCGGCGCGTCTCCGGGGAGCGCCGCCGGGACGGTCGGCCCGACGGGGGCCGACGACGGGCCTGCCTCCCCGGCACGCGGACGCGCATTCCGCCACGCCGTCGCCTACGTCCTCGGGTTCGGGTCGGTCTTCACCGTCCTCGGCCTGACGGCGACGTTCGCGGCGGGTCCGCTCGTCGACTGGCTGCCGGGGCTTCGGGTGGCGGGCGGGCTGCTCCTCGTCCTCCTCGGCCTGAACCTCGCCGGGGTGATCACGATCGCCCGCTTCGAGCGCGTCTGGCGACCGCTCGAGCCGGGAGCGCGGTCGGCCCTCGGCGCGCGGTCGGGTCTCGGCGCGGGGTCGACGCTCGGCGCGGGGTCGGGCGATGCCGCGCTCTCAGGCGCGGGCGGCGGCCGCCTCGATCGCGTCGCCGGTCGGCTCGTCGGCTCCCGCCACGGCTGGCTCGCGTCGTTCGGCCTCGGGGCGGTCTTCGCGGTCGGCTGGACGCCGTGCATCGGGACGATCCTCGGTGGGATCCTCGGCCTCGCGGCGACGTCGGGGACCGCGGCGCAGGGGGCACTCCTCCTCGTCGCCTACAACCTTGGCCTCGGCATCCCGTTCCTGATCGTCGGCGCGCTCTACGACCGGTCGTCGGCGCTCCTCCGCCCGCTCGTCCGCCACGGCCGCACCGTCGCGATCGTCGGCGGCGGACTCGTCGTCGCGATCGGGGTCGCGATGATCTTCGACCTCCTTGCGCTCCTTCCGCGCTACTTCACGTTCCTCAGTGGGATCTGACGCGGCGGGTCCGGAGGGGACGGGTCCGGAGGGGACGGACGACACCCGTGCGGACGTCTCCGCCGACGGCCGTCCCGCCGAGCGCGGGCGCCGCGGCATCGGGCCGTTCAGCTGGCGCCAGATCCTCGGCGTCCTGCTCGTCGTCGCGGTCACGGCGGTCCTCGTGACGATCGGGACCGCTCCCATCGCGACGCTCGACGGAGCCGGCCCCGGGGCGAAGCCGGGGGCGGGCCTCGGCGCAGACCTCCGCGACCCCGCCGCGACCCCGTACCTGGTCGGCGAGCCGACCGAGGGCCTCCGCCCCGGGGATCTCGCGCCGGAGCTCGTGACGACGCTCGACGACGGCGGCAGGTTCGTCCTGCGGGACCTCGACGGCGAGGCGGTCTCCCTCGCCTCTCTCCGGGGCAAGGCGGTCTGGATCGACTTCTGGGCGAGCTGGTGCCCGCCGTGCCAGGCGGAGACGCCGGTGATCCGCGACGCATACGCCCGCTACCGCGACCGGGGTCTCGAGATCATCGCGATCAGCGTCCAGGAATCGTCCGAGGACGACGTGCGCGCGTACGCGGCGCGATACGGCCTGCGGCACACCGTCGCGGCCGACCTGCGCGGCGAGATCTTCAGGCTCTACCGCGTCTACGCGCTCCCGACGCAGTTCTTCGTCCGGCCCGACGGCGTGATCGATCGGGTCGTCCAGGGGCCGATGACCGAGGCCTCCGCAGCGGCCGCGATCGAAGCGATCCTGCCGTAGGCGGAGGGTGCCGCAGCGCGGCGGGGACGAGGCGGGGACGCGGGGTGTCAAGGTCCGCCCACTCCTCGGCCGCTCGTTGCACCCGACGCAACCAAGGGCGTACGCCTCGGCCCGAGGCGACGAGAGGGTTCGGGCCGGACGGCCATCCGCGACACTGCCTGCCGAGCGACAACCCGGTTCCTACACGTAGTGGCAAACTCGCGCGTAGACCGAACGCCTCCCGGCCGTCTTACCCGAACGTCCCGAGGGGCCGCAAGGCCGGCGCCCCGACGAACGATCCGGGCCGTACCGCGTAGGTTGCGTCGGGCGCAACGCCTCTCACGCCGGCTGGCGCCGCGCCTCGCGCGCCACCCGACCCGCGGCCCGCCGCCCGACCCGCGCGCCCGGCCCGGCCTCCACCCGTCGCGCGTCAGA
>JBJOLT010000064.1:0-6687 GCA_046045415.1 Chloroflexota bacterium | reverse complement strand
GGCGACCGCGAGCGCCGGCGTGACGGAGACGGGCGCCACGACGCCGAGCGACGCGAGGAGGCTCGCGATGAGGAGGAGCACGGTGAAGCGGCGGCGCGTCGGAGCGTCGCCTGCCATGCGGCCGGCGGCCGTCGTTCGGGTCCAGATCACGCAGTGCCCTCCGCGGCGTCCTCGCGACGATCCGCGCCGCGAGGTTCCTCCAAATCCCACCGCTGGGCTGAATGTCGCAGATAACGGCGCGATGCGTCACGTAGGAAGCCGTCACCCGATGGCGTCGGCGCACCGGTTTTCCGGTCGCGCGACGTTACGGGCGCGCGACGTTACGGGCGGCGTCGTCGGGGATCGGCGGCAATGCGCCCGCGGAACGAGGTCGCGCGTCCCCGGTCGTCGCGGCGGACGCCGGTCGCCTCAGGGGGGTGGTGAGCCCGGAAGGATTCGAACCTTCAACCTAGGGATTAAGAGTCCCCCGCTCTACCGTTGAGCTACGGGCCCCGGCGCGCCGCACATGATAGCGGCCGCGCCGAGGGTGCGTCGGGGTCGTCACTGGACGACGATCGTCCGGCCGGTCGCGCTCGCAGAGAGGAGCTCGCGGTCCCCGCCGAACCGCACCGTGACGGTCGTCGTCGCCGCCTTCCGCGGGGTCGTCACGGTGACGGATGCGGTGCCGGTCGCGTCGGTGACCGCCGCGAGGTACCGGTCGAAGATCCGGAAGACGAGCTGGCGGCCGGCGACCGGTGAGCCCCCCGACGTCAGGGTCGCCCGGACCGTCGTCGCGGTCGCGCGGGCGACCGTCGTCGAGCCGCCCGAGGTCTCGATCGTCGAGGCGGTCCGGGAGTAGGTGCCGGGCGTGCAGCCGTCCTTCAGCGCGAAACTCGTGATCCGCGAGTTCCACTTGTACGCGTGCGTCCTCGCGACGTGCTCGCCCACGTGCCAGAAGGTGCAGCCGTTCGGGTCGAGCGTCATGCTCGCGTAGTCGCCCCAGCGCGTGTACGAACTGTTGAGCGAGCCCGCCGACGCGTCGACCGTCGCCTCCGCGACGTCGAGCGCCCCCGCGGCCGCACCGGACCCCGCCGTCCGGCCGGCGACCCTGATCGTCGGCGAGGCGGAGGTCCCGCTCGCGTTGTAGCCCACCGCGACGTTCCCGTCGACATCCTGGGCGATCGACGGCATCCAGCGCCAGAGCCCGTCGTCCGGGGCGTACGTGCCCTGCTGGACGACGGTGGCCCCGCCCGTCGCGTCGATCCGCAGCTGGTACCAGCGGATGCCGGTCCGCGCCCCGCTCGTCGAGGTGAGCGCGACGCTGTGGACCGCGACCGCGGTCCCGTCGCTCCCGCGCCACCGGACCGGGAACCGGTAGCCGAGGCGGTCGCCGAGCGAGTCGAGCTTCGTCGTCGTCCCCGCCTGCGGGATGCAGACACCGCCGTCGCACGCGGGGAGGAACGGCGCGACGGGGATCGAGACCGGGCCGGTCGGTGCCGCGTCGCCCGCCCGGAAGCGCCAGGCGACGAGCCGGTCGTTGGTCGGCCCGAGCGCGACGATGACGTTCGGGGTGCCGGCCGTCGGCTCGGCGCCGCCCGGGCTCGCCGACCGGTCGAGGTCGCCTGCGAGGAGCCCCCCGTACTGGGTGGAGGTCTGGAAGCACGTGAACGTCACGTTCGTCACGTTCCCCGAGATCATCGCGTCGCGCGGGTACGCGCAGACCTTCGAGCCCTGGAAGAAGCGCGTGAACATGTAGAAGGTCACGTAGTAGCCGTCGTGCCAGATGCTCAGCTTCGGGAAGTCCGGGAGCTGCGTGTGCGAGAAGGCGTAGCGGTGCCACTCCCCGAGCGCGTCGGCGGTCTTGCTCACCGCCAGGCACTGGTAGTACGGCTTCGAGGTGCTCGAGCCCGAGATCGAGAACTGGCCGACGACCCAGCGACCGGCCTTCTCGTCCCAGCGGACCGTCGGGTCGCCGTCGTTGTTCGTCCCGCACGGGCCCTGGAAGCCCGACCAGAGCGCCTTGAGGTCGACCGGGCCGAGCTGGACCTCGCCGCTCTGCTTGTCGAAGACGGCGTACCGCACGTTCGCCACCTGGACGATCTGGCGGTCGCTCACGTCGCCGTTCGCGTCCGGCGGGAAGAGCGTGACCGAGTGCGTCCCGTTCACGCCGGCGAACCCCTCGCCGATCCCGTCGATCGAGGCGAGCGCCGGTGCGGCGACCGCGGGCGAGATCGGGTTCTCGAGGGTCGGATCGCTCGCGGCGCCGATCGGCGCGACGATCCGGATCCGCGGGAGCGAGGCCTTGCGGATCCTTCTCGCCTCGGCCTTCTTCTCGCGCTCGGCGATCGCCTCAGGGGAGAGCGCGGCCTCCGGACCGGCGGCACCCGGCGCATCGGGCGGGATCGCGGCGGCGAGCTCGGCCTCGTACTCGGCCGCGAGCTGGGCGAACGGGCGCGAGGAATCCGACGCGACGAGCTCGATCGTCGAGGTCGCGACGGCATCCGGGTCGGCGGGCGGCGGGGGCGGCGCCTCGGCCGCGCCGGGCTCCCCGGACGGCGCGAGGAGACCCGTCGAGGTGGCGAGCACGACGCCGACGAGGCCGGCGGCGAGGAGGGCGAGGAAGCGGCGGTCGCGTGACGTCATCTGGTCCCCTGCGTACGTCGCCCGACCGTAGCGTCGGCGGCGGACCGCGGCAAGGGCCGCCCGGTCGCGTGGCGCCCGCGGTGCTGCCCCGGCGCACCACCCGCTGCGTCGGGGTCCGGTCCGGACCGGTCGGCCGGTTCCGTGAGGAGGTTTCGTCAGCCCGGCTGGTTGTCGATCTGCGCCCGCTGGAGCCGGCCGCTGAAGTCGACGTAGAGCGACTTCCATTCCGTGAACGTGTCGAGCGCCGCGTGGCCCGCCTCGCGGTGCCCGTTCCCGGTCTCCTTGACGCCGCCGAACGGGAGGTGCGTCTCGGCGCCGATCGTTCCTGCGTTCACGTAGACGATCCCGGCGGTGAGGTCGCGCATCGCGCGGAACGCGACGTTCACGTCGCGGGAGTAGATGGAGGCGGAGAGCCCGTAGCGCGTCCCGTTCGCCGCCGCGATCGCGGCCCCGTAGTCGGCGACCGGGATGACGGAGAGCACCGGGCCGAAGATCTCCTCCTGCGCGATCCGCGCCATCGGCCCCACCCCGTCGACGATCGTCGGCTCGAAGAAGTGACCGTGCTGGAGCCCGGGCCCGTCGGCCCGCGCCCCGCCGGTGAGGATCCGGCCCTCGCGCGCCGCGACCCCCGCGTACTCGGTCACGCGCTCGCGCGCGGCCGCGTTGACGAGCGGCCCGACGTCGGTGCCGTCGGCGAGCCCGTCCCCGAGCCGGAGCCGGGACGCGCGGTCGACGAGCCGCTCGAGGAGGGGTTCGCGGACGCGCTCCTCGACGATCACGCGGCTGCAGGCGGTGCAGCGCTGGCCGGTCGTCCCGAAGGCGGACCAGAGGATCCCGTCGGCCGCGAGGTCGAGGTCGGCGTCGGCCATCACGACGATCGCGTTCTTGCCGCCGAGCTCCAGCGAGAGCCGCTTCAGCCGCCGCCCGGCCCGCTCCGCGATCCGCTTCCCGTTCGCAGAGCTGCCGGTGAACGAGATCACCCGCACGTCCGGCGACTCGACGAGCGCGTCGCCCACCTCCTCGCCGGACCCGGTCACGAGGTTGACGACGCCCGGCGGGAAGCCTGCCTCGGCCATCAGCTCCACGAGGAGCGTCGCGCAGTGCGGGGTGTCCGAGGCCGGCTTCAGCACGACGGTGTTCCCGGTGACGAGCGCCGGCATCGTCTTCCAGCACGGGATCGCGATCGGGAAGTTCCACGGGGTGACGATCCCCGCGACGCCGATCGGCTCGCGGACGCTCATCGCCCACTTGTCGGGGAGCTCCGACGGGGTCGTGTCGCCGAAGAGCCGCCGCCCCTCCCCCGCCATGAGGAACGCGATGTCGATCCCCTCCTGGACGTCGCCGCGCGCCTCGGCGAGGACCTTGCCCATCTCGCGCGTCATCGCGCGGGCGAGGCGCTCCTTCTGCTCGGCGAGGAGCGACCCGAAGCGATAGAGGATCTCGCCGCGCTTCGGGGCCGGCGTCGCGCGCCACGCCGGGAAGGCGAGCTCGGCCGCGCGGATCGCCCGGGCGGTGTCGGCGGCGTCGGCCGCCTGGAACCGGCCGATGACGTCGCGGGTGTCGGCCGGGTTGCGGCTCTCGAAGGTCCGGCCGGTCGCGGAGTCGACCCACTCGCCGTCGATGAAGAGCCGGAAGGTGGGGGTCGCGTCGTTCGTCGTCATCCTCGTCCTCGTGCCCGTGGTCCTGGTCGTGGGGGTGCGATCGGGGCGGGGTCGGCCGGGTCGGCCGGGTCGGCGGGGTCGGCCGGGTCGGCCGGGTCGGCTGGGTCGGGGCCGGCGACGGCGGGGTCGGCGGCGTCGCGGCTCATGCGGTCCGCTCGAACGCCATCGCGACCGACCCACCACCCCCGAGGCAGAGCGTCGCGAGGCCGTAGCGCCCGCCCCGTCGGCGGAGCTCGTGGAGGAGCGTCACGACGATCCGCGCCCCGGACGCACCGACGGGGTGGCCGAGGGCGATCGAGCCGCCGTTGACGTTCACCCGTCCGTGGTCGAGCCCGAGCTCCCGGATGTCGGCGAGCGCCTGCGCGGCGAACGCCTCGTTCAGCTCCACGAGATCGAACGACTCGAGCGCGAGGCCGGTCCGCTCCAGCAGCCGCCGGACCCCGGCGACCGGCGCGAGGAAGAGCCAGCGCGGCTCGACGTCGGCCTCCGCGTATCCCACGATCCGGGCGAGGGGCCGGAGTCCGTGCCGCTCCACGGCCCGCTCGCTCGCGACGACCGTCGCGGCCGCGCCGTCGGAGAGGCCCGGGGCGTTGCCGGCGGTGACGGTGCCGCGGGGTGCTTCGTGACCGGCGGGAACGTCGGCGGGATGGTCCGCCGGGTGGTCGGCCGGGAGGGGGAAGGCGGGCGCGAGCCTCGCGAGCGCCTCGGCGGAGGTGTCGCGCCGCGGACCCTCGTCGGCCTCGACCGTCGTCATCGCGCCCTTCGGGCCCGACACGAGGACCGGGACGAGTTCATCCGCGAACCGCCCCGCGTCCTGCGCCGCGATCGCGCGCCGATGACTCTCGAGCGCATAGGCGTCCTGATCCGCCCGGGAGATCCCGCGGGCGATCGCGACCCGTTCGGCGTTCGTCCCCATGTGGCAGTCGTCGATCGCGCACCAGAGCGCGTCGTGGATCGCCGCGTCGACGAGGCGCCCGTCCCCGAGCCGGAGGCCGGCGCGCGCCCCGGGGAGGAGGTGCGGGGCGAGGTCCATGCTCTCCATCCCGCCCGCGACGACGACGTCCGCGTCCCCGGCACGGATCGCCTGGGCCGCGAGGAGGATCGCCTTCATCCCGGACCCGCAGACCCGGTTCACGGTCGTCGCCGGGACCGACGGGGGGAGGCCGGCCGCGAGCGCCGCCTGGCGAGCCGGGGCCTGACCGACTCCGGCCTGGAGCACCTGGCCCATGAGGACGTCGTCGATCGTGGCGCCGGAGGTGGCGCGGGTCGTGGCACGAGTCGTGGCGCCGGTCGAGGCGCGGGTCGTGGCGCCCGTCGTGGCGCGAGTGCTGGCGGGCGACCCGCTCTGACCGGCCGGCCGCGTCCCGGGGAGCGCGGCGCCGTCCAGCGGGAGTCCGGCGCGCTCGACCGCCGCCCGGATCGCGACCGCCCCGAGCGTCGTCGCCGGGACCGACGCGAGCGACCCCCCGAACCGCCCGATCGGCGTGCGCGCGGCGCCGACGATGAAGACGTCGCCGTTCGGGGAGCGCGTGGATCCGCGGCCGTCGGTCACTGGCCGAGGATACGCCGGTGCGTGACGCGCGGAATCGCCGGTGAGCGGCGGGTGTGCGGCGGGTGTGCGGCGGGTGAGCGCTCCGCCGCACGCTCGTCGGCGTGGACGACCGCGCGATCGGCTCGGCGATCCGGGCGCTCCGTCTCCGTCGGGGCTGGACCCAGGCCGAACTCGCCCATCGCGCCGGCCTCTCCCGCCGGCGGCTGGGCCGCATCGAGCTCGGGCTGCTCGACGAGGCGGGGCTGAGTGCGCTCCGATCGACCGCGCGAGCACTCGACGCGGCCGTCGCCGTTCGCATCAGATGGCGCGGCGAGGAGCTCGACCGGCTCGTGAACGCCGCGCACGCCGCGCTCCACGAAACGTTCGCCCGTCATGTCGGAGCGTTCGCCGGATGGGTCGCGGTGCACGAGGTGAGCTTCTCCGTCTACGGGGAGCGGGGCGTCATCGACGTCCTGGTGTGGCACGCGACGCGGCGCGCGCTGATCGTCGTCGAGCTGAAGACCTCGATCGTGGACGTGCAGGAGCTCCTCGGGAGCCTCGACCGAAAGGTCCGTCTGGCCGCTCGTATCGCGCACGAGCGAGGCTGGGCCGTCGAGACGATCGGTGCCTGGATCGTCGTGGCCGAGACCCGAACGAACCGTCGCCGCGTCGCCGCCCACGCGACCCTCCTGCGTGCCTCGTATCCGGCGGACGGCCGGGCGATGCGTCGCTGGCTCCGCCGCCCTGGTGAACGGGGAGCTCGCACCGGCGGCGTACCGGCCGGCACGACAGGGCCGGCGAGCCTTCGCCGCGGCCCCGCGGCACTCAGTTTCCTGTCAGTTGCTCTCCCCGCATCCCACAAGCGCCGGTCGA
>JBJOLT010000080.1:0-3277 GCA_046045415.1 Chloroflexota bacterium | reverse complement strand
GCGAGCGCCGGGCTCCGGCTCTTCACGCCCTTCTTCCCGATCGGGACGTGGCTCGACGGGTCCGGATGGAGCGACCCGGCCTTCATCGCGGCGCTGAAGGAGCGCCACATCGACACCTCGTGGGGGTACTGGAACACGACGGCGATCGCCCGGAGCGCAGGCCTCAAGCTGATCGCGGACGCGGTCCCGTGCGCCCCGGGGCAGTCGAGCGGCTGCATCGCGGCCGGCGACGAGGACGTCGTCGCGGCGTACGCATACGGCGACGAGGTCGAGTTCGGCCACTCGGCGCAGGAGGTGCTCTCGAACCTCGAGACCCGCCGGACGCGGTCGAACCGCCCGACGTACGTGAACACCGCGACCCAGCGCGTCTTCCAGGTCTTCAACGCCCAGGCCGACATCGGGAGCATGGACCACTACACCTCGGGGATCGGGCTCTGCACGATCACCGGCGCCGCGATCGGGATGATGCAGGGGCAGCCGGTCGAATGGGCCGGGAACTACACGAGGCAGCTGAAGCTGAACGTCGAGCCGAACCCGGCGTGGGTCTGGTCGCAGGCCGGGAACTCGACGATCCCGGCTCGCTCCTGCTGGCTCAGCGTCCCGACCGTCGCCGAGATGCAGGCGCAGCTCTTCTCGGAGCTCGCGAACGGCGCGAAGGGGATCACCTGGTTCATCTTCAGCGACGCTGCCCGGGCCGCCGAGACCCCCGAGCTCTGGGACGAGGCGGGCCGGCTCGGTGGGACCCTTGCGGAGGTCCGCGACTGGCTCCGGACCGGCGACCTCGACCCGGGGGCGCTCGCCAGCTCGTCGAGCAGGCTCGAGGTCGGCGTCGTCGCGGCGCCCGACGCCGTGGTCATCCCGATCCTCGACCTCGGATACCGGAGCAAGCCCGGCGGCTACGTCTGGTCGGTCCGGCGAAACGTCTCGGTGAGCATCCGGCTCCCGGCCTGGATGACGGGCGGCTCGGTGACGGTCGGCCAGGTCCGCGACGGCGCGACGACGAGCCTCGACTCGTCGACGAGCCGGTCCGGCGACCTCCTGACGATCACGATCCCGGAGCTCCGGGTCGGGACCGTCCTCGTCGTCCGCCCGGGTTCGTGACGGGTCGAGCGACACGCGGCGGCGGCGCCCGGGCGATCGTGCCCGGGCGGCCGCTCGTCGTCCCGTCGCGTCACCCCGTCCCGGACCTCTTCGCGGCGCGGCGGGTCCTCGCGATCCAGCCGCACTACGACGACACCGACATCGCGGCGGGCGGGACGGTCGCCGCGCTCGTCGATGCCGGGGTCGAGGTCGTCTACTGCACGGTCACGGACGACCTCGTCGGCGTCGTCGACGGCTCGCTCGACCCGGCGGCCGCCGCCGCGGCGCTCCGCGACGACCAGGAGCGGGCCGGCGCGATCCTCGGCGTCCGTCGTCAGCTCCGGCTCGGTCACCCGGATGCGGGGCCGTGGGACCGCTTCGCGGTCCGCGCCGACCTCCTCGCGGCGATCCGCGAGGTCCGTCCCGACGGGATCCTCACCGCCGACCCGTTCCTCGCGTACGAGGCGCACCGCGACCACACGGAGACCGGCTCGGTCGCGGCGGAGGCGGCGATCCTCTTCGGGCTCCCGAAGCTCCGGAGCAGCGACGCGGGGATCGACGCGGCCTGGGAGCGCGACGGCTGGCCGGAGCTCCGGTACGTCGGCTTCTACTACACCGCGACGCCGAACACGCTCGTCGACATCGACGCGACGTGGGAGCGGAAGGCGGCGGCGGTGGGCGAGTACCGCGCGCAGTTCGAACCGGACGAGCTCCCGCGGCTCGTCGCCGCGCTCGACGAGCGGGCGCGGGCGGTCGCGGCGCTCGCCGGGGACGAACTCGGCTGCCGGCGGGCGGAGGGGCTGACCGTCCTCCACCCCGGCGCGCTCCATGGAGGTGCGTGAGGATGGGTGCGCTCTTCGAGACGACGTACGGGCGCGGGGTCGCGCGGGGGATCGGCGGGCGGCTCGCCGCGCGCCACGGTCCGCCGGTCGTCATCGCCCACCCGGAGCCGTGGGCGAGCATCGCCCCCGACTTCGGGGTGGAGCCCGCGGCGGTCGTCATGGTGGAGGGGCTGGAGCGGGCGTATCTCGAGCGGCTCGTCGCCGAGCTCCCCGCGGGGCCGATCCTCGGGCTCGGCGGCGGGAGCGCGATGGACGCCGCGAAGTGGGTCCACTGGCGTCGCGGCCTCCCGCTCTGGCAGGTCCCGTCGCTCCCGAGCGTCGACGCGTGCTTCACCCACATGGTCGCGGTCCGCGACGAGACCGGCGTCCACTACTCGGGCGACGCGATCCCGGAGATGGTCTGGGTGGACTTCGACCTGATGCGCGAGGCGCCGGAGCACCTCACGCGCGGCGGGATCGGCGACATCCTCAGCTGCCACACCGCGCGGTGGGACTGGGAGCTCGCCGTCTCCCGGGGCCACGACCCGGCATGGGACGACGAGTCCGCTGCCGTCTCGCTCCGGATGGTGGAGGACCTCGTCCGGCTCGCCGAGCCGATCCGGGCGCGCTCCGACGACGGGATCCGCGGGCTGATGGAGCTCCACCGCGAGATCGGGAAGCGGTGCGACGACCTGGGGCACGCCCGGTTCGAGGAGGGCTCGGAGCACTTCTTCGCGTACACGTTCGAGTTCGTCACCGGGCGGACGATCATGCACGGCGAGCTCGTCTGCCTCGGCGTCCTCGTCATGTCGGCGATCCAGGGGAACCGACCCGCGCTCGCGCGCGAGATCGTCGCCCGGACCGGGGTCCGCCACCGGCTCGACGAGCTCGGGATCGCCTGGTCGGAGGTGGAGGCGACGCTCCGCGAGCTCCCCGCGTTCGTCGAGCGGGACGGGCTCTGGCACTCGGTCGCGAACGGCCTCGTCGTCACCGACGAGCTCCTCGCGACGGTCCGGGCGGCGCTCCACGCCTGACGGCGCTCGACGCCTGACGGCGCCCGGCGGCGACGGGGGAGCGGGCGGGTCGCCGCGTCGGCGATGATGCGCCGGTGAGCGGTCGTCGTCACCTCCGCGCGCTCCTCGGCGGGAGTCTCCTCGTCGCCGCGATCTGGCTCCTCCCGGACCTTCCGGTCGCGGACGGGGCCGGCGCGAGCCTCGCGCTCGGGCACGGGCGGATCGTCTCGATCGGGACGGCCGACCCGCTCACCGGCGCCCGGACCGCCGAGGTGCTCCTCCTCGAGGGGCCCCGCGCCGGCGAGACGGTCGTCGCGGACCTCGGCGGGGCGGCGGGCGTCGCCGGTGGCGCCGGTGGCGGGG